>CAZECQ010000060.1:0-13549 GCA_964510545.1 uncultured Pirellulales bacterium | reverse complement strand
TAGCGAAAGATGAAAAGAGTAACATTGACCGCATTGGTGCTTGTTTTGGTGCCTTCGGCACATAGGACGCTGGCAGGCGTTAGTATGATTATGAATGGTAGTTTCGAAAATAACGGTCATCAGATAGCTGATATTACGGCAGAAGCGCCCAAGCGATGGTGCGACGTTAATATTCCGTCGGGAAAGTTTAACGGATGGGTTGGGACGGAATGGTCAAGCCATGGTTATAATGGAGGTGATAGTAATTGCCTGACCCTTTATTCCGGATTTGGAGAGTTTAGTAAAGGCGAAAAAGCAATGGTCTCTCAGCAGGTTTACCTGAAGGATGTTAACGAGATTATTTTCGATGTAAAGTTGGTTACCGTTGCGGGCGGCGCCTGGCCGGAGGGTAAGCGCAGCGCAATTATGATAATTGACGGCAACGATATTATCTGGGATTCGAATACTATGGAGCCGAACGATGCCGGCCTATACCACGTTGAGGTCAATGATATTGATATAAACGACACCAATTTACATACACTTTCGCTGTGCTTAAAAGTGAACATAGACGAGGCTTATGCTTTTGATGAATACCTGGCCAGGTGGGATTTTATCAGCTTCGATACTTACTGTCGGGGCTTTGGGTATCTGCCGGAAGACCTCAATCAGGACTGTATCGTAGATTCACGTGATTTTGCCCTGCTGGCAAGACTTTGGCTCATAGAAAATCCAAACGAGAGATACGATTTAGTATGGGTTGATAAAGCCATTATTGATAGGTTTGATTTGGGCGCTTTTACTGAGTACTGGCTTAAATGCAGTGATGTGAACGGCTGGTTTGGCGAGAACCGCTTCCCACCGGGGCTGCCCGAAGCAGACCTTAACGATGACGGTACTGTCGATTGGCGCGATTTTGCAATCTTAAGCAGCGATTTCAAGAGTACTGCAGACTGCATCAGAGGTGACATCGACTGCTCACAAATGGTTGACTATAAAGATGTTTTGATAATGGCTGATGAATGGCTCGGAAAAAGCTGGTTGTACGGGTTATAAAAGATAAATAAAAAGGCAAAGGACAATTGCTATGGAACGTAAAAAGTATGGTTTTACGATGATTGAGCTGTTAACGGTTATCGGGATAATAGCGCTTTTGGTCGGCCTGCTCATACCTGCGTTGAATATGGTCAACACTATGGCCAAAGAGGCAAAGCAAAAAGCACAGATTACAGCAATCGAAATGGCATTGACGGCCTTTAGGAATGACTATGGCGATTATCCCGAATCAAGTTGGAATATTCCTTCTGTTGTTCCTGGGGGAAATGGTGATTACTGTGGTGCTCAAAAACTCGCCGAGGCACTTCTGGGCTGGGACCTGATGGGCTTTCACCCCAAATCCGCATGGAGACCCGATGGATACGATAGAAACACTGGAGAGTGGTCATATGACCCTGATAAGGTTCGTGGAGATGCCACTTTGCACGAAAGAAGGGGGCCTTACCTGGAGCTTGGCTCGGCCAATGCCTATAGAGTCGGCAAAAACCCGGCTACCGGAATTAAGGATGGATTGTATGATGAACCTATACCGCTTGCGTGGAATACCTATGTTATTTGTGATGCATTCGGCGTAAAGAGAATAACTTTAACTCTGCCTAATGGTGAAACTGAAAGATTTCTGGCCGGAACGCCGATTCTCTATTACAGGGCAAATACGCTCAGCAAAACTCTCGACCGCAGTTTAGTAGGTACAAAACACCTGATTTACGATGTTTACGACAATCTGCCGTTTATAAATACAGCGCAATTCCCCAAACTGCCGCCTTTGAAAAAAGGTGTTTTATGGCATAAGCTTGGCGTTGCCTCTGGTACGTATCAGAACTTCTACGAATATATTGCAGATCCGAAGGCGTCAACACCCGTAATGCCCTGGCCCTACAGGCCGGATTCTTACATATTAATTTCAGCAGGGGCGGACGGCGAGTATGGAACGGCTGACGATATTACAAACTTTTAAAACCAACGCCCGGCCCTCGCACATTTTAGTTAGCGAAATGCTATGAAGACTTACAAAAACAAAATCGGCGTAACACTTACGGAGATGCTGGTTGTTGTAGCTGTAATAGTTGTTCTGGCCTCGCTCGTAATCACCACCGCAACGCACATCCGCAACCAGAGCGACCGGCAGCTTACCGAAAACACCATCGCAACCCTTACCGCCGCACTGCAGCAGTTCGCCGATTTCGGATACCGCTATAATAATTCAATTATAGATTATTCCGATTTTGATTTTCCGCTCGACTGCAACGGTTTCCCACCGGCTGGCCCGATTAGTATTGAAACTACGCTGGAGGCTGCATTTGGATTGCTTCCGCCGGCAAATGTATTGATTACGGATTTGTCAGGCTCGACAGCTTTTAACTACAAACCCGAATATTCCGGCTGCGAAGTGCTGTATTTTTTCCTCGGCAAGGTCCCGCAGAGCAAAAAGACTTTGGATAAAATCGACCGTTCATTAGTAACCGATGAGGATGACTATGGTAACAAAATGAAAGTTACAATCGATGGAAGGGAATATCTGCTGCTGAGGGTAATCGACCCCTGGGGCACGACTCTGCATTATGATTATTACAATGAAGAAGTGTTCCCAGTTACGCCTTATTACAAAAGGACATTTCCTGTAATTACGTCGGCCGGGCCGGACAAAACATTCGGCACCGCTGATGATATAAGCAGCAAGGATTAAAAACCCGGTAACCTTATGCCCTTGTGGCTGAGATAAATAATGAAACGAAAATTAGGACAATCCGGCGTATCACTGATGGAGATGACGGTTGTCGTTTCCATCGTAGCGCTGCTTGCTGTCCTGGCAATGCCCGCCGTAAAGGCTTTGATTGGCTCCTTCGAGACCGCCGGCAGCACAAGATGTATGATAAGCGCAGCTTTGTCAACCGCTCGCGGCATCGCTGCCAAAGAACAGCACTACGCCGGCGTTCGCTTTCAAAAAGCTTATAATCCCGACGACCCCAACAATCCGCTAAACGCTTCTCAATATATGATTTTCATTGTGAACGACCCGAAAATCGGAGCATATTTTTTCCGGGCAGTTGATAACCTTCAGCCGATAAAACTACCCGAATCAATCGGCGTTATGGATTTTACGATCGTGATTGGTCGCAAAGTGCAGAATCCGGCAAATCCAACGCAGCAAATTCGACTCGATGATCCGTTGCTCGGCGGCAACAACCGAATTGATAATGAACTTGAACTTGCGGATACGACCACATTTTCCATCATTTTCTCTCCGAGTGGAAAAGTGGTAATCCATGGAATTCGAATAAGAAACAGAGACGGTCGAACTGATGATAGTAGCACGGATGATGTATTCAATACAGTAAATAATGTCGTTGCTGGAATCGGAAGGTTTTATCAAGATGATTATTTTAACCCTCCCCCAGAGGGTGGTTTGGGGCCGGAGCCGAGTCGAAACAGTTTCATTATCTACGAAACCGAAAAGTTCAAACAGGCCTATAATATGGGCAGGGCGTGGACGGATTATTTAAACCGCCTGGCTTTTGAAGGAATGGTTTGTATAAACCCCTACACGGGGACGATTATTGAGCGATGAGTTATAAAAAGCGAAATTCCGGTTTTTCTCTTACCGAGATGCTGCTGGCGGTCGGTGTGCTGTCTGTCGGCATGGTTTTTATTGCCGGCGTCTTCCCGGTCGCCATCCATTTTACAACAGTCTCGACCGAACGCACCATAGCAGCGGTCGTCGCCGATGAGGCCTTTGCAAAAGTTAGGCTCTATGGTGTTGACGTTTCCTCACCCAATTTCCCAGGATTGGCCGATTGTGTTGACTTTAATGAAGTATCTTCTCTGGCCGTTCCGCCGTACGAGTTTTTGTATCCTTCGACCGATACCGGCGTATCGCAAAAACATTATTGCTTCTCTGCGCTTTGCAGACTCACAGGCCCCGGCCTTGTTCAGGTAGCCGTTTTTATCTGCAGAAAGACCGGCCCAAATCTTCGATACTACACCCCCGATATGACTTTGATACCGAGCGACCTCGATTATGGTAGGGTAGTTGATTTCTCTGGAGCGAATGCAGTTAACTGGCCAAGACCGGTAAAAGTTGAGGTTGTTCCAGACATTGCCAAACCAAATGTGATTCATATATTTCGGCCCCAGGAAAGAAAATTTATCAATGATGGCTGCCGGATTTTGGACAATGCCACCGGCCGTATATATCGGGTAATGGAGCGCTATCCGTCCCCTGATGACGATACGATTTTGCTTGACGGCGATTGGCTGGGCGTAAGTGACAATGTGTGGGTTGTTCCGCCGCCCATCGGCGGCGGAAGATACCCCTGCATCGCTGTATATCAGAAAGAAATAAGATTTTAGAGAGTATTTAGTTCATGGTTCATAGAGTACGAATTATGAAATTCAAACCACGAATCACGAGCCGTGAGTCACGAGCCACGAAAAAGGCCTTTACCCTGATTGAGCTTGTCGTCTCTATCACACTTCTGACTATGGTGATATCGTTTGCAAGCGTGATTTTCAACGTCAGTATCGATGCTCACCGAACCTCGGCGGCCAGCGCCGAGATTATGCAGAAGTTCCGCGCCATTACCGACCAGTTGAACAGGGATTTCAAAGGCCTGCAAAAAGATGCACCCCTTTTAATATGGTTCCGAAATGACGCCAATTTTATTGAAAATAATCGGTTCGACCAGATTATGTTCTTCGCCGCCGGCGATTTCCAGTCAACACAATTATACAACGGAAGCCCGTTAGTCGGCAACGTTGCCAGAATTCATTACTCCCAGGCACAAAGCCGGGACCCCTTCTATGGTAATATGAAAAAGCCATGGGAAATTGATGACGAAAGGCAGCGGCTGCTTGCCAGACGCCGGCATATATTAAGCGCTGATACAGCACTGGTTCAGTGGCCTGTTGCAGCAGATATTCAGACAAGCTTTGACTGCATTTCAGGTTCGGGTAACCTTAATGAAGTTTATGAATATGACAGATTATCATTAGCCCGGTGGAAAACAATACCTATTGATGAATATGGAATTGTTGTTAATACCTGTTTTTATAAGCGGCCCGAGATTGATAAACAGGACCCGGACACATTTCATAAGTTAATGTGCGAGGGCATCGGCAGCTTTGCAATACAATGGGCATACCCTTATCCTGTCGTTGCCCCGTCGGAATTCCGCTGGTTTCCGGAGACTCCACATTTTGACCAATGGTTAACACATCCTGATTGGTTTGGTGTTTATTTTAATATTTTAAATCCAAGCCTCATAGATACTTCTCCTTGGTATTTTGTCAAAGATGTTTCATACGCTGAGATACCTGTTGTTAAAAATTTTGAATCAGGATTTTATCCGCGGGCGTTGAAGTTCACTTTTATGCTGTACGATTCGAAAGGAATTATAAAAAACGGCAGGGAATTTACGCACATAGTTTATTTGGATAATTAGTTTTTAGCTGTGAAAACAGTCAGGGATGAAAATGGAAAAGACAAAACTTTCTGAAAAAAAAACTCGCTCCGCTTCGGCCCTTATTCTGGCGGTGGTACTGACGGCCCTGCTGGCATTAATCGGCACCGTGTTCCTTATGGTCGCACGCGTCGATAAAATCGCAACGTCGGCCGTAACCGAAAATAAGGAGCTCCAGTTCGCTCTCGAATCTGTCGTAGCCGAAATATCCCAGCAGCTTGCCCTCGATGTCCCCGGTAATGACCCTAATCAGGAGTATTATGACTATCCCGACCCCTGTAACGCCTTTCTGGCATCTCTTGAGCCGAACGAATCGGGCTTCTGGCGACAGATAAGTGATGTTACAGGCTACATCATCAGTCCCAATGATGTGCCGGCACGTATTGTTGGCGAGCACGATAGAATTGACCTTAGCAGTCCATTAGCTGATGCAGATGGTGACGGCGTTGCAGATTCAATATGGATTAAGCTTAACGATAATACCAGCAGGGGAAAACCTGTTTTCGCAGCCATCAGACTCATCGATAACGGCGGTATGTTAAACGTCAACACCGCTTACAAATTCGACCCCAATGAACCCATTGGAAGAATCGACGGCTCAAGCCAGATGCAAGTCAACCTTATGGCCTTGTCCTGGAGACCGGGATATTGCTCGTATGATTTTGCAGATGAGACTGATTTAAGAAATGCAAGATGTAATAATGGTATTGGTGTTGACCCGTTAAATTTAGCTTTGTATGAGCAAAATGTTATTTGGAGATACGGTCAACTGCTTATGCCGTATACGCCGTTTGGTATTGACGATGAACTGGAAATGCGAAATAGATTCTTACTTAACCACGAAGGTATTGACACTCGATTGGAAGGCTGGGGTGGTGAATTTAGAAAAGCCATTCTCTCCACTCCTGTAACATCTGGAGGACAAGAACTCGACAAGTGGTTTAAGAGGGCATGCTTTGTTCCCAGCATTCTTGACCCAAATCTCGATCCGTCTGATCCTAATTATTACGCATTTCGCCACATATCAACCACCTACAATATGGACAGGATAATTACTCCGGATAGCAAAAACCCCTCCATCCCGAACAGCGGCAGAATGTTAAATGTCAACGGGACAGTTCCCAATGACCCTAACGTCATTACTGATTTATATAATCACATAAGGATGGGTTTTGCCGATGCTGGTTTTGTTGATGATTCCGTCGCTGCCCAATTGGCCGTCAATATCAAGGATTTCCGCGACAGCGATCCCTGCGTTAGCGTTTACAATGGTCATTACGGCTTTGAACAGCCCTGTGTTTATATTTCCGAACTGGCACACAGGTTCCTGAAACTCACCGGCTTTCCGACCGCTCCAATCAGTTTTACTATCCGTAAGTCGTACGCTATAGAACTCCACAAGCCCTATGAGTCGGATGTTTATCCCGACCCGACCCAATGGCGGCTTGCAATTGAAAGCTACGCCGGCAGTCCGGTTCCAATTGACTGGTCGGGCAATAAGCGATTTCATGTAATACTCTTCGAAGACCCATGCGCTCCTATAAAGGGGTATGTGGATTGGCAGATTGTTGATTATGACCCAAATCTACCACGTTTGTGTCAATATGAGCCGAATTTACCTCCCAGCACCGTTGTTTTTGACCCGCTTACGAAAATAGAGCTTCAGCGTCTTGCTGGCTCTGATTGGATTACAGTTGATTCCGTAAATGTCCATGAACCCAATGACACCCGGTGGTGGGTAATGGATGCTAATGTTCACAGTTTTCAGAGGGATATTACCCGACACAAATGCATAAGGCGTTTGTGGGATGAAGATTTTATTGAAAATAATGAGACGCTCGGCAGTTTTAACAACTTCGTTGATGGCAGCACGTATAAGATTCAGGCACATCCGGAAAATCAACCGTTTACCGGCATCGGCGATATAGGAAAGGTCTTCCGAAAAGCTGTCTATTCTTCCAGCCTTGGGGTATACCCTCCTGATATTATTGGGTACAACAACGAGTTCGAGGCCGATGTGAGACTCAATTTAGCTGTTCCGGCTTATCAGCACATATTTAATTATCTGACAGTAATGGACCCGGCCGGCCATATATCTGACCCGACTGAAACAAGAATAAAAGGCCGGATTAATATCAACACTGCCCCCTGGTTCGTAATCGCACAACTGCCCTGGGTCCGCCCGCAACTTGCTCAGAAGATAGTGGATTATCGGGATACGAACGCAGCTTTTGAAAGCATTGGTGAATTAAATAATGTTATTGATGATGCTGACCCTTGCTTGGTTAATTATATTAATTACTATTCTCGTGACTTTGTTGACCAGTTTGGATTTCCCGACCTGACCGCGAATGATGGTGCTCCGGACGATTTTGAAGAGCGTGATTTAATCTTCTCGCGAATCAGCAACCTTGTTACTGTCCGAAGTGATGTCTTTACCGCCTATATACTCGTTCGTGTCGGCGTCGATGGCCCCCAGAAGAGAGTTATAGCAATATTCGATAGAAGCCAGGCCGGTGGGCCGGCAGGTAAAGTTAAAATTGTTGCTTTGCATCCGGTTCCTGACCCGAGATGATATATTTGGCGTTTTCGTATGTTCTTGCCGGATAAGATGTTACGGTTATAATAAAATTTTCTTTTTTTAGAAGGTTTTTTTATTGACACCTGACTCAAAAGTCCTATAATATAATTAGTTGATTTGATAGTTTTGGGGAAGAAAACTCATCGAATGTGTTGTGTATTGCGCCCTAAAGTCGCGCATATAATACCCTTTTTCGTGATATATTTATATATCTTTGTTCGGAGAAGTGGTGGAGAAAAACTCGATGAGATTTTTTTTGTTAGTCGCAGCATCATTGCTTGTTCTTGCTTCAGTTGCTCAGGCCACCATTGTGGATGCTAATGAGGAGTGGAAAATGGCTCTGGGGCCTGGCGAATCTTTCACATGCCTTGTACATTATATCCCGGATATCCCGACTATTCCCACAGGCTTGTTATTTGAAAAGGAGCCGGAGTGGACAAGTACTATTTGGTTTGATTATACAGCAGAAGGGTGGCAGACGGCTATATCGACGGATGAAAAGACCGCCTATCTCTACGGCCCCAGGCTTACTAACAATACATCCAGTGAAATCGACTTATTCAGCTTCAACCTTTTTTACCAGTGGGATACTGCTGCTGCGGGTTTTGATGCCAATTACCCTGTATATCAGGATGTGGCTGTTTTCGATGACCAGACCATGATACATGATGCTGCCTGGAGGGGTATACCCGGCGAGCCATGGGTCCCGCCCGATGATGAAACCTGGCTGGAACAATATGACCCCGGACTTGGGCCATACACAAACCCTGTACCGGAGCCCTCGACGATTTGTCTTCTCGGCCTTAGTGCTTTGGTCTTTATAAGAAAAAGACACAGAAGAAGATTAACAAAAATAAAAGTCCCCATCTGATATGCTGATTGTGTGGTCAGGATTTCAGAAGTTCTAAAATTTCTGCGTGTACTTTTTTGTTAGCTGCAAATATCGGCAATTTTCCGCCTTCATAACTGTCCAAATCAACCGGAAAGATTTTGCCGCCTTGCCAATCGGTTACTACAGCGCCTGCGGCCTCTGCAATCACCGTACCGGCCGCTATGTCCCACAATTTCTGATGAGAATTAATGGTGGCAATAAAACTTCCCTTTGCTACGTATGCTAATTGCAGGGCGGTTGCACCTAAATTGCGGTATCTTGTTCGTTTCATAATTTCGCACGCCCAGCCCGGCAGCTCAGTTTCAAAATTGCTGTCAAGACCAACGCTCGAAACTTTTTCTATTTTCTCTTCACTAACATTTATTCGCCTGCTGTTAAGTTGTGCTTCACCGCCTTTAACAGCCGTGAACATTGAATCCGTGGCCGGCTCGAAGATAACGCCGACAACCGGCTTACCTTCGTACATCACACCGATACTGACCACAAAGCATAGCATCTGGTGCGCATAATTGTTGGTTCCGTCTATCGGGTCGATGACCCACCAGATTTGCTCGGCCCCGCGGGGCGCCTGCTTAAATATATTTCCCTTTTCGCCTTCCTCGGCGATAAACCCATGGTCTGGATATGTCTCTTTAATTCGGTTGATGATTATTTGCTGGCATCGTGCATCAGCCTGTGTTACCAGCTCATTATCGTTTTTTATCGTGGCCTTAACATAGTTAAGTTCTTCCATCGCACGCTGCCCGGCTAACCGCGCGGCTACGATTGTGGTTTCGAGAATCTTTCTTAGTTCTATCTGGTCTAATGGCATAATTGTGCCTTTCTTTGAGGTTGACAACATTATTAGAATTGCTTATTTTAACGAAGTTATGCAGACAAGCCAACAGATAAATAAAACGAAAATTTTCCACAAAGCAACAGCCCGGCAAAGACTCCTGGCAGGTCTTGTTTTATTGGCAGTAGCCGCTTTTTTTGGCGTTTTTCGACTAGCCGCAACGGGGAAGATAAACCTTGGCCGTTGGATTGAACCCTGTGGCGTTAAACAAAGATACGGCCTTACCTGTCCGACCTGCTCAATGACTACATCAACTATTACTTTTGCTAAGGGTAAAATTTTTGAGGCGTTTTATATTCAGCCGGCGGCGGCTTTTTTCTGCTGTGTTCTGGTGGTGATAGGATTATTAGCATTACTTATAGTAGTATTGGGGCTATATCCCAATTTTATTAGTCGTTTTTTCAATGAAATTAAAGTAAAATACATAATTCTGTCGTTGTTAATTATTGTAGCCGCTGGCTGGGCGGTTACGTTAGCACGTGCACTGGCAGAAAAAAGTTGATTACTGAGCCGTTCGACACTTCGATGATACTGTCTTCGACAATCTCCCCTATGGGGCAGGCAGGGCAGACAGTACCGGCTGGGCGGTTACGTTAGCACGTGCACTGGCAGAAAAAAGTTGATTATTGGATTAAAAAGCGAGTAAAAAAAACCAAAAAACGCAAAATAGATTTTGGCAGGTAAAATGAAAAATTTGACAGTTTTGTATATATTGAGTGCGGCGATGATTAGCGGTGGCTGCCAGTTACCCGGTATATTAGGTACGAAGACACGGCACGAAAAGAAAATAGAAGCGGAATATGACCTTACAGAACATATAGAACAGAAGATATTAGTGCTTGTTGAGCAGCCGGTTTATCTGAATGCCGGGACGAACCTGCGTTATTATATTACGGATGCGATGAACCGGGATATTGTACGGCGGATAAAAATCGAGCCGGAAATGCTGGTTGATTATAGTGAATTGTCGAATTTTAGAACCAGCAGGGGCGATTTTGCACAGCTATCAAAAGCAGAAGTGGGTAAAGCACTTGGGGCGGATATGGTTCTTTATGTGGATATTGATGATTATCAGCTCAGGCAGATGCCTCAAGAGGGTTATGTTAATGGTTTTTTGAACGGCAGGGCGGTTCTGCTGGAAACGAAGGGAGGGGGGCAAGTTTGGCCTGCAGGGGGGGAAAGTAAGACTATTAAGGTCGGTTTCGAAGTTGAGAACCGCGGCGAAGATATTGCAGTTAAAAGACTTGCGATGGCGTTTGCCTGTTGTACTGTCAGGTATTTGTATGACTGTCCGGAGGATGAATTTAAGATATTCGAGGACAGGAGCGGTATACATTGGCAGAAGTGGGGAAGATAAGAGAGAGTTGAACAGGAGTAAGAAGGGGTGAATGGGTAAAAAGGGTAAGATAAAAAGCGCGAAAAATTGGGTTTGATTGGGTTTGAATTGGGTTTGTTTTTCTTGTAAAGGTGAGTTTTTGGCGCAAAAACGGGGGAAATTGGGTTTGTTTTGCATAAAAGAGTATTTTTGTGCGCTGGGGGATTCGGCCTGGCCGGGACGAATGGAAATAAGGACAAGGTGGGTAAAATATGTCCAGAAAGCAAGAGCAGCAGCAAGCTTTATGAAGAGCGGCGAGGGGTGTAGCGTAGGCGATAAGGGGGTTAGGGTTAGAGGTGAGGGGGTCAGGGTTAGAGGCGAGTGGGGCAGGTGGTTAACTGGTTCGCGGCTCATGGATTGTGGCTTGTATCTCAAATATCGCATCTCGGGGCTCGTGATTTGATGTTTGGTGGTCATTTCAACTTATCCTACCCTTCAGGGTAATAAATTCACGCGTCGGGGATTGTAACTTAGTTTTAATGCTACTTGCCCGCGAACAAACGTAAAAATTCAATCGTGAGCACTATACTCAGGGGTTTAAAAAACAGGTCTCCCCATAATTAGACGAACCTGCGCATTTGGTGCGAAAATTCGGGTGATTTTGTATAGTCAAAATTTGTAAGTTGTTATGTGGTAAGAGGTAAAAAAAATTTGAGAAAATTCCAACTAGCACATTAATACCTGCGCAAATGATTCTAAAAACATGAAGAAATCAATTATTCACCACGAAGAAAAAGAAGGACACGAAGAAAAAGAGATTAAATATCAAAATTAAGGCTTATTCACCACGAAGGAAAAGAAGGAAACGAAGAAAAGAAGATTAAATATCTAAATTAAGGTTTATTTACCACGAAAGGCACGAAGGACGCGAAGAAAACGAATATTTGGTCAGCTTTGGTGTTCTCGGTAAACTCTGCTCTAAAAGCAAGCTTTCGACACAGAGATTTACCTTTGTCCACAGTTGCATTATTATAAATGCAACTATTTATTAAGCTGACAAATCGATTTGATTAACACGAAAGAAAGAAGACAGGAGCCTTTTAATTGATTATTGATTATGGATTATTGATTATTGGTTGAAATCGCTTTGCGATGCAGGTTTTAATTGGGGTGAATGGGTGAAATGGGTAAGAAGAAAAGTGCAAACCCTTCGGCACTTCGATGATACTCAGCACAGGCAGGCTCAGGATTAGCCCAAGTTTTAAATCCAAAATCCATAACTGGGCTAAAAAGGTGCTTTATAAGCACATAAATAGCGGTGCCTTAGGCACGTAAATAACAGGCAGCAGAAGAAAATAATAGCCGTGAAAAGGCACAAAAAACACGAATAAAATTAATCACGGATTTCGCAGATTACGCAGAAAAGTATAGCCGCAGATCCGGCTTCGCCAAGGCTACGGCGGACAGGCTTCGACACGAAGAAATTTAACTTCGAACTATGAACATCGAACATCGAACATCGAATCTGTTGAGAGTAGATGGGTGAACAGTAGAGTATTGAATTTTTTGGTTTGACGGGAATTAGCGTATAGCGTACAGCGGGTAGCGGTTAGCGTGTAGCGTATAGAAAAAATTGGCCGCGATGAGGGCGAAGCCCGAACCGCAGGCAGTACAGCTTCGAACTGAGAAGTTAAAATAATAAGTATAAATACGTAATTCCAGATATAAAACAAAGAAAAGTTGGAAAATGGTTTGACGGGGTGTGGAGAGAGGGTTATAATTTTATCGTCTTTTGGTTTTTTTAGTACAAATGATAGGATGGGAGATAATGACAGTGGCGGAAAACAAATTAAGTTTGCAAAATCTTAACTGGTGGAATCTATGCAATTTTTTAGGAGAGAAAAAATGTTAGTAGCGGCAGGGATTTTATTCGTTATCGCATTATTGCTTATCTTTATTGACAAAACGGTTGGCTCTGAAGACCTTAATCTGGCTACACCGATACGGTTGCTTTTAATATCGGCGGCCATAATTATAGGTATTCATACCTACCAAAAGAACACAACGCCACAGGCTGCGGTTGCTCAACAGGAAGTGCAAGAGGACAGCCCTTAGTTCTGATGCTCTTACCGCTCGGCCTCGGTGCGGTGATGTTTAGAAAGAAAAGAGTTAGGAGATAGGAGTTAGAAGAAGGAAATATGGCTGGAAAATAAAAACAGCGGTGAGGTAAAAGCAAACCCGCCCCGGCGACGAAAACTCAAATACAGAATTAGGGAAACCGAAATGGCAAAACAAGTTGGAACTGGAGAAAATATCTATATTGTGCCAGGCATAATAGGGACAAGAGATGGTAGTGACGAATTGGTTATAACGGTTAAGTCAAACGGAGAAAGGCTTTTTCCAAAAGATAAGATCGAACACAAAATAAGGA
>CAZECQ010000059.1:0-13577 GCA_964510545.1 uncultured Pirellulales bacterium | reverse complement strand
CTGCCCAGTACAAATTTGACAAGAAAACCTGCCATCATAGCCATAAAGCCGCCGAAAAACAGCCGCCATCCGAAGAAACTGCTCCTTTTTTCCGGTAGAATTGTTTCACTTATTATCCGGTTGAAAGGAAGCACAGCTATACCGCCGGCAAAGGAGTATAGACTTACAAGTATGATAGATGCCCAAAGAAGTGAAACACTCTGTTCGGAACTCACAAGAGCCAAAATGCCTAACAGCCCCCATACGCCACATCGCGTCCAGATTCCTCCAAGCATTAAAGGCCTTGCTGTATGCGGACGACGCCGTAGAAGACGGGACATCAGCAATTGCGGCAGTACCGCAGCGGCCTGCATTAATCCCACTGTCAACCCGATGATTAACTTTGACGATGTAAAACCGGCTAAAAAAAGAGGAAGCAGGGCAAAAGGCTCGGCAAAAGCTTGCGCCATATTGAAAAAAGTACCGTGAACGATGCCAGCCAGCATGTTTCTTTGCTGATATGAATGGGGTTTTATTTCTTGAGTATCTTGCATAGAAGCCATAATAATAGGGATTTGATTATAAGAAAAACAATGTTAGTCTGCGTAAGTCCGTGTCAAAAAATAAATCTATTTCAATCCTGTTATCCTGATTTTCTGGTTTCCTACTCCCTGCTACCCTGATAACCTGATACCCTTTCCCTGTTCCCTTAGTGTCTTTCTGCCTTTGTTGCTATCTTTTCGTTTTGACTTTTTAACTATGGTTTTACACTTTGCATTTTAACTTTTACCTTTTCTCAGCTGCCCCTTCAATAACAATTACGTATTCGCCTTTCGGCCCGTCTTCAAGGCCGGCTAATAATTCAGACAATCGCCCCCGTTTTACAGATTCAAACATCTTCGTCAGTTCCTTCGCCAGAGCCGCTCTTCTGTCACCATACACCTCCAGAGCATCTTCCAAAAACGAACGCAACCGATACGGACTCTCGTAGAAAACCAGCGTATGCGGCGATGCCTTATCGACAGCCAAAAACCGCTTGCGCTTGCCGCTTTTGCGGGGGGCAAACCCCTTAAAGACAAATTCGTGCGTAGCCAATCCCGACAAAACAATCGCCATAACAAAAGCCGCTGCCCCCGGAATCATTGTAACCTCGAACCCCGCTTCGACAGCGCTGCGCACTAATGTAAATCCCGGGTCCGAAATCCCCGGCGTGCCTGCATTCGTAACCAGAGCCACCGATTTGCCTTCTTCGAGCAACCCCATAATCTTTTTCCCCGCCCGCTGCTTGTTATGCTCGTGGAAAGATATTTGCGACCGCTTTATATCAAAATGCTTCAACAGCATCCCCGTCTTGCGCGTATCTTCACTGGCTACGCAATCCACTTCCCTCAGCACCTCCAGCGCCCGCAGTGTAATATCCGACAGGTTACCAATCGGCGTCGCCACTAAGTAAAGCATAAGTGTCTCCACGGAACATACGGTTCAAAAATGTATCACCCGTCCATCTCGCCTGATTCATACAGTATAAGTGAAGCCGCCACCACCGCCGCCGTTTCAGTTCGCAGAATTCGCCGCCCCAGACTTACCACAACAGCCCCGCTCGCCCTTCCGAGTTCTATTTCTTTTTCGGTAAAGCCCCCTTCCGGCCCAATGAACAAAGCTATAGTGCTCGGCTTGTCTCTCTCATCGCCGGCCAAAGCCGCCCGCAAACTTACTCCTTCGGCCTTCGCTGATGCCATCAGCAAGCAGTCAAAGCCCTCAAGTGCCGTCATACACTGCTCGAACTTAACAGGCAATGCCAATTCCGGAATTCGTCCGCGCTGCGATTGCTCCGCCGCTTCGGTAATAATACGTCTCCACCGCTCCATTTTATCTGCCTTGACCGCATCCAGACTCCGGACCAGACTGCGCTCGGCAATAACCGGCACGAACCGCCCCACTCCAACCTCTGTACACTTTTGCAGCACCAATTCGAACTTTTCTCGTTTAAGCAGACTCTGGTACAGTGTAATCTGCGTATCCGGCTCACCCATTGCTCGCCGCCTCTCTACCACCTGCCCTGCAACTTCAGTCCGCCTGACAGCCGTCAAAACAACCTCATATTCCCAGCCCTGATTATCCAGCACGATAATGTGTTCGCCGTCGCCGATGCGCAGCACATTACGAATCTGCTGCGCCTGCTGCCCTGCCATCACTACTTTTTTGCCCTGCAAACTCTCCGCAGCAACAAAAAATCGATGCAGCCCGTGCAACCATTGTTCCGGTGGGTTTCGCTTTTTGTAATTTTTCCTGCTCATTAAACGCCTCTCTTGTCATTTTTCTTTTCCGGCGGCACTGAAAATAATACCTGTTATATGACCATATATCAAGCTATGCTTTTTTACCTTTGCCTATCGACAAGTTTTATGCAATAATCACCCACAGCCAATTACAAAATCATAAAATATGAAAGGATGGACTTATGAAAACAAAACTGTTCACAATAATTAGCCTTGTTTGCGTTTTCGCTGCCGTTCTTGTCCCGGACGCAAATGCCTGCACAAACATACTCGTAACAAAAGGCGCCTCAAAAGACGGCTCAACAATGCTCACTTATACCTATGATACCGAGGCCCACCCTAATCTCGTTTACGTTCCTGCCGCTGACCACGAACCTAACGCCCTTGTTGAGAAAACACCAATTTATCGAACCGTAAAGGGCGATGTAAAACAAGCCCCGCACACCTATGCAGTCATCGGCTCGAGTTGTGAGACCACTAAAGACGGCGGCCTCGGCCTGATAAACGAACATCAACTCGTCATCTGCGAAACAACATTCGGCGGACGAAAGGAACTTACCAATCCACAAGGCCAATTACGATACACACATCTTATGACACTTGCCCTTCAGCGCGCCAAAACCGCCCGCCGCGCAATCAAGGTTATGACCGAAATGGCCGAAAAATACGGCTATTGCGCCTCAGGTGAATCATTCTCCATCGCCGACACACAGGAAGTCTGGTATATGGAGATGATTGGCCCCGGCCCGGGAGGAAAAGGCGCAATATGGGTCGCACTAAAGGTACCTGATGGATACGTCTCCTGTCACGCAAACAGGGCCAGAATTGGCGAGTTTCCCTTAAATGACCCGGAAAACTGCATCTACAGCAAAAATGTAATCTCCTTCGCTATCGAAAAAGGCTTTTACGACCCGGACTCTGGAAAGCCCTTCAGATTCTGCGATGCATATTGTCCCGAAAAGCCCAAGCACCGCCGTTCCGCAGACATCAGGGTCTGGAGTATGCTCCGACGGGTTGCCCCCTCGCAAAATCTTTTGCCCGATTACCTTCGCGGCCTCGAGGGTGCCCGGCCGTACCCCTTATGGGTCAAACCCGACAAAAAACTCTCAGTCTCAGACCTGTTCTCCCTGATACGGGACCATTATGAGGGCACCGATTACGATATGACAAAAGGCATCGATGCCGGCCCATTCGGCACTCCAAATCGTTACAGACCCGCCCAGTGGACAGTCGATGACGTCAATTATGCCTGGGACAGGCCAATCTCAACATTTCACACCGCATTTTCAATTGTCTCGCAATCTCGCCACTGGCTGCCCAACCCAATTGGCGGCCTAATCTGGTACGGTGTCGATGATACCTACACCAACTGCTACACACCGCTGTACTGCGGCATAAACGATCTTCCAAAATCTCACATCGTAGGCACCCGTGACAAATTCTCCTGGGATTCTTCCTGGTGGATATTCAACTTCGTTGCAAATTTTGCAAACATAAGATATTCGGATATGATAAAGGACATCCAGACCGTCCAAAAACAAATCGAAACAAATCTTCTGGCGCTTCAGCCGGTCGTCGAAAAAACAGCGCTCGAACTGGCCGAATCCAAACCGGAACTTATGACTCGTTACCTGACTGATTACTGCGTTTCACAGGGCGAGCTAATGGTATCGCGATGGCGAGAGCTGGGCGAACACCTTATAAGCAAATACAACGATGGCTATATCAAAGATGAAAAAGGCAAACCTCAGGAGAAAGGTTACTCCGAATCCTGGCTGAAAGAAGTAATAAACGCCCGCCCATACCACTTCTTCCTGCCAAAAATACAGAAAGACTAAAAACCGTTATCACTATTTGCCAAACTACTCTTGAATAAAAAAAGCCTTTCATTTCTGAAAGGCTTTTTTACTTCCCCTTTCGATATTACCTTCATAGCACCCTTCGCTTTTCTGCTATGTATCTTATACCTATACCACCATATCTACAGGCACGCCCTCGCCTGCCGCCTCAACACCCCAAAGGTCATTATATATGGCAAGAAACTTTTCATACGCTGCGCCATTGCCATTGGGTGCAGGCAACTCCGGAAGAACTGTAATCACACTCAACGCCTGAACAAGCTCCTCCATTGCCGCAGCAAAAGAAGCCTCTAAACCCGCAACACAGCTTTCCATGTAAGAAGACTCAATCGCTCCGGACTCCTCTTCTTCTTCTTCCACGTCTTCCTCTTCTCCCACTTCTTCATCATCAATAGTGCCGGAGCTTTGGTCCGGTGTATCGATTGCCGGTGTCTCCAGATTCTGCAGAAGCCCGGTGAACGTCTCAAAGGCGCTGTTTAAATCAGCAATTAAATCATCGGTCGATGGCACCGCAGCACCCACGAATTCTTCTTTTGCCTCTTCCACCGCCTGGTTGAACATCTCCTGAATCCCCGCTGCACTCGTCGGCTCATCTCCCGCCTGCTCTTCATCGCCTTCACTCAATTCGAGAAGTGGCCCAATACCCGCCGCAACTGACCCAAGGACCCCGTCAATCTGTTCCTCAGCCGCCGCCTTTAGCTGCTCTGCCTCCATCGCAGCAAGTTCATCCTGGAAGTGAAATGCCTGCCGCATAGCGGCAACAGCCTTGAAATGTCCGGCCAGAAGCAACTCAAGGGCGCCTTGGCCGTCATCCTCGCTCGCTGCCGCCTCAGGCACAGGGGCCGTTGTCGCAGGGGCCGTTGTAACACCACCGGCCAGCTCTTCTGGAGGCTCTTCTGACTCCAGGCCGCCTTTACGACCATAGGCGTGTGCGACCGCAACGTTCACTCCATCTACTTTCATAGCTATGCTCCTATAAGATTACCGAAAATACATCTCTAAAATACATTTTCGATAGAAAGTCCGAAAACTTTAATAAAAAATCACTTTTCCCTGCCCTCCCCTGCGAGCTTGATAAAACCAGTCCTGCGCAGCGGTTCCTTAATTCTGCATTTTGACTTTTAACTTTTTATTTTCTTATCGTTCCTTCGCGTCAAAAAAAATATCATTTATCGCCAACAAATTTCCGAAAGCCGGCGTATTTAAAAGTAGAACAGTTTTATGAAAGGAGCCTTATTATGCACCTTTTACCGATAAAAAAATATACTCATTGGATACATATACACCACAAACGCCAGGGGGCTCTGAGATCAAACAACCTGGTTCACGATGACCGTTTGATTGCTGCGATGTTTATCATTTTGCTTTTGCTCCTGGTAGCACTTGCCGCCTGGTTAGCAACCTCAGGTGATTTGAATGAAGAAACCACAATACCAAGATTTTATTTCCGTTAGAAGCAAAATTTCGGCAAAGTGGAATCTTGTTTATTGCCGATATCCTGCTGGCTCGGTTTATGGCAATATGTATGCTTTCGTATCTAAGGACTCTTGCACTCTCGCCGAGTAAGAAGACTTTATATTGCGGATGTAGGAATAAGGCAGAGAAATCCCAAAACCGAATTTCCTGTATTTTTGAATCGATGCTCTTTACCGCCAGGCACAAATACTACATATTCCTCGCCGAGTTCATGTTCCTTGCCCTCACATACGAATACACCCTCTCCTTCAAGCACAAACACTTCGTGTTCGTGGGGATGGCTGTGCAATGGCGTAAACCCACCGCTTTTTATTTCGAACATTCGCATTGCGAATTTTTCCGCCCCGTCATCTTTGGCAATCAGCCATCTTATCTCGACATCTTTCGCCCCTTCTATATCTACTGTACTTTTGGCTATACTACTGCTTTTTTCAATTTTCATTTTTCCTCTTTTCGTTTGGAGTTTATTTTATTAAATTTCGCTGATACCTCATAAACATAGACCTGTTCTCTCAACCCAGCTTTTTATCTAAGATTTCGGAGACGACTTTTGGATTCGCCTGCCCCTTTGTTTTTTGCATAACCTGGCCTAACAAAAATCCACGTGCCTTTTTGCTTTTCTTGCCGCCGCCGGTTACTTCTTCAACCGCCTTTGGATTTTCAGCAAGCACCTTATCAACTATCGCCTCTAATTGGCCGGCATCGCTCTTTTGAATCAGGTCAAATTCTTCGACTATTTCCTCTGTGGTTTTCCGGGGGTTATGAACCATTATTTCTATCGCCTTGTTTACCCCGCTCGTACCGACTATGCCTTTGTCAATCATTTTTGCCAACTCGGCGATGCTCCGGGATGGGATGCCCAAATCAGCTACGCTGCAGTTTTTTTCGTTTGCTAACTTTAGTAAGTCCTGTGTAACTATATTACAAGATCGCTTTGGCTCACCGCCTCCGGCGACGACCTCTTCGAAATACTCAGCCGTAGAACGCTCGCTTGTTAAAACTCCGGCATCATAATCACTTAGTTTATATTCCTGAACGTACCGCATCTGTTTCGCCAAAGGCAGTTCACACAGATGCGAGCCGATATCCTCAAGCCATTCTTCCGTCAATTCCACCGGCACAAGGTCCGGCTCAGGAAAATATCTGTAATCGTGGGCTTCTTCCTTCTCTCTCTGAAGAACGGTCGCCTCATTGACATCGTCCCATCCGCGTGTGGATTTATTGCCCATCTGCATTGTTACGCCGGTATCCAGAAATTCATCGAGTTGTCTTTGCACTTCATATTCAACGCTTCTCTCCAGTGCTCTAAAGCTGTTTAGATTTTTAACTTCGACTATGGGCGTTTTATACTCGGCCCCGTCTTTGGTAATAACCAGATTGATATTTGGTTCAAATCTCATATGACCTTTTTGCATATCCGCTTCCGATACCCCAAGGTATCTTACTATTCGCTGCAATTCTACTGCAAGGGCCCGCACCTCGCCGGCGCTGCTCATATCCGGCTCGGTAACAATCTCCAGCAAAGGCGTACCCGTCCTGTTCAGGTCCACCTGTGAAAAATTACCGGCTGTGTGCAGATTCTTACCTGCATCCTCTTCCAGATGCGCCCGTATTATTCCAATCCTTTTTGTCTGACCCCCTGAAAGAGCAATTTCAATAAAACCGTTTTGACTCAAAGGTAAATCATACTGACTTATCTGATAATTTTTCGGCAAATCAGGATAATAATAACTCTTCCTGTCCCACTTTGTGAACTTGGGTATTTCGCAGTTAAGCGCCAGTGCCGTCAGGACCGCATATTCGAATGCCTGCTTATTCATCACAGGCAGCACGCCCGGCATACCCAGGCAGACCGGACAGACCCTGCTGTTGGGTGCCTGGCCGAATTGCACCGCACAGCCGCAGAACATCTTGCTCTTCGTACAAAGCTGTACGTGAATTTCCAAACCGACTATAACTCTATATTCCAAATCACTCATTATTGACTTACTCAATAATTGCGGGTTTTTTCTTCTGCGAGTCTGTTTTGCCCTCGTACATTTTCGCAATCCTCAGCAGTTTATCTTCGGTAAAAGCTGCCGAAAGAATCTGCAGACCAATCGGTAGCCCCTTCTCGTCGAAACCGCAGGGGATACTGATACCCGGTACGCCGGCTAAATTGGCTGCTATCGTATAAATGTCTGATAGATACATCTTCAGCGGGTCGTCAATATTTTTACCAATCTTAAAGGCCGTTGTCGGAGCGACCGGCATCATAATACAATCACATTTTTCAAAGGCACCGGCAAAATCGCCGCGTATCAAATTTCTGACTTTAAGGGCCTTTAAGTAATAGGCATCGTAATAACCACTCGAAAGTGCATAAGTGCCTAACATTATTCGCCTTTTAACTTCGGCCCCGAACCCTTCGGCACGAGATTTCGAATACACCTCAATATAATCTTTAGGGTTTTGGGTACGATGGCCATAATGCACTCCGTCATACCGTGCCAGATTGCTTGACGCCTCAGCCGTAGCTACTATGTAATAAGCCGCAACGGCATAATCCAAGTGGGGCATATTTATTTCTATTATTTCGGCGCCGAGTTTTTCATATACATTTATCGCGTCACTTAAGGCCTTTCGTACCTGCTCATCGGCTCCGCCCACAAACTGCGGCACAATTGCTATCTTCAACCCTTCAATCGGCTCATCGAGTTTCTCCAGATAATCCGGCACAGGTGCAGTTTTTTCATCGACACTCGTACTGTCAGCCCCGTCATATCCCGCTATAACATTCATCATCAGCGCCGAATCTGCTACACTCCTGGTTACCGGCCCGATTTGGTCCAGGCTTGAGCCGTATGCCACTAAACCATACCGTGAAACTCTGCCGTAAGTTGGTTTTAGCCCGACCACCCCGCAGAAACTAGCCGGCTGACGTATTGAACCGCCTGTATCTGAACCAAGCGCCGCAAAACACATCCGTCCGGCAACCGCCGCCGCCGAACCTCCGCTGCTGCCGCCCGGCACCCGGCTCCTGTCCCAGGGATTGACTGTCTGCTTCAGGCCGGAGTTCTCCGTACTCGAACCCATCGCAAACTCATCCATATTGGCCTTGCCGACTATTACAGCATCAGCCCCGAGCAGCTTTTCAACTGCTGTTGCATTATAAGGAGCGCAAAAATTCTCTAATATCCGCGATGCACAGGTAGTAGCACCGAAAGTAGTGCACATATTGTCTTTCACGGCAATCGGCACACCTGCCAACAAGCCTACCTTTTGGCCCGATGCAATGTTGCCGTCAACCTCTTCGGCCTTGGACAGGGCCTGTTCTTTGAAGGTGCTGATATACGCACCGATGACCGGCTCATATTTCTCTATCGCCTCAAACACCGCCTCGGTGGCTGCGATACTTCTTACCTGCCCTGCTGCGATTTGGTCACGCAGCTTTCTGCAATCTGTATTTAATAGTTCGTCCTGCATAGCTTTTTGTTAAATATTTTACTTCACGGTTTACAATCTGTTTCTTCAATACCGATTATGTAATTTACCATTCTCAACACGATAGGTTGTTATACTTAATTGCCCTGTCTGCTTATTGATATGAGTCATAAATGGCATCAAGTGCCAAATTTTTAATTCTGATATTGGTTTCCCACTTGATCCCCATCCATCTTCTATTGGAGGAAACGATACAGTCCATACTTCCTTATTTCCATCTTCTGTAACTTTCGGTTTTGCAATAATCCAATACTCATCATTTCCATTATCTAACATGTAATTCATCGCAAGAATCTTGGCTTCATCAGAATTTACCCCATCAGTTATATTCACAGTATTTAGTTGAGTTCTTAAGTCCGCTACATCAAGCTTAGTGATTGTTGTAACACATCCGTTAAAAAACAAAAAAATAATCGACGCAAATGCCAAATTTTTCATAAAACTAAGCCCTTGGTAACAATTATAATACTGTCTAACAACAAATTAATGCGAATTTCTTTTTTATTCGTGGTCATTCGTGCAAATTCGTGGTTAATTATCCTTAATAACACAAGTTGTGTTAGTTTGGCAGCAGGATATAATTTTTGCCTGGCTTGGTGCCAAAGGCGATTACGTTTTTTTCGACGATTTTGGATTTTGTGCCAGGCCCTGTAGGTTTTAATTTAAGCGGCGTTGCCGCGTAAAGACGGCATTTATTGCCTAATTTTGATTTTATGACAGCTTTTGTTATTTTACCGTCTTTCCATTCGATATCGACTTCGAATCCGCCTCGTGCCCTCAGTCCTTTTACATAACCCGTTGGCCATGCGGACGGCAGCGCAGGCAGAAGATGAATCCGGCCGGTATGACTTTGGAGCAGCATTTCTGCAATGCCTGCGGTAGCTCCGAAATTGCCGTCTATCTGGAAAGGCGGATGCGCATCGAACATATTCGCGTATGTGCCGCCTCTTTTATAATTCGTTTTACCTGTATCAGATATCCGCAACTGTCTGCTGAGCATCTTGTAGGCATGGTCACCGTCCTGGAGACGTGCCCAGAAATTGATTTTCCAGCCCATCGACCAGCCGGTTCCGCCGTCGCCGCGCATTTCAAGTGACTTCCGGGCCGCTGCAAATAATTCCGGCGTACCACAGCGGGTGATCTGTCTGCCGGGATGTAGCGCGAAAAGATGCGAAATATGACGATGATGGTCTTCGGGACGGTCGAAGTCCTTGTACCATTCCTGGAGTTGGCCATAACGGCCTATCTTGAGCGGGTATAGTCTGCTTTTGGCGTCGATGAGTTTTTGACGCAGTTGCGGATCGACGTTCAGCTTTTCCGAAGCCTCAATGCAATTGGTAAATAAATCACAGATGATACCCATGTCCATCCCACAGGCCATGCTGGCCTGGTAACGTTTGCCGTCCTCAGCAACAAAACGATTTTCAGGCGAAAACGATGGCGATGTCACTAAGTAGCCGTCCTTGTCCTCGATGAGAAAATCCAGAATGAATAGGGCCGCACCTTTCATTAAGGGCCAGGCCTTTGTCCTCAAAAATTCTTCATCACCGCCAAAGGCATAATGCTCCCAAAGATGTTGACAAAGCCATCCTGGACTCATTGGCCAGTTTGCCCAAACCGGTTGTCCGTCTCCGTAATTGCCGACCGGCGCCGACTGTCGCCAAAGGTCAGCGTGATGATGGGAGACCCATCCCCGACAGCCATAATTGATTTTGGCTGTCTGCCGGCCGTTAACCGCTAAATCGCCGATGAGATCGAATAAAGGCTGGTGCAGTTCAGCTAAGTTGCATGTCTCGGCGGGCCAATAATTCATTTCAGCATTGATGTTCATCGTCCAGCTGCTGTTCCACGGTGGTATGACCTGGTAATTCCATATTCCCTGAAGATTTGCAGGTTGAGAGCCCGGCCGTGAGCTTGCGATAAGTAAATACCTCCCAAACTGAAAGAACATCGCCGCTAATTGTGGATCGTTAACATCGGCGAAATCTTTGATCCGTTTATCGGTGGGTTGTTTTGCCGCCTCGGAAGTGCCGAGATTCATATCAACCCTGCTAAACAAAAGGCCGTGGTCAGTACAATGGTTTTTCAGCAGCTGTTTGTAAGGTTTGTCAACGGCAGCTTTGAGATGTTTTTGAGCTTCGAGCTTTTCGTTTTTGCCCTGAGTAGCCGGCGACTTATCGAAGCCGTTAAAGCTCGTTGCCGCTGACAAAAATAATGTGGCACAATCGGCACCTGTAACACGAAGTTTCTGATTTTCAGCAGTGACTTTTCCCTTTTCAGCTATCGCCTGCAGATAGGCGGAAAATCTCATTCCTTCCGGACCATCATAACTGACTGAGCGCTTGTTTTTCTCGCGGTAGGTTGTTGGGCATCTGCCGCTGAGGATCAGTGTATCCGGAGCCGATGCCTTGCTGTCATGCTTGTGGGGGCTGTCCATCCGGGCGGTAAAACTGATTCGCCCGGGTTTATCACAAGTCAGGCGGATAATTATTACCTGGTCGGGAAAGCTGGAAAAAATTTCGCGTGTGAATACAGCATCAGCTATTTTGTAACGAACTGTAACAACACCCCGCTGCATGTCGAGTTGACGATAGTATTTGTCAGCGGCTGAATCGCCAAAATCCAGATAAATATCACCGAACGGTTGATATGCCTGGTCAAAAGGTCCCTGCATATTTTTACACAATTTATCAGCAAGGGCATAATCGCCTTTGAAAACAGCATCTCGAACCTTTGGTAGAAATTCTTTGGCCTTCGGGTTGTTCCAGTCTTTCGGCCCGCCCGACCAGAGCGTGTCTTCGTTAAATTGCAGCCTTTCGCTTTTTACGCCGCCGAAGACCATCGCACCGAGCCGACCATTGCCGATGGGCAGAGCTTCGACCCATTTTTTCGCGGGAGATGGATACCATAACGTCTGCGAGTTTTGCGGACTGAACAGTTCGTCAGCTTGGCAGTACGCCGACAGAACCACCAAAGAGACAATCATCACAGTTAACAGAAGTATCGTTTTGTTCATGTGATTGTTTTTTCTTGTAAAACGGTTAGTAAAATCGGTCATTTTCAGGCAGCAGAAGAATCGTCGAGGATTTTCGGAACTTTGAAAAATTCCCCGTCCCGCTGCGGCGCATTAGCCAATGCCTTTTCCGTCCCGAGCGATTCTCTCGCGGCGTCTTCGCGAAAAACATTTTTCACCGCAAGACAATGTGCCAGAGGTTCCACATTAGTGGTATCCAGCTCATTCATCTTTTCCATATACTCAAGGATTGCACTTAACTGTCCCGCAAATTCGCCAACTTCCGTTTCAGTTAAATCCAGACGGGAGAGCTTGGCGACTTTCCTCACCTGCTTGGCGTCGATTTTTTTCTCCATCTCTAAATCCTGTTCAAAAAAAAGCGAGGCAAAACCCGCCTCGCTGCAAAAAGCTTTTCTTATGAAAACCGGCTTTGTTAACTTGCCGTTTTTTCCGCGGGTTTGTAGTTTCGCTTTGGCGGCTTTTGAACCAGCCCCATTCGTATAGCTTTGGCTGAGACCTTAATTCTGCACACTTTGCCGTCAATAATGGCCCGAACTTTTTGTATATTCGGCTTAAACTTCCTCTTGGTAATGCCGGTAACCTTTCTGCCGACACCACCGAGATGCTTCGCCTTGCCGCGCCGGGCGATGCTTCTGCCCGCCACGGTTCGCTTACCGGTAAAATAACATACTCTCGACATCTAACTATGCTCCTGTTATCTTTAACTTAGGTTTTTACCATAGTTTCTCTAAAACCTTAAAAGTATACGATTTTCTGTAAAAAATACAAGGCCGAACCAAATTTAATGGAAAAAAGCTGTATTAGCTGAAAATATACCCATCCTGTGCCCTAAAAACAGCTATTGTGCTTGACTTGTGCATACTTGTTAATATTGTTGTTATCCAATCGGTACAATAAAAAGGATTTATTGAAATGACTCACGAAAGCCGGCCAAAACGTGTACTTATCACAGGATGTTCGAGCGGCTTTGGTCTTTTGACGGCGGTCAAGGCCGCCCAAAAAGGCTGTGATGTAATCGCAACGATGCGAAACCTCGGCAAAGCCGACAGACTCAGCCGCGCCCTCGATACCGCCGGCACTACCGCAACCATAGACAAATTGGATGTTACCAAAGCCGATATGGTCAAAACTATCGCCGACAAATATGCGCCTATTGACATTCTTGTAAATAATGCGGGAATACTAATGGGCGGCAGTCTCCTGGATATAAACGACAAAGAAATCC
This sequence comes from uncultured Pirellulales bacterium, assembly GCA_964510545.1. Classification (GTDB taxonomy): domain Bacteria; phylum Planctomycetota; class Phycisphaerae; order Sedimentisphaerales; family Anaerobacaceae; genus CAYXPG01. Next base: position 242 of record CAZECQ010000059.1, on the reverse strand, counting down.
GGAGGGTTTTTGAAACGAACTTTTTCGGCGCTGTCAATCTCATCCAGGCCGTCGCACCGCAAATGATAGAGCTTGGCGGCGGACTTATCATCAATATCGCCTCCCTGGCCGGTCGCTGCGGACACATGTTCAATGCGACTTATTCAGCTTCAAAACACGCCTTGGTCGGCCTTTCACGTTCAATCAGGCTTGAGCTTAAACCCTTCAATATAAAAGTGGTTTCTGTTGAACCGGGATACCAT
>CAZECQ010000058.1:0-13695 GCA_964510545.1 uncultured Pirellulales bacterium | reverse complement strand
GTATTTGAATCTTCGATTTTAAGACCAATACTGCGTGGCCGACATATCAGCGGATATACCACTCCGGAACCCGAAACACTCTGTATATTTCCTTATGAAAAAACTGGAGACCTAATTACTGAAGACAAATTAGAGACGGAGTTCCCTCGCACATATAGATACCTAATATCCTGTCGATCTTACCTGGGTTCGAGAAAACTAAAAGACGGACAACCATGGTATGCGTTTAAAAAAGAAAATGTCTCACAGTTCATACAAAGCCCAAAGATTGTTGCAAGTGTGATCAATTCCGGCGGTGGTTTTACCATGGATCAGCATCAACATCTTTTCTGCAACAATAGCGTTATTCTCATATATCCGGATGAGAATGCCGTTAACTCATATTTTTTGCTTGCTGTCCTCAACAGCAAAGTATTCTGGAGATGGACCCAACATCAAATGCCGACCTTAGGCTCGGATTGGCATTCCTATCGAGTCAGTATACTTCGCAAATTCCCTATTCCCACTCCACTACATGGGCAAGGAAACCCGTTATTTGAGGAGGTAGCTAACCTTGCTACCAAGCTGTTAAATGAAAAGCTTAATGAAACAGATCGGGCGAACATTCTATCTTCAATTAACTGTATGGTCAGTGAACTTTACGATTTTTCAGAGGCATTGCTACATATTCGGTAACAATATTATATCTTGCCCGTTGTTTCAGATGTTTCAACCAACGCTTTGATTGATTGCTTTATATGCTCCTCATTCCGGTCTACAACAGCCCCCGCGGCGCCTGAGCGGAATAGAATCATTTGCGCAGGTACTTAGAAGCTAATCTGAACTTTTCCAAATTTTTTTTATCCCTTACCCCATAACAACTTACAAACTTAACCATTACAGAATTGCCCGTTTTTTCGCACCAAATGCGCAGGTTCGTCTAATTATGGGAGGCATGTTTTTTACCCCCCCGAAGGAGAACTTATAATGACTGCCAAACCACGAGTAGCAAACCACCAACACCCCGCTTGTCGCGGCCAATCCTCTGGTGAAGCCGGAACCTGTCGCGGCGTAGCCCTTGGCGAAGCCGGATCACTTATACCAGCGCACAAAAATACTCTTTTATGCAAAACAAACCCAATTTCCCCCGTTTTTGCGCCAAAAACTCACTTTTGGAAAAAAACAAACCCAATTCAAACCCAATTTTTCGCTCTTTTTGCCTTGCCTATGTTGCCTATTCACCCCAATCAAACCCAATTTTTCAAAGACTCTACTGCATTTTCGGGAATAATTATTATGTTTATCTCGTTTTTTAAATACTTCTATCAAGACTTCAATGAATTGTTTGATGCACTCCGGCTGTTTTTGTCACAGACAAGTAATATCAGCAGGTTCACGCAGAAGCTTTGGCTTTTCCGCCTCTGGACTGGCGCCTCAGAAAGTAAAGAATCGCTGCAACCGAAACCAGTGCTACCGGGATCTCAAGTTTTCCCGCCCAATCTGTCCCGATTCCTCCCCATTTCATACCGGGCAACCCTATATGGAATAAAACAACCCCGCACCAGGCCCCAGCGGAATTCCCAACAATATCCAGATAATCAACAACAAAGACCACCCTAAAAAGAAAAACAAACTGTAAGGCAGCATCGTCGAAACAAGCGTCCCTAACCCCGCTTTGCTGTCATAACTCTGAAAGTAAGCGATTATCAATGCAAAAAAGCTCATCATAGGAGAAATAATGTTGGTAATGCTGTCACCTATACGATACACAACCTGCGACAATTCAGGCGAATAACCCAAAATCATAAACATAGGAATAAAAATAGGTGCCAATATCGCCCATTTAGCCGACGCACTTCCCATCAAAAGATTAATCAATCCTGAAAAAATCACAAAAAGTATCATCGTCGGTATCACACCCCAGTTCAGTGACTTCAATACATCGGCTCCCTTAACAGCAGTTATTATCCCCAGGTTGCTCCACTTAAAATAAGCAACAAACTGAGCGGCAAAAAATACCAGCACCAGGTACATTGACAGCGTCTTCATACTGCCCGCCATACTCTTTACGACATCGGTGTCACTCTTAAACTTGCCCATTACCACCCCATAAACCATCCCGGTCGCCCCGAATAAAATAAAGATAAAGGCAATCACGCCCTCAATAAGCGGCGAATGAAGTATCCCCCCACCGGAACCCCTAAGGTAACCGCCTTGTGGTATTATGCCCAAAAGAATAAAAAATAACAAAATACCAAAAGTTATCATCGAGAATACAAGCCCCTTCTTCTCCAGCCTCGACAGCTTTGTCAGCTTCTCCGCCTTTTTTTCGCCCTTATATTCACCCAGCCGAGGAACAACAATTTTTTCTGTCACCCACGTACCAATCAAAGCTATAATAAAAGCCGATACAAACATAAAATAGTAATTTGCCGTCGGATTAACCGTATAAGACGGGTCTATAATTCGTGCAGCTTCCTGGCTCAATCCAGCCAGAAGCGGATCAACGGTTCCAATAACCACATTGGCACTAAACCCCCCCGACACACCCGCAAAAGCAGCAGCCATCCCCGCCAAAGGATGACGCCTCATGGTATGAAAAATAATTCCTGCCAGAGGAATCAAAAGAACATATCCCACATTTGAAGCAAGATTGGATATCACACCCGCAAAAACTATAATAAAAGTCAATATCCTCTCAGAAGATGACAGTACAAGCAAGCGAACTAATGCACCCAACAGCCCGCTGCTGTCAGCTATCCCTACCCCCAGCATAGCAACCAGCACAATCCCCAAAGGGGCAAAGCTGGTAAAATTAGGAACCACCTTCAAAATAATCTTATGAAGTCCCTCTACAGTCAAAAGATTAACGGGCCGGACAACCTCCTGCGTTCCCGGATGAACCACACTCCAATTAAGCAAATCACCCAAACCTGAAAACAACAGCACAAATACTGCAAAAATCGCAAACAACGTCGCTGGATGCGGCAGACGATTACCGACAATTTCAACGCTCTTCAAAATTTTCGCAAAGATAATATTAAACAATGCCCTCTTCATCTGTAATACCTCAACAGCGTAAAAACTATCCAGCCCCCAGCCTCGCCCTTCTGTCCCGCACATTCTACATTTTTCGACCAAACCCGCAAGCCTTAATCTCCACCACCTCCAAAATGCAGGACGAAAAGTCCAATTGACAAAATCAGGAGCCGACTTATACTAATTTTATTTAACCAATTAATTACGGAGATGCGCGATTTTTCGCCACTTCAAAAGTTTAGCCTCGGTTTCGGAGAAAATCTTATCTTCGGCAGGGAAGAACATCGCCCACAGCCATAACAGCTATTGGAATTGAGGTGGAAATGTTTAAACCTGCGGTCAGGCCGAGATACGCATTGGCAGCTCCGAAGAGCGAACCGAAAATAATGCCTGTTATAACCGACTTGATGGTAATTTCGGCAATACTCTCTTCGTGTGAAATATGTGGCTTAAAATCATTAATCATTGTCGGTAAATATACGTAGACATATTATTGCTGTCAAAGTGTTTTTAGTGAAAATTATAATAATGTTGTGGATTGGCGTTAAACCGCCTTGAATGAGTTAAATGCAGTCTTTCCAAAAACTTCTGCTGTTTTACTTAATAAGGCTTTTAGCAGTTTTTTTCTTTTTTTTTAACAATAACACACTCTTTTTTCATATAATAATGACAGTTGTAGGCACAACACGGGAGGCGTTTAGGTTTTGCCTTTTGTTGAAAAATGAAGTTTTTGGAAGGATTTGATTATGAACAGGTTCTCAAAACCAGTGTATATTGCGATTTTAGCTTATATACTCCCGATTGTTGTTTTGGGCGCAAATGCTCAGCCAATCCCAGCTAAAGCCGGGCCGGAGGTGCTCATTGAAACTATGGAAGTGCAGGTTAATGCCGACGCCCTGCAGAAGCTCCGGATAAGTTCACCCGCACCGAAGGCGGAAGTTACGGCTTCCGTTGCAAAATTGCTTTGGCTGCTCACCGACCCCAACAACTCCAAACTGCTTGACTCAGCAAAGATTAAGGTACAATCCGGCAAAACAGGCATTGGCGGTACCGGAAAAAAGTTAAAATACCTTGCAAGGACAAACGCCGACTCTTTCACAGAGAAACTGACTGACGAGGCTGTCGGAACAACCGTGGAAGCATCGCCTTCCATCGGCAGGCGGGGAGACATCACCATAGATTTTAATTATAAAAATTTCACAGCAGAGCCGCCAAAGGAGATTGACCCTAAAACATCCCTGCCGATAGGACAACCCGTAACAAATGTACTAACTGTGAAACGCCAACTAAAATTAAAATCCGGCGAAACCGTAATTGCCAAAAGTATAAAGCAGGGCCCGGTACAGACGTTCGTACTTGTGCGCGCCGAACTCCCCTCTGATATAATATTTGAGACTGCCGACGAATCACCTGAAACACCTGACACATCGGCTGTAACCATTGGCTTGTTCGATGAACAGGCAACCTTTAGCAAGGTAATGAAATTATGGGACAGCGGCGACCGAAAAGCTGCAGCGGAAAAATTCCTCCTCGTCAAATGGGACGATTCTGCTGTGTTTTCCGAAACGGCAATCCTGACGCTATCAGAGCAGGACTTTTCGGCCCTGCCCGCATCAGAGCAAAACCAGAAGCGCCAGGAAGGCACCCAGATTGCAAAAACCATAAAATTTCTTGCCAGACATGCTTCAAGAGTTGCAAAAGCATCTTTCGCAGCTAAAGAATATGACACCGCAGAAGAACAATATGAGGCCATCCGGCAGTGCGGTCAGGCCCTGTCGGATTCAGAATCGCTCTCTATCCTGAAAATGACCGGACGCTCCATACAGCGCACCGCCCTGAGGGATTTGATTAAGCTCTACGCCAGAACAGACAATGAGCAAAACCTCAAAGACGCTCGCGACAGCTTATCAAAACTTTAGCAGAGCTTTTGCTGATTGAATCTAAATGGATAGCGACGGCGGCAGGATAAAATGTTAAACGCAGAACATATTATCGAGTTCTTCGGGATGAAGCCACTGCCGGGCGAAGGCGGTTTTTATGTCGAGACCTACCGGGCATCTGAAAAAATCGACCACTCCGCAGAATATTCCGGCGAGAGAGCTTTCAGCACCGCAATTCTTTATCTGCTCACACCGGAAACATTCTCAAATCTCCACCGGCTAAAGAGCGACGAGATATTCCATTTTTACTTAGGCGATTCGGTAACAATGCTGCAGCTTCGGCCGGACGGCTCAGGCAAAGTAATCACTTTAGGCCCTGACATAATCAACGGCCAATGCGTACAGGTTACCGTCACGCGGAACACCTGGCAGGGTTCTTTCTTAAACCAGGGCGGCAGTTTCGCCTTATTGGGAACGACCGTCGCTCCGGGCTTCGAGCTTACTGACTTTGAACCGGCAAAACGCAATGAACTGCTCAAACAATACCCCGACCACAAAGAACTGATTTGCAGGCTTACGGAGCGACAATAGCTTTGCCCTCCCAGACGCTTCCCAACCGAACAACCGTGCAGTTTTTCAAATAATGGGCTACTGTCTCTTCTATATAACCTCTAAGCGACGAAGGATATTCCTTGCCCAGCGGAAACTGCGCATCTGCGAAAAGATAAGCAGCAGCATCACCAAAACCCAATAGCCGCTGAAACGCAGATAGTAAAGTATAGTGCCAAATATTCCTCTCGTCTCGGCGCTGCAGCATTTTAATAGCTCAGAGGGTGTGTACATCGCTCCGGCAACCACGCCCCCAAAAAACTTCTGCCAGGGAAGCAACAAAACAACAAAAGCGAGCGAAAGGAAAAATGCCCTGCTGATATGATTTATTCCGCCGAGGCGACCGAGCAGCGAAACCTTCAAGCTAAACAGCATCGTCAGACAATAAAGTATGGATGCCGGTATAAGCACAAAATCAAGGAACCGAATAAGTCCGCAGAGCTGTTTGAAGGTTACTCCGAATCGAGGGACGCCTTTTTGTTCCTGTGCTTCTTCGGCCGGCTGGTTCGGCTCGACTGCAACAGTCTGCAACGGTTCATCATCTGCAGCAGCAGCCACATCTCCCGCACCATCTGTTGTAATGACATTGGTATCTACCAGCCAAAAGGATATTTGCAGCAAAAATAAAGACAGTATAATAATTATAAACAAAAAGTTTTTCCATCCTCTGAACACCCCAACCGCTTCCAGGCAGTCGGTAGTATCTAACAGATTGACTGGTGTGACCTGATTTTCATCCATTTTTGGCCTCCTAACTTCTTCTGGCCCTTCTTCAAATTCCATAAGACTCCATAACTCCGGACAAATTGATGGTTGACTGCCTGATATTATGTTAGCTCTCTGCAGCAAGTGCAAGAAATTTATTTAAAAGTAAAATAATTCATATGACGATTATACCGCTGATTTTATATACTCAGCTTCAATCTCGCTATTTTTCTTGCAAAGACCGGGAAGTTGCCTATACTTATATGGTTTTCAGACTCAACAGAAACAACAAATTCGGAGCATAAATATGAATTTGGTAAAATGGCTGCGTAAAAACAATAAGAAATTACTGGCTGTTGTCGTCGTCATTATAATGGTCGGCTTCATCGGAAGTACCTGGCTCAGTCAACTCAGTCGAAGTACCGTCCGGTTCAGAAAAACCATCGCCTACTATGCCGACAACAGAAAAATAACCAATTCGGACAGGACTTTGGCCTGGCAGGAAATGGAAACACTCAAGGCTCTAAATGCAGATATTTTGCTTCATTCTCAGGATTTACGCACCGTTCTGTTGGGGGAACTGCTGTTTTCCGAGCGGAGAACCTCACCTGAAACAATCCGTCGAATTCAACAAATGATAATATCAAATGGCTGCAGAATCAGCAATAAACAACTCAATGACCTCTACGAACGCACGGTGCCAATCGATATATACTGGCTGCTGCTAAATAAAGAAGTTGAGCAGGCAGGAATCAGGATGACAGAGCAAGAGGCGGGCAGGCTGCTTGGAAAACTAATACCACAACTGTTTAACGGCATATCTTATTCGCAGCTTATCGGCTCAATCATAAATCGGCTGGGAATACCGGAGGAGAAGATACTGGCGACGTTTGCCAAAATGTTGTCGGTGCTGGCGTATGCCGATATGATAAGTTCGAGCGAAAACGCTACATTAGCGCAACTGGCACATAGTACAAGCTGGGACTTTGAGACACTCGATTTGGAATTTGTAAAATTTGATTCGGCAATATTTGCCGAAACCCAGCCCCAGCCGGACGAAGAAAAAATTCTCGAACAGTTTAACACCTATAAGATGTTCTTTCCCAGCCAGGTAAGCGAGCAAAACCCCTATGGTTTTGGATATAAACTTGCCGACAGAGTTGAACTCGAATATATTGCGATTAAATCGGATGATGTCTCGAATATAGTAACAACTCCTACACAGGAGCAGGCCGAAGAATATTACCGAAAATTCAAGTCACAATTTACAGAACAAATCCCCTCCGACCCAAACGACCCGAATTCACCTTTAACCGAACGATTAAAAAGCTATGTGGAAATGGCCTCTGCCATTTCAAATCAGCTTCTCCAGAGCAGAATAAACTCGAAGACAGAACGGATACTACAGGAGGCAAAAGCAATAACCGAGGCCGGTCTTGAGAATATAGACACCGAAGCGGTGAGCTTGAGTGACGAACAGCTTAAAGAAAAAGCCGGCGATTATAAAGCCGCCGCCGAGCAGTTGAGTAAAAAATACGAAATAAAGGTATATTCCGGCACTACCGGCTTACTTACCGCAGCAGACATACGCAACGACGAGTATCTCGGAAGACTTTACCTCGGCGGTCTCAGCTCTGGATTTGGCCTTTTGGGCCTGGCCCAAATTACCTTTGCAATCGACCAGCTCGGCAGCAGCGAACTTGGGCTTAGCGGTTCGCAAAAACCGAGATTGTATGAAAACATCGGGCCGCTTAAAGACCGCTTCGAACAAATTGCTGCGCTTGTAAGGGTGACCAAAACCCGCAAAGCCGCTGAGCCGCAAAGCGTAAACCAAACCTTCAGCACAGCCACAATCGAATTCGAACAGGACCCTCAGTCCCCACAGGAAAGAATTTACTCGGTAAAAGAAAAAGTGAGCGAAGACCTGAAAAAAATTGCAGCTATGGAAACCGCCAAAAATAAAGCAGAGCAGTTCACCGAGTTGGTGGCAAAAGAGGGCTGGGACAGTGCCATCAACAAATTTAACGAACTCCATGGAAAGCAAACCAAAGAGGACGAACCCGCCTCCGAAACTTTCAGACTGCAAAACTTTGAAAACCTGCCGAGAATCTCAAAGCAGGCGCTGGAGATATTGGCCGTCCAAACTATAGGCAATCCGACAGCACACCTTTTAATCAATGAGAGAAAAAAAGAAAGTGTCCTTCGAGAACAGTTATATTCGCTCATACCGCCGGACAGCAACAGTATTGATAACGCACCTTTAGTCCTGGAAATTAAGCCGGATATGAGCTACTATTGCATAAAGAACCTCTCGAGCCAACGGCTCGACCGCCAGCAATACGAAGCAATCAAATCAATGCAGGCTTATAAAATAAATGCCGTTCAGGCACAGTCTCTGTCGGTTGTACATTTTAATCCCGATAACATACTAAAACGTACAAACTTCAGGTGGGCTATTGAGAACCAGGAAACTGCGGATGTAAATGAACAGGACAAATCCGCCGGGGCATCGTAATGGCGCGTTATTCAAAAGACAACCTGTTATTTCTGCTTATTGTCGGCCTGATGTCCTGGCTGGTCCCCGGGGCAGGCTACTATCTGCTTAATGAAAAAAAACGCTCGATAATCATATTCGTAACCATCTTCCTGCTTTTCTCTGCGGGATTGTACGTCGGCTCAATCGGAGTAATTGACCCGGTCAGGTCCTGGCCGTGGTATATAGCACAGATTATGAACTCGCCGATGGTAATGTTTATAGGTTTTCTCACCGCCGGAGGAGGTTATCGTGTCTATGGCTGGCCAAATGAAATCGGACAGATATACACGAGCATCGCGGGACTGCTAAACCTTCTGTGCATAGTCAATTCTGTTTACCTGGCCCATTTACGCCGAACTGAAACTGCCGGAGTATGAAATGGCCACAATGATGAATCTCACAATAGCAACGTTCACAGCACCGCTTCAGCTCGGACCAAATCCACAGTTGATGCTTTGGGTGCTGCCGCTGGCGGCGGCAATAGCTGTTGTTTACAAAACAACCAAGCTGCCCACAATCAAAACAGTCACCCTGCTCAGGGAGACCGCAGCCCTGTTCGCTTCGATTGTCGTTTTTATGGCTTTGGTTGCCTTGGCTTTATACGCCATAGCAAGGCTGGTTATTCAGTAAATATCGCCCCATCGGCGGTAGATTCGAAGATTACTCGGACTCGGAATCCATCAAACCCCCTTCGAGAATACCTAATTCAACAAGGGCATTGTAAGCAGCCTTTTGCTCCGCATCCTTTTTATTCGGCCCCCAGGCACTTGAGAAATGCCGGCCGCCAACAACCACTTCAGACTCAAAACACTTATGGTGGTCCGGACCTTTTTCATCAAGCAGGTCATAAACAGGTGTAACATTAAATTGCTGTTGAGCATACTGCTGCAGCATCGATTTGAAATTGCCCTGTGCCTGTTCGGCGTTGGCCTTGTCGATTAACGGCCCAAAGCCCCTTAAGATAAAATCACGAGCAGCATCAAAGTCACTGTCAAAATAAATCGCAGCAATAATGGCCTCAAGCAGACCTGATGCAAGAGAGCCGGTCAATGCCCGGCTGCTGGACATACCTTTACCAACTTTAAGAAACTTATGCACACCAAGTTGCTTAGCGACCTTGGCACAGCTTCTGCGGGAAACAAGCATACTCTTCATTTTCGTCAAATCTCCCTCCAGATAAGAACCAAAACGGTCAAAGATGGTCCGGCATATAACCAAAGCTAAAATCGAATCGCCGATGAACTCTAGTCTTTCATTACTCAAAAGACGATTTTCAACCGCTGAAGAATGAGTGAATGCCTTGGACAAAAGCCCCTTGTCGGAAAACCGGTAACCTATAATCTGCTCAATCTGCTGCAGAACTTCTTTGTCCATTTATTACAATCCTGTTTTTTCAATAAACTTGCGAGCAGATTACGAACATCGCTATAATCAGAGCCTGCCAGCTCTTCTCAGCGGTATTCGTAATAGGCTCAACCATCACAAAAATATATTACACAAAAGATAACCTTCTGTCAAGTCTCTTATCTGGACAGGGCCTTTAATTGGCAATCTGCAGACCTGCCAGGGCAACAAATTTATCCTCTACAAGCTCGAAAATTCCATCGAGACCAGTCACGGTAAATATGCCCTTCGTTGCAGGAGCAACATTGCAGAAAACAAGCCGGTGCCCGCAATCCGCCAATAGCTTACGCAGTCTCAGAAGCTTTGAGAGACTCGAAGATGTGACAATATCGACGCTGGAAAAATCCACCACCACTTCGCAGTCACCTCTGTCACGCACCATCCTTGTAACAGTCTTAAGTTCATCCCCCATCTCCGGCTCCTGGGGCAACTCAACCAGAAGTATCTCCTCTGACCAGTTCTGAATACCCATCTTGGCTCTCCTACTGTAAACTAATATTATTTTAACAAGTTTTAATTATTTTATCGACACAACCCGGCGGCATATTAAGCAAAAACCTCAACTTAATCTTTTTATCTTACAGTATCGACCTATAAAAACCAACGTCTTTACCTTTTCAAGTTCATCTTTAATTTATTTTACATCTTGTCGCATCCGTTTTTTCCCGTTACAATGAATCTCGGTTTTTCGAGTTCAATATTAATGGATTATTATGTTTATTATATTTCCCATTCGAACAAGTATTCGGCCGTGGCGAACGCCTTATGCAAATTACGCACTGATAGCTGCAAATGTGATTATTTTTTTGTTGTCGTATTCAACCCGTGTTAATCCGTTCACGGGAAAAGACGAATGGGTTCTTCGACTCTGGGCTCAACAGCTTGTGCTCATGCCTGAGCGCCCTTTCCTGTGGCAGTTCATAACTTACGCCTTCCTGCACGGCGGCTTCAAACACATCATCGGAAATATGTTCTTTTTATATCTTTTCGGCAAAAACGTCAATGACAAGCTCGGAAACATCGGCTACTTGTGCTTCTACCTGGCCGGTGCGGTATTCAGCGCAATAGGCCATATACTCGTTGGCGGCAGCAGTGTCCTCGGTGCCAGTGGTGCCGTCGCCGCCGTAACAGGCGCCTATCTGGTCCTGTTTCCGCAGACGTTGATTACAATTTTTTACTGGCTGTTGTTTTTTATTGACACCATCGAAATTTCCGCCCTGTACTTCATCGGCTTCAAGATGATTGTCTGGGACAATATGCTCGAAAGAAGCATTCCAATGGTCGCTTACGATGCGCACCTTTCCGGCTATGCCTTCGGAATCCTGGCAATATTGGGTATGCTGGCGACCGGCTTAATCTCCACCAGCAATTTCGACCTGTGGTCGATGCTCAAACAGTGGAACCGCCGCCGGCTTTATCGTGATGTTGTTTCCGGCGGTTACGACCCGTTTACAGGCCGGACGAAAAGCAAAAAGGTAAAAGCCAAACAGGTCATAACAGCCGCCGAGCGGCAGCACACCGAAAAAATCAGCCGCCTCAGAAGCGAAATTACCGACAGAACTGCCCAGCGAAACTTACCGGCTGCCGCCGAAGCCTACCTGGAGTTGATAGACCTTGATAGCGAGCAGATTTTGCCTCGCCAGCAGCTGCTGGACATCGCCAATCAACTTGCCAGCGAGAAAAAATCCGCCGAATCCGCCCAGGCATACGAAAAGTTCCTAAAACACTACAGCAACTACGAATACATCGAGCAGGTACAGTTGATGCTCGGCATATTATATGCCCGTTACCTCAACCAGACCGACCAGGCCGTAAAATGTCTAAAGGCCGCCTCCGAAAAACTCTCCGACCCGGGCCAGGTGAAAATGTGTGCCGATGAGCTTGCCAGACTGCAAAATTTAAGCTAAATATAAAATTGTACCGCTCCCGTTTTTCAAAAAAGAAAAACTGTTGACAATCCATCAGGCCGGTGATAACTTGAATACCGAAAAAGTGTCTGCCGCTTAAGCAGTTGTCGAATTTTTAGGTGATAATCTCTTTTTGGGAGACAGAAAAATGCAATCCTACACTAAAATTTTCTTTGCTCTGGTTTGTTTAATCGTTCTAACGTCCACCGGCTTTGCCCAGGCAACAGCCCCTTCGCCACAACAACCGGCCTCGCCCGATACCAGCAAAGCAGCCGTCCCTGATTTTCCTTATATCGCCCAGATAACCGGTGATGACGTTTACATTCGTTCCGGACCAGGTACAAATCACTATCCCTGCGGCAAGCTGAGCAAAACCGACAGGGTAACTGTCGTCGATACACAGTTTTCCTGGTCGTGTATTATCCCCCCGCCCGGCAGCTTCTCCTGGATTTCAAAGCAGTACATCAGCGCCGATTCCGCCGAGCCGGCAAAAGGCATCGTAACCGGCGACTCCGTCCGTGTCTGGGCCGGCTCTGTAGATGGAAACCCGATACATTCCAAGACTGTGCAGTTTAAACTAAACAAAGGCGAACAGGTCAGACTGATTGTCGGCCAGGAACAGGGTGATTATTACAAAATTGCTCCGCCACTCAACGCCTATCTCTGGGTCAGCACCCAGTACACCAGACCACTCGCCACCGTCGGGCCGGACTCCGAAATTACCGAGCCAAAAGATATGCCGCCCGCTGTTGTCCCAACCGACGTCTCCATCGAGGCCAAAAAACTCACCGAATATTACCTTATGGCCAGGCAAATCAAAATCGAACAGGCCAAACCCGCTGCTCAGCAGAATTACTTACTAATAAAGAAAAAGCTTCTTGAAATTGCCAAAAATAAAGCAGCCGGCAAAGCCGCCAGATACTCGAAGTTTGCCCTTGAGCAGATAAAACGTTTTGAACTGGCCGTCAACGCCGAAAAAACCGTCAAGTTCCAGGGCGACCAGCTGCAGAAGATTAAACAACGAATAGATAAAGACCACGCTGCCAAAATGGAAAAGGTCCCGAATCTGGGCGATTTTGCCGTTATCGGCAAGTTTCAACCTTCGAGCATTTACAGTGCCGACCCGCAGCTAATACATTATCTGATATTTGACGACTCCGGCAGAATCCTTTGTTACGCTCTGCCGCAGGGCCAGGCCGCAAAAATGAACTTAAATAACCTCACAGGCCGAAAGGTAGGCCTGATTGGCACCATTGAACCGCATCCTCAGACCTCAAGCGCACTGGTCAAATTCACAAAAATACAAATACTAAAATAATCGCACTCTTCGCTTGCCGGATTTTATTCTATAACCCGCCACAGCGGCACTGCAAGTTCTGCAACATGCCATTTACTCCGGCACCGATGGCACCTACTACTGAAAATCCAATTAGTGCTGTGGCTGCCTGCGGTTCGGACAGTTTTTACTTACTGCCGAGCTTGACCCCCACTATTTTCACCAAACAAACTTCATCCACCGGCTCGTCGCATCATAGCTTTCCTGCCGCCCCATAGCCTTGGCGAAGGGGTCAGCGAAGCAGGAAGGCTCCGAATCCATGATTTATAATGCGGCAAAATTTGTAAAATATAAGGTTGC
>CAZECQ010000057.1:0-13869 GCA_964510545.1 uncultured Pirellulales bacterium | reverse complement strand
TAATTGTTATTTCGAGGGGTAATCTGATTGAGATTGTCAATGGCGGCCTGGGACGCGGTGAACTTTATCTGTTTATTTGTGTTCTAAGCTGGACGGCCTATTCTTTAACAGGCAAATCATTAATGACCGACCATTCACCGCTTGTGCTTGTCTCTTTCGCATCCGCAATCGGCGCAGCTGCCTTATTTCCGCCGGCGTGTTTTGAAGGTATGATGAGCGATTTTTTCCATTACTCGGTAACAGACTGGCTGTGTATTTTTTACCTGGCTATTTTTGGGACGGTGATAGGTTTCGTGTGGTACTATGAAGGGATAAAAAAAATCGGGCCGGTCAAGGCCGGCTTATTTATTAACTTCGTTCCGATTTGGGGCGTTACTCTTGCATTTTTCATTCTGGCAGAACCAGTCACTTTGTCCTTGTTAATCGGCACGGTATTAGTCGTATCCGGCGTCTATCTGACGAACAAAACGCCTAAGGCCAAGTCAATATAAATTCTTTACAAATGCCTGATAATCAACTAAAAATTGCTTACTAATGTACCGAACTGTTGCACCAAAGGACATACAGACTTACTTGCTGAAGGATAAATGGAACCGTTTCAAAGAATAGTAATGCCGATTATTTTTATCTCGACGTTCACACGCTCGACGTTTGGGTTTGGGGACGCCCTGATAGCGATGCCACTGCTTGCTATGGCGGTGGGAATAAATGCAGCTACGCCGTTGGTAGGGTTAATCGCGGTTACTATTTCGATAACTATCCTTATTAAACAATGGCGGAACGTTCATTTCAAAAGTGTATCGATGCTAATAATTTCCACATTGCTGGGAATACCGATAGGTATATTACTGCTGAAAGGCCTGTACGAAAACGCAATGAAGCTTGTTTTAGCTGCTGTGATAATTGTTTTTTCTCTTTACAGAATATTCAAGCCAAGATTGTTCACATTGGCAAACGACAGATTTGCGTATATTTTTGGACTGTTGGCAGGAATTTTGGGGGGTGCATATAATACCAACGGCCCGCCGGTTGTTATTTACGGCAGCTTGAGAGGATGGGACCCGGCGAAATTTCGGGCAACATTGCAGGGCTATTTTCTTCCGACCGGGCTGATGATTGCTTTGGGCCATGGTATTGGAGGGCTCTGGACTGAGCAGGTATTAGTGAACTACCTGATTTGTCTGCCTGTCGTCTTTATAGCTATATTGTTGGGCGGCAGGCTCAATAGTAAAATCCCAAAGGGAAAATTCGATAATTGTATTTATGCCTGCTTGATTGTCATAGGAATAATCCTTTTAATCAATACCGGAGCGTCATTTAGAATGGATAAGCTATGAACTTGATAACAGGAAGACTAAGGTTAGTTCCGTGTTCAGTGGAGATGTTGAAAAGCTTAATTGACAAGGCTATCGATTTGACGAAGTTAACCGGAGCAGTATTAGTCGTTTTCGGTGTCTATCTAACGAACAAAATCCTCGCCGCTGATATGGTATAATATGGAACGAATGAACGGTCGTTCAGTTATAAGGAGAAAATTATGCGTTTAATAATTTTGTTTCAGATTATTTTTGTAAGTGCCGGTTTTGCTTCGGGGCTGTGTGAATCTACTCATCCGTTTTGTGTGAACGATTTACTCGCGATTGAGCGTATTTCCGACCCGCAGGTCTCGCCGGATGGTAAGTGGATTGTTTTTGTTCTGCAAAAGAGCGACCTTGAAGCCGACCGTGGGCGGAGCGACCTCTGGATGGTTCGCTCGGACGGGATAGGCCTTAGACGTTTGACGTCAGACGCCGAAAACGATTCTAATCCCCGGTTTTCCGCCGACGGCAAATCTATCTATTTTTTGTCCAAGCGCAGCGATTCTTCCCAAGTCTGGCGAATCCGCATCGATGGCGGTGAAGCCCAACAAATAACCGAACTGCCCCTTGATGCAGCAAATCTTCTCGTTTCATCCGACGGTCTGCACATCGCTTTTACTATGGAAGTCTTCCCTGACTGCAATAACCCGGAGTGCACAAAGGAAAAACTCGATGAAATAAAAGACAGAAAAGCGAGTGGGCGGATTTATGAGCGCATCTTTATTCGGCACTGGGACACGTGGAAAGACGGCCGGCGCAGTCATTTATTTGTTATGCCGCCGGCAGGCGGCGAACCGGTGGACGTGATGGCGGGTATGGACGCCGACACACCTTCCAAACCCTTCGGTGGGCCGGAAGAGATAACATTCACGCCGGATGGGAAAGAAATTATCTTCACCGCACGTGTCGCAGGCAGCAAAGAAGCATGGTCAACGGATTTCGACCTTTATAGCGTCCCTGTCGACTGCTCGAAGCCGCCGAAGTGTCTGACTGAAAAAAACCAGGCGTGGGATACAGGGCCGGTTTTTTCACCCGATGGGAAGACCCTGGCATATCTGGCGATGGCCAGAGCAGGCTATGAGTCCGACCGCTTCCGGGTTGTCCTGCGAAAGTGGCCTGATGGCAAAGAGCGGATTTTAACCGAAAAATGGGACCGTTCACCATCGTCTATTTGTTTCTCGCCGGACGGCAAAACGATTTACGCAGCGGCCTCTAACTTAGGCCAAAAATCTCTCTTCACCATCGATGTAAAAACCGGTAATGTTCGTACCATTATAAGGGATGGCTATGTAAGTTCACCAGCAGCAGCGGGCCGGCGCATTGTTTACGGCTTGAATAATCTGCATTCACCTGTGGAGCTTTACTCGGTTAAACCGGATGGCTCTGATGTGCGCTCAGTTACGAATATCAATGCTGAAAAAATCGCAGCCGCCCAGATGGGCCAGTATGAACAGTTTACTTTCAAAGGTTGGAATAATGAGACGGTTTACTGCTATGTTGTTAAGCCGGTGGACTTCGAAGCTGAGAAGAAATATCCTGTGGCTTTTCTAATCCACGGAGGCCCTCAAGGCTCTTTTAGAAATAGATTTCACTACCGCTGGAACCCGCAGGTCTATGCCGGAGCCGGTTATGCTGCGGTTATGGTGGATTTCCACGGCTCTATCGGTTATGGTCAGGCCTTTACCGATTCCATCCGCGGCGACTGGGGCGGCAAACCCCTCGAAGACCTGCAAAAAGGTCTCGCCGCCGCTGTGAAACGCTACCCGTGGATGGACGCTAACAGAGTAAGTGCATTAGGCGCTTCTTTCGGAGGATATATGATTAACTGGATTGCCGGCAACTGGCCCGAGCGCTTCAGGTGCATGGTCAATCACGATGGTAATCTCGATGAACGAATGGCCTATTTTGACACTGAAGAATTGTGGTTCCCCGAATGGGACCACATCGGCACACCGTGGGAAAACCCAGAAAGTTATGAAAAACACAATCCCGTTCACTACGTTAAGAACTGGAAGACGCCTATGCTGGTCATTCACGGTGCGCAGGATTTTCGCGTAGTGGATACTCAGGGAATTGCTACATTCAATGCCCTTTGCCGTCTCGGAATTGCTGCAAAGCTGCTTTATTTCCCCGATGAAGGTCACTGGGTGCTTAAGCCGAACAATTCGATTCTCTGGCATCAGACCGTGCTCGATTGGCTGGATAAGTGGACAAAAAAGTGAGTCGTTTTGATTGACGGCTTCAAATCGTCTCGGCACTGCTTTGGGGTATCCAACTGTCACTGTCGTCGGAAAGTTTTATATGCAGCCAGCCCGGCCTCTGTTCGAGCAAATCGAATTCAGTTCCTCCATGCAGCGGTTCCTTAAAGCTGGGCTGGTAATTAGGCCCGTCACCCTGGCGGGCAACTATACTCTCGGCCGTGATTACTCCGCAGACCCTGCTCGCCTGTCCCCTGGCTTCCAAAACAACCGATGTGAAAAAGCAAACTGTCAAAATACCGCTGATTATCACCGCTGCTGTTGTCGGTGCATTTCGGCCGAACCAGATAAACACAGTCAGGCCAATACACAAAACAGCAAAACTAATGCAGGTAACTGTAAACCTTGTCCGGGTGGAAAAGTCATAATGCCAGAAAAATAAAGTCTGCAAAACACGCTTTTGTGTCTTGACCTTAATTTTATCTATTCTTCTGCTGCGCGCAAAGGCAAGATTTTTTTGAATATTTGCATCGGCGCTATCGAGTTTTTCAGCCCGACGATAATTTAAGATTGCCTTGCCGAGGTCACCTTTTAAGAAATAAACATTTCCAAGGTTATAAAAAAGCCCGGCGTTATTTATTTGGCCGTCATTTATTATTTTTTCGAAATTCAGTATGGCTTTTTCGTAGTGCTTCTGCCTGCCCGCCTCGCCAGTTGCCGCATTGGCATTTCTAAATGCCTCATTTGCCTGGACAAAAAGTGAATTTGTCTGCTCTTTCGGCAGCTTGGCTTGTGTCGAGGCGGTCAGCCCCAATAAAAGCAGACCAATCAAAATTACTGTAACTTTTCTGTTCATCATTTGCGGCACTTTTTTTCAATATGCCGAATAAGTTTAATTACTTCTTTAATTTGCGCCGTATCAATATCAAGATCCTCCGATGCATAGCGCACCGCCTCGCATCTTGCAATAATGTCTCTGTATTTACCTGCTGTCTGTGTATCTTTTGTAGCAGCAGCGATTATTTCATAAGAGTCTTCTGCGGTCAGTGACCCTGCCGTCCTGTCGAATCGCTCGCCGATATACTGTTTCATTATTAAGGCAAGCAATTCGGGTCTTTGTTTGTGCTCGGAGGAGGTGACTTTCCTTAATTGTCCTGTTGCTTTGCCGGGCGCCTTTTGCCTGCGCCTCATTGCTGTTTTTTGCTCAGTTGTATGCGTGAAGAACCTGATTAACGAACTTAATACAAGTGCCGCCAAGGGCAGAACCCAGATTGCCGCATAGACAGGACTTTGCAAGGCAGCCAGCGGCGAAAAACTCATGTTGGTTAGAACGTCACGCCCTTCGTAATTGGCTGAAAGCCCTTTCTTTATCATCTCAACCTCTTTGTTCACCGGCACAAAATCCCTACCCTCGAAGTCCTTGTTTGTCAATCTCTTGGACGGCGTCAAATCGAGTTGTATCGGTTCGGTCCTCGCCGTTACATATTTGCCCTTTTCCACATCAAAATAGACAATGGCGACAGATGGTATCACCTTGGCCTGGTTATTATCAGGCCTTATGGTCTGTGTAAAAACTTTGAAGCCGTTTTCAATGACCGGCGTCGCCTTCTGCGAAGGAATCTTGAAGTTTGCCGCCAATTCCGGCACCTCTTCGAGGGCGGGCCAGCGGACCGGCTTTAAGTACTTGTTTCCACCAATTTTGATAGTAAGTGTTATCGGGTCGCCCATATATACTTCGGTGGGTACAGCCGACGCTGATATTGTGTAATTGCCCACCAGACCGTAAAATCCAGCGGGCTTTCCTTCTTCAGGCAGAGGCAGTACCGTGAGTGTCATCGGTTTGGCACTTGCCATAAAACGTTTGAAATTTGTTCTTGAGCCGAAGGGGTCGAAACTATCAAAAAACCTGTCACGTGAGCGCTGGCGCCCGACGGCAACATCGGCTGAAACTGTTATCGGCTCGATTTCTATTTGACCGGAACGCCTGGGAATCATCACTTTGCTGAAAGTCAGCAAAACAGAATCTTTGCCATTATGAACAACCCTGCTTTCAGTGGCAAATACCGTCATCGGCAGGGTGATACTTAAACGGTACTCTCTGGCAAGGGGGTTTCGTACATCCGGTTCTTCAATGTAAAAAGTGTTACTGTTAAAAGCAGGGATGTCGAATTGAAAGTGACGAATTTCGGTGGAGATGTAAAACTTCACCGTCATTATAACCGGCTGGCCAACGTAACAGTGCTGCTGTGAGAACATAACCTCAAGGTCTAATTTGTCGGTTGTGCCCGGTTTTAAAACATTTACTGTTACGGGATTTGTCTTATACTTTTTTCCGTTAAGCGTGACCGTCACCGGCGGCAGGTCTATTTGCCCTTCTGTCTGGGCGGACAGCGAATAACTCATCACGTATCGCTTAACAATTTTTTCAGTTGTTTTGCCGTTTATAAGACTCCATGACCTCTGCGAGACATCCCTATTGCCGGTACCTTGGGGGTTGTACTTTGCCAGCGGCGTTATATCAACCTGCCCCGCCTTGTTTTCACCATCTATGATTATGTGGTAAGCGAAGCTTTCGCCGATGTAAATTTCCTTCGAGGTTTCGGCCTGTGCGAAAACCTGTACCTGTCCCGATGCGTTTGTCGAAACCAACGTCATCAAAGCAAAAATGAAGATAGTATATTTAGTGCCTCTCATCTCGTTCAATAATCAATAGTCATTCATCAACTTCACTACCAATCCTTATCGACTTTTTGGTAGCGGACTCTTTGCAAAAACTGCCGTTCTTTGCGCCGTCGCTGCTCTTTGTCGAGTATTTCCTGGGCACTCGTCTGGGGCGCAGTTTGTTTTTGTTGCTCCTTTTGGTCTTTTTGTTGTTGCTGCTGCTGCGTTTGGTTTGGGTCCTGCGTCTGATTCGGGTCATGGGCCGAACTTTTTTGCTTCTGCTGCTGTTGTTGATTTTGCTGCTGCTGTTGATTCGGGTCTTGCGGCTGATTTGGGTCCTGTTGCTGCTGTTGGTTTTTGAGCTGGTCAAGTATGTCTTTTATCATCAGTCGCGCAACTTCGATATTTCTTGCGGCCTTCTCATTTCCCGGCTCAATATCCAGGACGCCTCTGTAGTAACTGATAGCGTTTTTCAAATCCTCAATCGCCTTTTGCAGGTCGGAGTCTCTCTGCTTTACGCCCTGCCCGAAGGAGCAGTTACCAAGATTGTACTTGGCTTTGGCGACTAATTTCATATCTTTGCTCTCGGCTGCGACTTCTCTGTACAACTGTGATGCTTTCTCAAGGTCGTCCAGCCGATAAAAGCAGTTTGCTTTATTGAATCTCGGTTCCTGTGCAGTCGGCCCCTCCAAAAGCGCCTCGTCGTATTTATTGACTGCTTCAGTGAAGCTACTCTGGTTATACAACTTATTGGCCTGGTGCACCAAAGACCGGACAGATTCGGCCCGCATCTGCTTCGTCGAGAGCAGAGCCACTAATACTATTGATGAAACTATTATCGTCTTAAACTTTTTTCCGTTCACTTATCAGGACCTCACAAATAATCAGTGCAATAGCCAGAGCCAGAAAAATTTGGAACTTCTCATCATATTTCATCATCGTTACCGATTCAAGCTGGCGTTTTTGGGCTGAGGCAATCAGGTCATTGTAAATTTCCCCGAGGTCGAAGGTTTTCCCCGGCTCGACTGACAGATATTTCCCACCGTCGGTTTCATAAACGATATTTCGCAGTGTCTCGCCGTCAAGCTTCGACCATACCTCCTTGCCGTCGTACTTTAGAAAAGCTTTTTCACCGCTCGGGGCGGTAACAGGAATCCGCGCGCCTTCAAGTTCATCACCCAGCCCTATTGCGATTATCCTTACACCCTCGTCGTTGGCTTTTTCAGCCGCCTGGATGGTAAAACTTTCTTCGCCCTCGTGCTCCTCGCCGTCGGTAATTAATATTACATCTTTATATTCGCGGCTTTGCGTGTCAAAGACCTCTCTGGTTGCTTTGCGAATGGCATCGCCTATCATCGTGCCGCCCCTGCCGACGCTTTCGGTGGATATGTCGGCCAGTGCCATTCTCACAAAGGCATAATCCTGCGTCAGCGGGCACTTTATCGAACTATTACCGGCGAAAGTTACAATTGCAATTCTATCGCCTTTGAGCACTTCCAGCAGGTCGCTGATTGCTATCCTGGAACGCTCCAGTCTGCTCGGCTTTATGTCTTCTGCCAGCATCGAGCGGGAAGTATCCAGCAGGATGCAAATATCTCTGCCTTCACGTTTTATCTTTTGGGCCTGCGGATTCCACTTCGGCTCGGTTAGCGCCGTAACAATACTTATAAAAGCGATGACTAAAAGAAACGCTTTGAATATTTGCTTTTTCAAACTCACAGAGACATTAATTTTTTTGAGCATTTCGCTGCTGGCCAGAATTCTTAGTGTCATTGCTTTACGCCAGAAGCACCACACATAAGCCGGTATTAAACACACCGGCACCATAAACAACAGCCATAACACCTTGTCATTTCCAAGTTCCATCATCGTCCCTGCAAATCAATTATGGTATTTTGCGAAATACCGTACAACCTGCCAATATCTCGAAGCCCAGCATCAACAGCGCTGCCAGTGTCCAGGGCCCGAAACGTTCTGAAAACTGCGTATATTGAATAGATTTGACCTTGCTTCTTTCCAGTCGGTCGATTTTTTCTATAATTTTACGAAGCGCCTTTGCGTCATCGGCCCTGCCGTAAAAACCGCCGGTTGTCTCTGCAATCGCTTTAAGCAGTCCTTCGTCAAGGTCCTGATGTGCCGGCATCTTAAAAGAGCCCATCATAGTTTTGACGGTTGTGTAGGCCTGGGCCGAACCAATGCCGATTGTATATATTTTTATGCCCCATTCCCTGGCCAGTTGAGCTGCCTGCATAGGGTCATAATCACCAGCGTTGTTGCGGCCATCGGTAAGAAGTATTATCACCCTGCTTTTTATCTTAAAGCCTGCCTGGGCCTGCTTGTCCTCATCAGCCCCTTCTGTAATGCCTAACTGCCGCTTTCTTTGTTGAATTTCTTCTTCGGCCTTTTTCAGTCTTGCCGCCGCCAGTGCGATGGCATCGCCTATGGCCGTATAGTTCTCGCTGCGCAGCGTTACAATTTTGGTTTTTTTCAAAAACTCAACCAGAACGTCGTGACTGTGCACCAATGGGCACTTCGTATCGGCATATCGTGCAAAAGTAATCAGCCCCATAAGGTCACGGCTTCTGCCGCTCAACCCCTTTTTATCACCCTTAATAAAATCGGAAAAGACATTCTTGGCAACTTCCAGGCGGTTTAATTTTTTGCCTTCGTAAGCCATTTCAGCCTCCATACTGCCCGAACGGTCAACCACCACCTCTATAGCTACGCCCTCGGTTGATATTTCCGATAGTACCGTCCCTTTCCTCGGCCTGGCAAACGCAATTATCAAAAGTGCAAGGCAGACTAATCTTGCCAGCTTTAATGTCGGCCTTAATCTAATCCGCCACGAAACGAGACAGGTTTTCATATCAGCCAGACTCGGGAATTTTATCGATGCGGTACCTTTTTTGCGCACCATCAGGTATGCCATTACCGGCAGAATTAAAAGCAGCAGCAAAGCCCACGGCGAATATAACTGCATTTACACACTCCCAATCTCAACTGTTTGTTCGACGTTGTTCGTATCTGTTACATCAATTCTTCGCTCTTCGGATTTGGTTTTTTCGATGAAATATTTTACCAAATCAAAAGTCTGTTGAATCTGCTCTGTTGTCGGATTGTATTTTGCAAACTTAACCAAATCACAATGTTTTAGAAACTCTCCGATGTCCCGCTTGTCGGGCCCGGCCAGAATGTCTGTAACCGCCAACTCTGCCAGAAATTCTTCGGTAGTCCTTTCCGGCGCCCGCAAATCGAAACGATGCTCGATGTAATGCCTGAGAATATCACTTATGCGTTCATAAAATTCCTTGATTCTCCCCGCAGCTATCAGGTCATCTTTGACAAGAGCCCTTAAACGCACATAAGCAATTTCATGCGCAGGACTGAAAATCCTGACAAGCTCTTCCACTCGCTTACGCCGTAGATAAAGCCATACCCCCACAGCAACGATAACACCGGCTGTGCACAGTATCCAAATCCACCTAAGACTGCTTTTCCTGGGCATCTCGAGGACGCCTTCAATGTCGGCTATCACTAATTCTGCACGCTCTTGACCAAGCAGCGAAGTAACCTCAATATCAATCGGCTCAGTTGTGAGCTCATGTCTTTTTTCTTCAGCAGGGCTGTTAATATCATAAAATTCAAATGTAAAAGCCGGTATGGCGTATGTGCCCGACAGAAACGGCTCAAGGCGGTATTGATACCTGCTGACTATATTGTCATTCGCATCGAGTCTGTCACCCAAGTTGTACCAGTCAATGATACCGAAATTTTCAAGCACTTTTACAACACTCGGCATCTGCACTTCGTAAGGCGGCTCAATCGTCGCTTCAAATTCCAGCAGCAACGTTTCCGCAATAGTTATTTTGCTTCTATCGATGAGTATATGGACGGTCAACGGCCCGCGCTCGAAAATTTTGTCTATCTCAAATTCCGTCTTTTCTCTCTTATCATCTATATTTTTCTCACAGCCTGCGCATATCAGCAGCAGACCGCAGCAGAGCAGCACAGATAAAAAGAACCGGTTGTTAGTCGATTTTTTTATCATTTGTCCTCTTTAACCTCTGTTAGTGCTGATGTATGGATGATGACATTGTATTTATCCATCATTTGCTGTAAGTATTGCTGCTGGACGTCCTGGCTTTTTTCGTTCGTAAGGGTCATCATCACCTGTTGCCTGACTTCATCGAAACTTTTTTGCCGCTCAGTGGAGTTGGGGTCTTCCTGGTCTGCTGGTTCTATGAACTTGTCCTTGTTTGCAGCATAATAGGTCTGAAGGTCTGTTTCGGTAATATGGATTTTGGCGGCAAGTTCCTGATTCATCAGGTGCCGGCTCAATGCCCCGCGGGTTAGTTCATCAATAAGATTTTTAACTTCGGCTTTTTCAGTGAGCTTCTCCTGAAGGGCCTGGCGATACAAAACCTCCTGTGTCAGCCAGCCTTGTAAATACTGCTGCCTGGCCTGCGGGCTTTTATACTGTTCCAGCATTTTCTTTTTTTGCTCGTTTAGCTGTTCTGTCATCATAAAGGCCGCCATCGGACTGAGCTGATTATCGATTGTCCCTTCAATCGCTGCATCGAGGTCGGCCTCGGTTATCTTTTCAGGGCCGATTTCGGCAACAATTTTACCGCCTGCATCGCCGGATTTTCTGAAACTTGTGCGGTCCATCAATTCATAACGCAGTGCTGAAAACTTCCCGAGCTTTTCAAAACAGCTCTTGATATGAGCATTAATCTGGGGTCCCAGTTCATCGAGGTCGGCGGCAATTTCACTGCGCCAGTAATATTCAATCGCCTCGCCGTAGCGGTTCGCCTTTTCAAACAATATCCCGATTTGGAACAGCGTCCTGGCTCGTTCTGTGTCCGTCAATTCACCTGCAGAGAGATAATCCTGCCAGAGTTTGGCCGCCTGGGTGTACAAATTGCGCTGGGCAAGCTTGGCAGCGAGGTTTTTGGTCTGCTCAGCCGAAAGAGATGAGACCGTCACTTCAGAAATCGCCTCTTGACTCGATAGCCTTAAAACTAAATTAGTGGAAGTTAAAGCTATCAGAATCACAAGCAGCAGAATCAATATTACGTTTGAAGCGAAACTTTTCCCCTTTTTCTCAGGGAGTGAAAAATCCAGTTTTTCTTCCATAATCATTAATCCTTAAAATGGCTTATTTTTAATCTTTATGTCAAATAATAAATAATCAATTTACTGTCGCCGGTGGCGCATATGGAAAAACCGAACCAAATCCTTTATATAAGGCCTGTCAGTACTTATGCTGATACAGTCAATATTGATTGAACGCAGCAGGTTCTTTAGTTCATCGAAGCGCCGTGAGCTTTTATTATTATACTGGCTTCTGAACTTGCCGCTTGAAGAATCGACAAGGATAATTTCACCGGTTTCGGCATCGGCAAATTCAATCATACCTGCAGACGGCATTGCGATTTCAGCCCGGTCGCGGACTGAAACTGCAATGACATCGTGACGTTTGTTAAGCAAACTAAGTGACTTCTTAAAATCTGTCTCTATAAAATCCGACACCAGAAACACCGTTGCTTTTTTGCGCACCACCCTGGCAAGATAGTCCATCGCCTGTGGAATATTCGTTTCTCGTCGCTGCATTTGAAAATAAAGCAATTCGCGAATCAGCCGTAACATATGGCTGATTCCTTTTTTGGCGGGGATATACAATTCTGTCCGGTCGGTAAAAATCAGCAGACCCACTTTGTCGTTGTTTTTTGCCGCCGCAAACGCCAGAACAGCGCAGAACTCAGCCGCAAGCTCATTTTTCATTTTGTTCACTGTCCCAAAGTTACCCGAAGCGCTTAAATCGACGGCAAAGACCACGGTCAACTCGCGCTCTTCGACAAACCGCTTGATATATGCCTTGCCGGTCCGGGCCGTAACGTTCCAGTCAATCATCCGAACGTCATCGCCGGGTATATATTCGCGAACTTCGTCAAACTGCATACCCCTGCCCTTGAAGACGCTCTCGTATTGACCGGCAAAACTGGCATCCACCATCCGGGACGTGTAAATCTGAATCTGCCTGATTTTTTTTATTAATTCCTGAGGTATCATAGTTTCGTGTCTTGTTGTTTGTATCTCGTATCTCGATTTACAATGTACGAATCACGAATTACGGCACTTCGATGTTATCGAAAATAGTTTTTATAATATCTTCGCTGGTTTTGTCTTCAGCCTCGGCTTCATAGCTGACAATCACTCGATGGCGCAGAACATCGGCCCCGATGCTCTTGACGTCTTGCGGTGTGACATAGCCTCTTTGCTGAATAAATGCATGTGCCTTTGCGGCAACCGAAAGGTAAATTGTCGCCCGCGGTGACGCCCCGTAGCTTATGAAGTTTCCCATTTCTATCCCATATTTATCCGGCTCTCTTGTCGCACAGACTATATCAACGATATAGTCTTTAATTTTTTCATCAATGTATATCTCATCAACCACATTCCTGACCTCCGAGATGTCTTCAGGATTGATAACCGCCTTGATGTTAAACTTCTTGTCCGTCACAGCCATCCTGTCGAGAATCTGACGCTCCTGCTCCTTGCTCGGATAATCAATTTTAAGTTTCAGCATAAACCGGTCTAATTGGGCTTCCGGCAGAGGATATGTCCCCTCCTGCTCGATTGGGTTTTGTGTAGCAAGCACCAGAAAAGGGCTTGGCACCGGAAAAGTTTCATCGCCGATTGTAACCTGCCTTTCCTGCATTGCCTCCAGCAGGGCGCTTTGCACTTTGGCAGGAGCTCTGTTGATTTCGTCGGCCAATATAATATTGGCAAAAATTGGCCCCTTGCGGGTCTGAAATTCACCATCGGACTGACGGTAAATCTGGGTTCCAATCAAATCGGCCGGCAGCAGGTCCGGCGTAAACTGCAAACGCTTGAAATCTGCATTTATTGTCCGTGATAAGACTGTCACAGCCATAGTCTTGGCCAGCCCCGGCACCCCCTCCAAGAGTATGTGCCCGTTAGCCAGCAGCCCAATCAGCATACGCTCAAGCATATAACGCTGGCCTACAATTACTTTGTCCATCTCACCAAAAAGCGCCCGCACAAACTCACTTTTCTCCTGTACAAGATTCCCGATTTGTTTTATGTCTGTCGCCATAAAGAATTTCTCCTTCAAAATTTTATCTGCCGCCAAATTTACTCTTCAATCATTGCCTGACTCAGAAACGTAGGCTGTTAAGAAATAATCAGCATTTTTACGCTTTATACCCTTAGAAAGTTCGTATTATATACGAAAAAATCGGCAAAATCCAAGCCCTGCGATAATTTTTTACTGTCTCGAAAACCGCCAAAGACTTTTGTTTTACAGCCGGATTAACCCTCAGATGATTTTCTATGACTCACAAATGCTCCGTTTATTCTTTGCGAAAACCTGACCGATGCTCTGTTGTATATAGTTTGGGGGGCTGTCATGCTGAGCTGGCGGGCGAAGCATCCGGCCTAAGTAAAAGAGATTTTTTGCTGCAATTAGGCCTGAAAATTGTTTTTGAATATAAACTTACCACAAAATAACAGAAAAAAGGAGAACCACATTGACTGGCGATTGCAACTTCTTTTGTAGAAATGACTTATAATGGGCGGTATTGGACTTGAACCAACGACCTCCTGCGTGTCGAGCAGGCGCTCTAGCC
>CAZECQ010000056.1:0-13955 GCA_964510545.1 uncultured Pirellulales bacterium | reverse complement strand
GAAACAAATAGAACAGAGCGGTTCTGTTTATATGGCCGGGCAGAAAGAACAACTCAAACGCCGGAAAGCTTATTTGCAGTCTGCGATTGATAATATAGTCGGCAAGGAAACAGATGCCTCGGTAGATAGTGAATTATCGATGGTGCTGTTCGATGATTATGAATTGTACCGCTGGCGGCCGAACAAGTTAAAGTATAAGCTGCCTTACTGGGACTTCAAATCACTTATGGTCTGCCGTCTTGATGGACCGGGAGAGGATATTGTTATGGGCCTTGTCGATAAAGCCATTTTAGCTGAACAAATCGGACTCAAAGGTATTGCGTATATAGATTCCGGCTATGGGCAGGACAAGGCGAAAGATTCATTGTATGCCAAGTATGATGAATTGTTGAGCAAAACAGCTTCAATTTTACGGCAGCGTACGACAATGAAGGTAATCGAAGAACAGACACAGAAGGTATTTGAGGCTGGCCAGTGTCCGATAACCGCCCTTTATTGCGGCTGGTACAGCTTGAAACAATATGTCGATGCCTTTGATTTTGTTGAGGGGGCAGTGGGGTATCATATCGCAAGCTGGGAGGCGATTGACCTTCGTGACCCGAACAGCAGTCAATGGTGTCCGGCGATGCTCAAAGACGGAATAACAGCCACTTTAGGACCGGTGGCCGAGCCATATCTTCGTTCCTTTCCGGAGCCGGATGCATTTTTTTCTGAGTTGTTGGACGGCCGGTGCCTTGTCGAAGCATATTATAGAACAAAGCCTTTTAATTCGTGGCGTTTTGTTTTGATAGGCGACCCACTGTATAGGCCGTTTGGAAAAAAAATGTTACCTGCCGGCATTGCCCGCCAATAAGCCGGTTCTATTTTCGGATTTGCCTGGGGTTCCCCACCGTCAGGTGTCCTGTGGAGAAACGCATTACTTCGTGTTTGGGGTGCCCTTGACGTCGTCAAGCCAGTCATCAAGAAGTTGCAATTCTTCATCACCAATTAGAGACATATCAACCAGCTTCTCGTAACAAATCCTGAGGTTGTCGGGGATTTTTTCTTTGCCAGGCTGCAGTTTCAAATCCTCCAAAGCTTCGCAGATCTTAATGTTGTGCAAATAGCCGGGTATTTCATCCTCAAAATCACGAAGCAGATTGTGCAAGTTGCGATGCTGTTTAACTGTTGGCTCGTGGAATAAAATCGCCCAGCCGTTAAGCGCAGCGATTCTCTGAGCGATAAAGCTTCGCCAAATATCCGTCATTCGAAATGAGCAATACGAAGGCAGATAAAGCAGCTCGAAGGCTTCCGGCCACCAGGTGGTGTTTTGACTGTTAAAAGGACACCAGGAACCATCGGCCAGTGCAACGTGGCGGTCTTTTCTAAAGGTTTGTGGAAGCGGCATAGTCAGGCGATATACAGCATCGACGTCGGGGTTTTCATCAGCTAAGCCCTGCTGGATGGGGCAGTCAATTTCGGCCTGATTGAGCGTATCGAAGCTCGGCGGGCTCGATTGAGAATGCTCAAGAGGAAAACCTCGTGGCCAGATATTCTGGTCGCTAAAGTATCGATAGAGATTCACCCAGCCGGCGTTTTCAATTATCTTGGTGGTGAGAATCCGCCGGCGAGGCGCCCAGAACTGTTCGTAAGGGATATTGTCGTCGTCGGTTTCAATAATAATCGATGCACCATTTTGAATTGCCAGGAGATAGCCGATGTTCTTGCGGGCGTAGTGTTTTACCGGGCAGTTCCGGGCGAATTTTAAGCCGGTTTTGGTCTGTTTCTGCAGACTGTAAAAATCGCAGCCGTCAATGTGAAAATCATCCGGACTGGCCTTGTCGCCTATAACGATAAAGTGACAATCATTTTTGACACAGCTCCGCGCCAATTCCCGAAGGATTTCATTGGGAGCGGCGATCGAGGTTACCACAATGAAAATTTTGTCTTTCATAAAACAGAAAAATCCCATCAAAGATTACAAATTACCGGCAAGACGTTCTTTGAATAACCGGAATAAATTTCTGAAGGCATCCATCATAACAGCGGCGTTTACATTCTGGCTTGGGGCGCGATAATGTATCGGCACCTCAGCTATTCGCATATTTCGACAATATACCTTTATTTCAGTCTGGAAGAAATGGCCTTTTGACTGAATTTTTTTATCCAGAACCTGCTGCAAAGCGGCATTTGTAAACATTTCGAACCCGCTTGTCATATCTTTGAGTTTTGTGCCGAGCAGAATATTTGCTAATACACTTCCCCATTTACTGATAATACGGCGGCTAAGGGGTGCATCTGTGAACTTTCCTCCTTTGCAGAACCGGCAGCCAAAAACACAGTCATAGCCCTGAGCCATCTTTTCAAAAAACTGGCCGATTTGCGAAGGCTGATGACTAAATCCCGCATCAATCTCCAGTATCCAGTCACATCCTGCATCGAGGGCTTCACGATAGCCCCGCACATAAGCGTCCACGACGCATTTGTTTTCAGGCGCCCAGATGGCGACAAGTTCTGGTAGTCTTTTCTGCAGGTCCTTGAGCAAATCATAAGTGCCGTCTGTGCAGAAATTATCAAGTACAGCGAAAAACTTTACAGTTTCGAAGTTTTTACCTGTGGCAGAGCTGCACTGCTGCAGTACCGAGGTTATAAAATTCTCAGCGGTTGAGGACTCGTTGGCCATTGGGCAGACAATTGCCAATTTTATACCTCTGGCAGAGCTACCTGAGAATGTAAGGCTGTTATTGTCGGTTCCAGATTCGTTCATTTATTTATCGCCGGTTTAATCCCTGTACTTGGGGCAGTCTTAGAGACGCCTTACGGAAAGCTAAAAACGATATATATATATTATCGCCTTTTTGGCTTATTGTATTTAATATCATTAATTAATGTATCTGAAACAAATGTTGAGGGCAAACCCTTTTTTAACGTTCGTGCGAAGGGGCAGTGAAATAAAATGCTGCGGCCACGAGAGCAATTGCCGCCACCGAAACGATGATATTCTCTAAACTGAAATCGTTTCCGGCAATTACAGAAAAAGATTCCGTCGCCAGCAGGAAAGCTGTTGGAGGTGTCAATGCACCAATGAGCCATTTCGGCTGCGCCGGTTTGAACGGCAGCAGAAGATGCAAATATTGAATCCACAGCAGAGTAAAAAAGGCGTAAGCGAATAGATGAAATACTGTATTTATTACTCCGAGGCCGGTCGAGGCCTGGAGCAGATTCGTTAAGAGAAAAATAACGGTAGAGGTTACGAAAAGACAGGCAGGCCAAAAGGGAAAAATCGAAAGTAGAATCAGGCCCGTGAGTGAACCTGCCATGTCGGCAAAGAAATCCATAACGTCACAATTTCGTCCGACATGGCCCTGCAGCCATTCATCAAAAGCTCCGTACCAAACGACCACAAAAAGCACCCACCATACAGTGGCCCTGCGCCAGTTTACCCTTTTGTCGGGACTGATTGCAAACCACAGCAGAAAAACCAAAATGAGGTAACCGAGGTAATGAATGGCCTTGTCGGACATTCGAGGTTGGAAGAACCAGTCGATAACTCTCCCGGAAGGTATGTGGGCGAGGACAAAAATAGCCGGCCAATAAAGCAGCAGCAGTATAATGGTCAGCTTTTGTCGCAGTGTAACAGCCATAAATCACCTAAATGACTTATTTTAAGGATACTTTCCCAACGTGCGGGGATTTTATCAGCGTAGTAATATGTCGATTTTTCAAGCTCTTTTCTTTAATTTTACCAGAGATTCGTTTATTATGTAAGGGGTTTCCCAAACGCATTAATTCGCGTTTGGGGGCCCCAATGGTTATTTTAATACGAATCGGAGAAAACTTATGTTGTATTCAATAATCGAATTTATTAAAAGTGCGATAGCTGAACAGATAATCAATGACCCGGTATGGGCAACGATAGCTTTGATAGGACAGGGTATATTCGGCGGACGATTTATTCTTCAATGGATAGTAAGTGAGTACAAACAAAAATCCCATGTGCCCATAGCTTTCTGGTATATATCACTGCTTGGAAGTTTCATACTGCTGAGCTATGCTGTTCATTTAAAGAACCCCGTTTTTATGTTAGGTTTCTCATTGAACATGCTCATATATTTGCGGAATCTTCATTTGATTCATAAACATGCTAGAAAAGGTGTGATAACAACTATCGAGAGCGGTGAGGATTAATTTCTGAATTGTCGGCAGCAGGATTATAATGATTTGGAATCGGGCCTAAGTTTTTAACAACCGAGTTGGTTTTGAACGGATAATAAAACTGAATTGTAATTTTGAAAATTGATTTGGAGGATTGGAAAAATGAAACGTTTTACAATCCCTGCGATGTTATTATGTTTTTTTGCGGTTGTGTGCGTTGCGCAGCAGAGGTCGGGGACCCCCTCTCGCGTTTCGAAGCTCCGAATAATTCAGCTTGCCGAGCCGAAGTTAACCGGGCCGGTCAGTTTAGAGCAGGCATTGGCCGAGCGCCGAAGTGTACGTGAGTTTGCGAGCCGTCAACTTGACTTTGCTCAGGTTGGACAGTTGGCATGGTCGGGCCAGGGGATAACAGAAAAAGAGAAAGGTTTTCGAACAGCACCATCAGCGGGGGCGCTTTATCCGATAGAATTATATTTTGCCACGCATGAAAGTTTGTTTGTTTATCATCCCCAGGGGCACAGCCTTGAGGAGGTCCTTAATAAGGATATACGGGCTCGGCTGGCAGCGGCGGCACTGAATCAGAGGGCGGTGGCCGGCGCCGGCTGTGATGTTATTATCGCAGGTTCAGTGAAAAAGCTTGCCCGCAAATACGATAAGAAAGCCAGAAGATATATGCTGCTGGAAGCAGGGCACATCGCTCAGA
This sequence comes from uncultured Pirellulales bacterium, assembly GCA_964510545.1. Classification (GTDB taxonomy): domain Bacteria; phylum Planctomycetota; class Phycisphaerae; order Sedimentisphaerales; family Anaerobacaceae; genus CAYXPG01. Next base: position 9,118 of record CAZECQ010000056.1, on the reverse strand, counting down.
ATATCCAGCTTCAGGCGGTCAGTCTCGGATTGGCCTCTGTGCCGATAGGCGCTTTTGATATAAGTCAGGTGCGCAAGGTTTGCAGACTCCAAAAAGCTTTCGAACCGCTTTACATAATCAGTGTTGGTTACCCGACTGCCCATCCACCGAAAGAGACTGTAGAACAAAAGAGGCCGGTTACCCAATTGCAAAAGAGAAGAACCAAAAAAGTGGTATTGATTGTTGCCCGGGAAAATTTCCGCGATGAGGAGCTTTTTCAGACCAGAAATGTCCTTACCCAGGCCGGGGCAGAGACTGTAGTAGCAAGCACAAAAAAAGGTGCTATAAGAGGTATGCTGGGCGGCCTCGGCAACGCAGAAGTACTTGTGAGTGAGTTGAATGTTGATGATTATGACGGAGTAATTTTTGTGGGTGGTATCGGTGCGAAGGAATACTTTAATAACCACATGGCGCTGAGTATCGCCCGCCAAGCGAAAGAAAAGGGGAAAGTTCTTGGAGCGATTTGTATTGCACCGACAATTCTGGCAAATGCCGGAGTGCTCAAGGGACTCAGAGCTACAAGTTATCCGTCACAACAGGGTTCTCTCATAAGGGCCGGCGCTCGGTACACCGGCAATGCCGTTGAGCGGGACGGTCTTGTGATAACCGGTATCGGCCCGGAAGCTGCAACTATGTTTGGTAAGGCTGTTTCAGATGCTCTCATCGGCAGATACTGAACTTTATGAAACAGTTATAGTAGAGAAAAATCTTGATTCAGATGGATTGATTATCTGGAAGATGTCAGTTGCGAGGTGAAAAAAATGAGTCATAAAGAAAAAACGATAGACACAGGGAAGATAAAAAAAGCGATTAGGGAGATACTTTTGGCTGTAGGAGAAGATATTGAGCGGGAAGGATTGAAGGACACGCCGAAACGGGTGGCAGCAATGTATGCTGAACTTCTGACGGGGATGCAGGAAGACCCTAAGGAACATATCAGCAGTATTTTTACCGAGAACTACAATGAAATCGTTCTTCTGCGCGACATTCCGTTTTACAGTATTTGTGAGCATCATCTTATGCCGTTTATAGGTACAGCCCATGTTGCATATTTGCCGAGCGGGGTGGTGCTCGGAGTCAGCAAGCTGGCCCGTATTGTTGATTGTTTTGCGCGGCGACTTCAGGTACAGGAACGGCTGACAGTTCAGATAGCTGACTTTATAATGGACAGTTTAGACCCCAAGGGTGTAGCGGTTGTGCTGGAAGCGGTGCATAGCTGTATGACAATCAGAGGGATAAAAAAACCCGGCTCAGTGATGGTCACGTCGGCGCTTCGTGGGATTTTTAAGAAGGACCCGAAGAGTCGAAGTGAGGTTTTGAGTTTGATGCATAACGCAAGCAAGTAGCGGGCGTGAAACGGTTTTTGTTTATGCATAAAGTTACAAGACAGGTGCGTTTTTCGATTAATCCTTTTCTGGCTGAGGACAGTATGGGTTCTAATTCATATTCATCCAGGCCGGCAGGAGAAGGGTTTTCAATATTTTTTGAGTTGGGTGTTGGCGTGGTGGGAAGAATTGAGCCGGCGACAGGATTTGTTGTTAATGTGGTCGATATTGACAGGTGCGTTCGTGAATATGTCGTGCCGATTTTTGCCGAGCGAATAAGAGAAAATTATCGACAGGGCAGACATATCGGCCTCTCCGAAATAGCTGTACTATTAAAAAAAACCCAGGAACAATTGGCAGGTAAGTTCGGCAAGGTAATATTGGGCGAATTGGCTTTGAAGCTCAATCCTTTTAGAAAGGTTGCAATTGACTGTGAGGATAATAAGATGATTTATCTTAGTGAGAAATTTGAGTTTGCTGCGATGCACAAGCTCTGGAACGAAGATTTTACGCGTGAGCGGAATTTTGAGGTTTTTGGTAAATGTGCGAACCCGGCTGGTCACGGTCATAATTATATTCTTGAAGTTACAGTCAAAACGCCGACAGGTGATAGCTTTTGCATAGGTGATTTTGAAAAAATAGTTGATGACGAATTTATAAAACTTGTTGACCATAAGAACTTAAACGCAGATGTGGCTGAATTTGCCGGGACAAATCCTACGGTTGAGAACATAGCGGTTTTGGCGTGGGATAAGCTGACCGGTAAGTTCAGCGAAGTATCACTGCACAGTATTATGGTCTGGGAAAATGACAGGACCTGCTGTACGTACTATGGGTAACAGCTGCAGCAAAACAAGGTTGGTTTTCGGTAAAGCGGGTAGGGATATAACCAAAACTTGTTTGGCCGGGCCGAAGAGCTGCAAAAGCATATCTGTCTGATATAACTGGATTTACACTTCGATAATAAAAAAGCTATCGTCCGATAAATTGCTTGACATCAATATCTAAATCTGTTAGTTTCAAAACATAATAGGATGCTGCGTAAAGTGAGGATGGTCGAATGAAGCTAAGAGGTAAGTCTATAAAAAAGGGGGGATTTTATGAATACTTAAAATTAAAAGGGGGCGTTTTCTGCCCGTTCTTTTACAGTTAATCTTTATCATACTTCGATGAAAAGTAGGTTTGTTTTAATTTTTGAAAGGAGAAAAATTATGAAACTAAAATTTTCAAAAAGGCCGGTCTTATTGAACCTGCTGGTTTTTTCTATTCTGACAGGTTCTCTTTTGATGGTCGGCTTCGCCTTTGGTACACCTCGAGTCCATCTTGACACACTTTGGGAATGGGAAGAGGCACTTTTGCCGCCCGAGCATATTACGCCGATGAGTCCAATCGAGGGAGAGGATTATTTGCTCGACTGGCAACTATATCTGGAAGAGGGTGACCCCTATCCTTCACCAACCGAATTTCTTGAGCCCCAGCTTTATGTGTACGGTGGCGGTGGTGTGGACCCCTGCAGCGGATATCCGTATCCGGAAGATGCCGGGCTTGTGATGGCTTGGGGAAATTCGTCGCTGCCGGAAGCCAATTATACAGCCGCCTGGGAATATGTTTACGATGAGGATCCCGACCTGCGAAACGCGATTATTCAGATTACAGTATGGCCGCCGCAATTTGGGGCCGGCGGACAGGTCAATGCTGTTTCATTCGGGATTCGCGATGTATTCGGGCGAATACGTTCCTGGTGGTGGAGTTGCCCGGCTCCAATTATGTGGAACGTTCCAAATACGATTACCATTAACACTTCCATAGCAGGCCCCGGTGCGACCATTCCACTGGCGACGGGCTATATGAATACACCGGGCTTCAACCCGGCTATGTCCCTGGCTTTCATCGTTGACGAGAACTTCCAATGGATTTTCAACCCGCAGGCAGTGCCTCCGCCCGGACAAACAGTTTATGCAAACTGGAACTACTGGCACAATCTGACTGTTTGGCCGGTACTTAAACCCATTTCGCCAACAAAGAAAGGTTTTTATTTCAAGTGGAGGCAGCCTCCGGAAGCATTTGGAGATGACCCGCCAAAGATTTATGGTTGGGATGAGCCCTCGAACGTTAATTATCCACAACATCCGACATTGGTAGCCGATGATTGGAAATGCACCGACGATAGGCCGGTTACTGATATTCACTGGTGGGGCTCCTGGCTTGACTGGGACAAGCCCTATCCGCCGCCGATAATGCCAAAGGCATTTCAACTCGGCATCTGGACGGACTTTCCCGACCCAGACCCGTGTGACACGGAATCAGAGAGCCGTCCCAAGATGCTGATATGGGACCACTACTGCGATAACTACGTATGGAACCTGGCAGGATACGACTACCTGGAGACGCAAATAATAAAAGATAATCCCGCAATTACAGTCATCCATCCAGGCCCAACTCCTGAAGACCTTGTTGGAAGTGACTGGTGGGTCAGAGGTAACAGCACAGGCATAAAGTTCACTTTCAATGGCATACCAGCACCATTGAGCAGCCATGTCCTGCTGAAGTTCAATCTTGGAGTTACCAATCACCTCAATGGAGATTATGGTTTAGATGGTTTGGTGGACATTACTATTAACCCCGGCGACCCAAATCCCAGTAAGACATATACAGTGAAAGATGTGTTGTTTGACAATAAAAATCCCCATAACCATATTCTCAACTGGCCTGGGCCGGGACCGTATGAGACAAGAGCGAATATGCTGGTTGACCAAAGTTACATTCAAGCCGGCACTTTAGTAGTGCAGGTTGATAGACGCACGGATGTCAAAGATAATCTGCCGGTAGCGCCCGGCGGTACGAACCAACCGATAGATATGTCTAAGACACCACCAAAAGTGCCGCTCGGTTGCTATGACTTTGACGATGCGCACACCGTACATATACATGTAGCGGCCACGGATGCCACAGGTGCAACGGCAGCTAACGGTGAAGTTACAATATGGGATTTGGAGGATATGAACGAAACGGCCTTCCAATTCACTCAGCTTTTGTCCCAGGAAGATTGGTTCTATCAGGAACCTAACGACCCCTGCGATGATGACCCGTGCTCAACGGTGTACTGGTTGAGTATCTCTGCGATTTATGAACCCTGGGAATACGATGACCCGAACTTCCATGAGTGGGGCTGGAAGACTCGGCCGCACTTCTTCAACGACGATGCCGTACGCATCCTTAACGTCTTTGACCCGTGCACCGGTGCCTTGTGGCCGCCGACACCGCCGACGGTGGGTAACATATGCGGTAGCGCAGCCCCTATCCACGACCCCTACGGCGTTTCGTGGGATTTGGCATTCGAGCTGACGACCCTTGAGGAGCCTAATATTGCTCCCTGGCCTGACCCGCTGACCTGGGAGAAAGAGCCCAATGCGCTGGCAACAACTGTAATAGCAATGACGGCCACAACAGCTAATCACGATGCAGGAGTTGAGTACTACTTTGATGAGACTACCGGCAATTCTGGTGGTGACGACAGCGGCTGGCAGGACAGCTCCGGCTATACCGACAGTGGTCTTGACCCGAATACGACATACACTTATCGGGTCAAGGCTCGTGACAAGTCTCGCAAGAATGAAACGTCCTACTCGGCGTCAAAGTCGGCAGCGACACCGCTGCTGAGTGCGGACCTGTTACCGGATGGGATAGTTAATAATAAGGACCTTGCCATTCTGGCAAGCCGCTGGCTGACGGACGGGCTGTATTGGCTGAATTAGGTTTTGCATCGGCAGTTGGTAAAATACATATGTGTTGTTGAAAATCAGGGCCTTGCGGTGACATTGAGGCCGCAGGGCCCTGTGTATTAATCAGGGACAAGGGGCAGCGCAGGCAATTTTATCCACGAATTGCTTGTCACTTCCGGCAGTAACAACGGGAAAAACAGTCAGTGGGATATTATTTTCCACTTTTCCACATTTTTTTGGAATTTTTTGGCGACAAAACCTTTAAGCCACGCTTTTTTTGTCCGATAATAATATATTGGAGGTTATTGTTCACAGGGTGCGAATTTGAGAGGAGTTTAACGAACTAATGAATTGCCGCCCCGGAGCAAAATCCTTTCCTTTTTCCTGGGAAATTGGCAGTTTGTCCCAAAAAAATTCTTGCCTTAAATAAGAACATTTTTAATTAACCAAACCGCCTCAAAAGACGACACTATATTAACTTATGTTTAGATGCGGTGACATTTTAAAGTGTGAACTGCCGATTATGGGACGAGCACAACATTGCACTGCTGCGGATTTTTGGAAATCAAATAATTTGAATTGTTGGGGAACTATTAGGATGAGCATTCACGGCACGGCAAAAAAGACAAAGGAACGTAGGGTAAGTTATAAAAGCATTGTAAAAAGTCCTACGGTAAGTATAAGGCAAATCGTGCCGTTGCTGTTACTCACAGGTGCAATGCTTGTTGGTTTGGGTTGGTACACATATCGCTCGTATGAACGTTTCATAATCGCTGAAAGCCAAAAGTTCAGAATAACCAAGCTAAGCGGGGTCATTACACATCTTAATGAGGTGCTCACTATGTCGGCACGTATGGCCGCAGCAACTGGAGATTTGCAGTGGCAGCAGCGATACCAAGGTTTTGAGCCGCGATTGAATACAGCAATCAAGGAGGCTATAGCTCTGGCTCCGAAATCTTTTATGGCCGAGAGCATGGCCCGGACCGATGCTGCCAATATCAAGCTCGTTACAATGGAACACAAGTCTTTCGACTTAGTCCGCCAGGGAAAACGGAAAGCTTCCTCCGAGCTGCTTTACAGCCAGGATTATGAGGAGCAAAAACACATTTACAGCCAGGGCGTTACACAATTTATGAGGTCTGCACAAAAACATATAAAAGAGAGGCTTGCTGCATATCGGCGGATGGCCTTAGGCGCAATCGCATTTATTTGTTTCATTGTGCCACTGTCTCTGTTTGCCTGGTTTGCTGTATTGCAAATGCATAGAGACATTGTCAGGCGTAAGCAAATAGGTGAAATACTGGACCGAAAACAAAAAAATCTGGAAGCGATATTCGATGCGGCGCCTGTCGGTATGTTGCTGCTCGATGAAAATATGATAATCAAGCGCGCAAATGATGTTCTCAAACAAATGGTTCGCAAAGAATATTCGCAGATTATTAACCACCGCTACGGTCAGGCACTTGGTTGTATAAATATCTCTTACGGTGATAAGGATTGTGGAAGAAGCGCCGATTGTGAAGGATGTCCGTTAAGAAGTGTTATAGAAAGTGTGTTGCATTCAGAAGAACCTGTCCATCAGGTTGAATTCCAGCCCGTGCTTAAAGTTGATACCAGAGAAATTATGCCATGGCTCTCTGTAAGTGTTGAACCCGTAATGATAGAGGGACACAAGCATATGGTTGTTGCCCTTGATGATATCACCGAACGCAAAAACGCCGAGAACGTGGTAAAGGAGTCTGAACTCAAGTTTAAGACTATATTTGAAAATGCAGGCGGCGCAATATTTATAGCAGATTTAAAAACAGGCAAGATATTGGAATGCAATTCATTAGCTGAGAAGCTGCTTGGACGCAGCCGGGCTGAGATAATCGGGATGCATCAATCCAAGTTGCATCCTGAGGAAGAAGAAAGAAAATATAAGGAAAAATTTGCCGCTCACATCAGGAAAGGTCATCTTGTTGACTACGAAGGTGAAGTGCAGCATGCCGATGGAAGCAGAATCCCTGTCTGGATTGCCGCCCAAACCATGGAGGTTGGCAATAAAGACCAGATTATAGAATTATTCGTTGATATAACCGAGGGAAAGAAGGCCGAAGAGGCTCTAAAACAGGCCAATGAGCAGCTTATAGCTGCTGCTGAACGTTCGAATAAACTGGCCCAGGAGGCTACGGCGGCTGATGTGGCCAAAGGCCAGTTCCTTGCGAATATGAGCCATGAAATCCGAACTCCGATGAATGCCATTATAGGTTTTAGCGGGGTGCTGGCCGATGAAAATCTGACGAAAGAACAGAAACATCACGTCGATACCATTCAGGAAAGTGCCCAAAGCCTCCTGCATCTGATAGATGACATTCTGAATATCTCCAAGATGGATGTCGGCAAATTCAGTATTGAGATTACTGACTGTTTGCTTGGGCAGATGTTCGCTGTTGTCAATTCAATGATGAGACCACAGGCGATAGAAAGAGGGCTTAGGTTTGACATTCTGCAATGTGGACCACTTCCGGCTAAGATACACACCGACCCTGTTCGTTTACGTCAATGTTTGGTTAATCTTATCACAAACGCCATTAAATTCACCGAAAGAGGACATGTGTATGTGAATGTTTTTCTGGAACAACCCGGCGATAAAGCGCAAGCAAAGGCCGGTGAATCAGAAGAAAAGATGTCTGAATGGTATATTTGTTTTGATGTTGAGGATACAGGGATTGGTATCCCGGCCGATAAACAGGAAAAGATATTTGAATCATTCACTCAGGCAGATGGTAGTACAACCCGCAGTTATGGCGGTACAGGTCTGGGACTTGCTATCACAAAACGTCTGGCACATTTGCTTGGTGGTGAAGTTTCTTTAACCAGTGAATTGGGCAAAGGTTCGGTATTCTCGCTTAAAATTCCGGTCGGTGTCGATATCAAGTCTGAGCCGATGTTTGACAAATATAAGCTTATCAATGAGCTGGACAGCAAGCTGGAACCCTACGAGTATTTGGAGCAGTATAAGTTTGCCGGCCGAGTTTTGGTTGCAGAAGATACCAAGACCAGCCAGGAGCTGCTCAAGATGTTGCTGAAGCGGCTGGGGCTGGAGGTAACGATAGCAGAGGACGGTAGAGAGGCGGTTGATAAAGCCCTCAGCCATCCGTTTGACCTGATATTAATGGACATACAAATGCCCCATCTGAACGGGTATGAGGCCACAAAAATCCTCAGAAGCAATGGACTAAAAACGGCAATAGTCGCCGTGACCGCCTATGCAATGAAGGGTGACGATGAGAAATGTATTGCTGCCGGTTGCAGTGATTACGTTGCCAAGCCAATCGACAGTAAAATACTATTACAGGTAATTCGCAAATATCTGCCTTGTGTGAGTGATGAGATGAGTAAAAATATAGATGCAGTGAGGTCTCAGGTTGATAAGTTAAATGAGCTATGTTCTGAGCAGATACCATTGGGTGCCCAATCGGCCGAATCAGTAAGCAGACAAAGCAGCGAAATCGTGATTAACTGGGGCGAGCTTATCAACAGAGTGGATGATGAAGAGTTGATTTATGAAATTATGTCCGTCTTTGTGACAGATAATAGAAAGCAACTGAGTGTACTGGCCGCAGCAGTCAAGAAGGCTGATGAAAAGGATGTCAAATTACATGCTCATTCATTGAAAGGCTCTGCGGCAAATGTCGGCGCAGAACGCCTGTCAGAGATGGCTTATTCTCTTGAACAGATGGCTTCGGAAGGTGACTTGTCAGGAGCTGAGGGACTCTTACAGAAGATAAGAACAGAATTCGAAAAAGTTGGTTCTTTTGTTTCCCAGCCGAACTGGATTGAGCTGGCAAAACAACAGCAAAACCAGCAAATCAAACAAGTCTAAAGCAAACAAAGGGGCAGTTAAATCGAAAATTTTTGTATGGAATCTTTGATTGTGGAAGATGACCTTAACACTCGCAAATTACCGCAGGTATATCTGTAAGAGTATGCTGATAGTGCAAGCAGAAAGTAATGATAGGACGCGTTAGTGAAGGATGGTGACAATAA
>CAZECQ010000055.1:0-14021 GCA_964510545.1 uncultured Pirellulales bacterium | reverse complement strand
AAGTAGAGATGGTGGAAATGGTAGGCCAAACAAGACGAAGTGTCAAGTTATTTCTCCGAACATTTGTGAGATGAAAAAATCTTTCAAATGACTCATAAGTAATGTCCTGTTAAGACCTAAGGGATAAACAGTGCCTTTGTCGAGCTTGCATTTTCTTTAGGCTTATTGATGGTTTTGTTGAATTTCCTAAAAAAAAGTTTGACAGGCATTGTTGGTGTAATTAGAGTGTGCAAATTGTTGATTAGGGCAGAGTCGGAAGGTTGCAACAACAAGTACCACCAAATGTGTGGTTTATTGCCTTTCGACGAGCGAAAATGAATTACGGCGGCAGGCTTTATCGAAAAATGGTACAGGATATTACTGTAACCGACGGGGACGGAGTGTGGGATAAGGCCGAGTGAGTCAAAAAACGAAAATTAGGACGATGCAATTAGACAGGAGGTTTTTTACGCCGAATAAAATGCTTTTGAGAAAATAATGGCTCAGTGATTATCGCTGCGCTATCCATTGATATATGATAATGACCCAATGCTGCATCTTATATCACAATTGGGCTTGGCCTCATAATATCGAGCGTGGATAGAATACCAGCAAGGACTGCTGGAGTTTTTAATACTCCCCGGGGTGGGGCAGAAAAGGTTAGAAAGATAAACCTGGCTGATTATCCAAATGGATAGCTGGCTGGGTTTTTTTAATGGAAAAAATCAACAGAGAAAGGATTTAGAGATGGCAGTAATAGGATTGGCTATATTGGGTGTACTTTTAGGAGCAGCAGGAATGCAGTTTCTTCGTTCAAGTAAGTCGGAACTGGTGGAAAAGGCCGAAGATGGCATAAAGCGATTTTGGAACTCAACGCCTTTTACAAAATCTGATGATAAGAAAGTAAAAGTCAAATAAAGCAAAACAATTCTGTGTTGACAAGAAAAGGAGATGTCATGCTTAAGAGTTTAGGAATTCTGCTAGGCGGGGTATTCGTCGGTGCTGTAAGCGTGGAAGTTGTTCGCAAGAAGTGTCCGGATGCATTGGACAAGCTGTATGCAAAAACCCGTGAAGTAGCCTCTGAAGTAAAGGAGGCTTTCAAAAATGGTTACGAAAAAGCCAGCCAGCCAAGGCCAGCTACCGCTTAAGGGACACGGAAACTAAAAGTTTGAAAAGTCCGGTCTGCAGTTTATTGGCTGTCTAACTATTTGTGGATATTGTTTAAGAAAAATTTCAGGCCGGAGAAGAAAGGTGCCGACAATGGACAACCACAAATCAGAACTTTTGGAAACCGTGGAGACTGTATCTAAATTTGCGGGTACCCTGGCTGGGAAGGTGGTGGTTCGCAGCAAGGAAATCAGCGATTGTGTCAAAAATATGATGGCAGCAAAGCTGGAACCCAAACAAAAACCACTCACCAAGGCAACCGAATCCATAAAGAGCCAGGCAAAAAAGAAACTTGCTGAGTTGGAAAAGCAAAAACCAGCAGCTGAGCAAGACAAGTTAGAAGAAAAACCGGAGAAACCTAAACCGGCAGTTACCAGAGCAAAAAAGACAAGTGTCAAGCCCAAGAGCAAGATAGACAGGAATTAATAATAAGCCAAGGTTCATCTAAGCTTTTCCTTAAAGACATCATCCTGGAAAAGAACAATTCGGCCGGTCCTGCCTGAAGGGCCGCATGTAGATATGACCATATTTGATTATTTGATATTCTCTTTGTATATGGCAGGTATTTTAACAATCGGCCTTTATCATTTTACTCGTAACAAGAACATCGAAGATTATTACGTCGGCAGTCGGTCGATAGGGTCTTCTTATGTAGGGTTTTCAATTGTTGCTACGGATGTCGGAGGGGGCTTTTCCATTGGTTTAGGCGGCCTTGGTTTTGTGATGGGACTTGCAGGAAGCTGGCTTTTGTTTACCGGTCTTGTAGGAGCCTGGCTAAGTGCAGTATTTATTATTCCACGAATCAAGAAAATTGATGCAGAAAACAAATTTATGACCTACCCTGATTTTCTTCGGTACAGATATAACGATAGTGTAGCCTTAGTCGCCGCGGTAATTTCCGGCATTGCTTACCTTGGTTTTGCCGGCGTTCAAATGCTTGCCGGTGCCAAGTTAGCTTCCGTGACAATCATCCAGAACAATCCTTTTGGAGTTGAGCCAATCACATTTGCACTGGTTTTTATGGCGGTTATTACAATAACTTACACGGTTATTGGCGGTCTTAAGGCGGTCATTTATACTGATACCGCTCAATTGGCACTGCTTCTTGGCGGCCTTATCTTTGTTACGATTCCTGTGACTTTGTATAAAATCGGAGGCTTAGATGCCCTCAGGGAGAAACTGCCGCCGGAATACTTTTCTCTTTCAAACATTTCACCGGCAACATTTATTAATTGGATGGTAACGATTATTCCTGCCTGGTTGATTGGCAGTACGATATATCAGCGAATGTATGCTTGTAAAAATGAGTATGAGGCCAAACGTGCATGGTATATTGCGGGTTTTCTTGAGTATCCGGTCATGGCATTTGCCGGAGCATTTCTCGGTATGTGTGCCCGTATTGTTGCTCCGGGCGCCGAGCCGGAAATGGCTATGCCGATACTTATTCGCGATGTTCTGCCAGCTGGCGTTACCGGGATAGTCATCGTGGCATATTTTTCAGCGATAATGTCATCAGCGGATAGTTGTCTTATGGCATCTTCCGGCAACTTCGTGACTGATATTATAGAACGCTATTTTATTCGCAAGATTTCAACTAAAGCATCGATTCGTTTGTCGATGTTGATAACTCTTATTATCGGCACACTTTCGGTTATTATGGCTGCCCAGTTCACTTCGGTTCTAAATGCCGGTCTCTACACCTATGCCTTTATGGTTTCAGGGCTGTTTGTGCCGACCCTTGGTGCCTATTTCTGGAAAAAGAGCAGTTGCTCCGGTGCCATGGCCGGCATGCTCGCCGGAGGAATGACCACAGTTTTGTTGTTAACCAATACCATTATCCTTCCGGAAAAACTCGAATCTTTAGGCTTGTATGCCGGTCTGTACGGCATAGTCTGCTCTGCTGTAGTGTTTGTCGGCGGGTCATTACTTTTTCCGGACACAGAAACCGATTTCGAGTGTTTTGCTGTTGTTCGGAGCAATGCGGTATGATTCATTGCCAATTATAGGTATTAACGATGGATAACGAGAAACAGTTTTTAGAGTTCGTTGGGACTGTGTCCGAACATACAGGTGCTTTTGCGGGTAAGGTAGCAACTATTGGCGGCAAAATCACAGACTTTGCAAGTGGCAGTGTATCGGCAGGGAAAGAGATGCTTGGCTTAGCTGACAAAAAGGTCAAACATGCATCTGAAAAGAAGTCGGACAGCGCCAAAACTTCTACACTTAAGTTCGACCTTGCTGCAGCCCGACGAAAGCTGGCTAACGCAGAGAAAACACAATCCAAGCTTGAATCACAACTAAAGGAGCTGAAAACAGAAAATCACTCGTTAGTAGCTGAATTGGATCAAATGCGAAGCGAACTGAGTGAGACGAAATCCCGTGAAGGTGCAGTAAGGGCACGAGCGGCTGCACTTGAATCGGAGCTTGATGATATCAGAAGCCAACTCGAAGAAGCACAGAGCAATCCTGCAAAGACAACTACTGTGGGATCTGGCCGAAGTAAGCGGGTAGCCGATTTGGAATCTGAGTTTGCTGCAATCCAGCAAGAATTGGAAGAGACGCAAAAGAAATCCGAGCAAGCTCAATCTGAATTTGCATCGAAGCTCGATGCTATACAGGTGGAAAACAAATCCTTGAGTTCCGATCTGGAAAAAACGCAAAGCAAAGCAAAACAAGTTCAGGCTAAACTCAAGTCTCAAATAAGTAACCTTCGATCGGATAATAACTCTTTGAAGTTTGAGTTGGAAAAACAGCGAACTGGGAACAATAAGATGCTGGATTTAGAAGAGAAATTAAAAACACAGGCAGCCCAGTTGGAAGCCGACCTTGCCGCAACGCAGAGTGAGTTGGCTGAAACACAAAACCAAGCTGAACATTCACAAACTGAGCTTAACAAGCAACTTCGCAATCTGCAGGCAGAGAATGAAACTTTGACTTCGGAGCTTGAGAAGGCTCGCAAAGAAGCGGATGACGCAGGAATACGGGCCGATTCGATTGAGGCAAAGATAGCTTCTTTGGAATCTAATGTCGCTGATGTTAGTCTTAAGTCAGAAGAAGCATCTGAAGAAGAATCAGATATAGACATCATTTCGCCACAAACAGACTATCAAGATGAACCTGCTGTTGTACCGACTGCCGAAGGAATCAAACCTTTAATTGAAGCTGATGTTAGTCAAGAAGAGCTTATAGATGCAGACATTGAAAATATTGAAGAGCCGGAACCGGAACCGATACTTGAGTCTGAGGTCGAGATAGATGTTGAAGAAATAGAACCTGAGCCGCTGCTGGAGGTTGAGTTAACAGAGCCGGTGGAAGTAACAGTCGAGGATGTGCAGGCAGCTGATTTTGTAAACGCAGCCAACAGGATAATTTTTACAAAGGCTCTTTCTGACTTTGCCAGCGCCGATACATTTGCCCGTATAGATGCAGCTAAAGCAATAGGTGGTATTACTCATGAGTTGTCAGCCCGGGTTCTCGTTGCTCATATAGCCAATGAAAAGTCAGCGATGGTACGTCAGGAATGCATCAAGGCATTGACAACACTTGAAATGGCTGAAGGACTAAGTGCTGTTGAAAGTGCTTTGACAGACGAGACTGCTTCTGTACGTTTAGCTGCTGTGTGGGGGACATATCGCTTAGCTGGGATCGAGAGTCTGCCGAAACTTTTAGTGATGTTATCTGACGAAGACGCAAGTGTTCGGCGAAGAGCTGTTACATGTATAGGCTGGTTAGGCGGACAACTCAAGACCATTGGCGACTCCCAGCTTCGTCGAGTTATCTCGGCTTTGATTGAGCGGTTGGATGATTCTGCCGATTCGATAAGGAAAGCTGCCCTCGATGCCTTACAAGCTGTCACTGGCAAAAAGATGTCAACGAAACAAATTTCACCTGAGCGTCTGATTGACCAATGGCACAGTTGGTGGAAAGCTGAATTATTAGGATAGAGATGGATATAATTGTCTGTGTCAAACAGGTTCCTGATACTTTCGAAGTTAGTGTTAACCGTGAAACTAATACGCTTATCCGTGAAGGCGTAGAAAGTGTTATCAATCCATTTGACTTAAATGGGATAGAGCAAGGCTTGCGTCTTAAAGAACAATACGGAGGAATGGTAACAGTTTTATCAATGGGTCCACCCCAGGTAGCTGATACTTTGCGTGAGGCAATAAGTATAGGAGCGGATAAGGCCGTTATGCTCAGCGATATCAGTTTTGCAGGCGCTGATACCCTTGCTACTTCTTATACGTTGGCCAGGGCGGTGAAAGAAATAGGCCGATTCGATTTGGTTATTTGCGGCAGGCAGGCTATCGATGGTGATACCGCACATGTCGGACCATCGCTGGCCGAAAGGCTGGGTATCCCACACATTAGCTGTGTAGTAAAAATAGATGAAGTAACAGACAAATATATGGTCGCAGGACGTATGACCGAGGATAGTATTGATAGAGTAAAGCTCTTACTTCCCGGATTGATTACGGTTTCCAAAGGAATTAACGAACCTCGCCCACCGTCATTGAGGGGTAAAATTACCGCTGCGAAAAGTGACATTACAGTGTGGTCTGCCCAGGACATCAACGCAGATGAGAACAAAATCGGATTGAAAGGTTCTCCTACCAGGGTTGTTAAAATGACTACACCGCAACACGAGCGGCAAGGTCAATTTCTTGAAGGGATGGTTGCCGAACAGATAGCGGATTTGGTGTCAAAACTTCGTCAGGTAGAAATATTGTAAAGGAATGCAATATGGGTATACGCGTGATTAAGGAAAAATGTAAGGGATGCAAACTTTGTGTCAAAGTATGTCCTTTCGGTGCCATCATGGTTGTAGAAAAATTGGCCCGGATTGATATAACTAACTGTAATCTCTGTGGAGTCTGTATCGAGGCCTGCGAAAAGTTTGAAGCTATCGAGCTGATTCGTGAAGATGGGTCGATTATCGACAAGAGCCAATATAGAGGTGTTTGGGTATTTGCTGAGCAAAAAGAAGGGCGAATCGCAAATGTCACGCTTGAGCTTCTATGTGAAGGTAGAAAGTTAGCCGACAGGCTTGGCGAGCCTCTTTGTGCAATGTTGCTGGGGGACCAGGTTGCAAAGGCTGCCCGCGATTTGGTCTGTTTTGGTGCCGACAAGGTTTATCTGGCTCAGTCCCCACAATTAGCGGTATTTATCGAAGAGGTCTTTACAGAAGTAATAACCGGACTGATTAAGGAGCATAAACCAAACATTGTTTTACTCGGTGCGACAGCTATCGGGCGTTCATTAGCTCCAAGAGTAGCCAGCCGACTGGAGACCGGGTTGACCGCGGACTGTACCGGCCTTGAGATAGACCTGGAAACCAGGAATTTGCTGCAGACCCGGCCAGCTTTCGGCGGCAACCTGATGGCTACTATTATTTGCCCGAACCACCGTCCGCAAATGGCAAGTGTGCGTCCGAAAGTTTTCAATTGCCCGCAGCGAGATGAGCCGCGTATCGGGAGAATCGTTAGATATGATTATAAACAGCATAGCTTAACTCAGAGAGCACAGCTTCTTGCGGTAGTTAAAGAGTCTGCAAAAACAGCCAGCATCGCAGAAGCAGAAATAATAGTTGCCGGAGGATTGGGGCTTGGAGATGCCGGGAATTTTGAAATTATCGAAAACCTGGCTCAAGCACTTGGTGGCGGCGTTGGTGCTTCACGCGGGGCTGTAGATGCAGGATGGGCTTCTTATAGTCACCAGGTAGGACAAACGGGTAAAACCATCCGACCCAAACTATATATAGCCTGCGGTATCAGCGGCGCCATTCAGCACCTTGTCGGGATGCAGTCTTCGGAGATTATTGTAGCTATCAACAAAGATCCGAAGGCACCGATCTTCAACGTGGCGGATTACTGTATTGTGGGTGATGTGCTTGAAGTTGTTCCTGCTTTAACAAGGGAAATAGAAAAAATACGATCACCCGAGCAAGCTGAGCTTGTTGTAACGGATGTTGAATTAGAAAAAAGTCTTGCTTTGAGTAGTTAGGAAATCTGCACAGAACTTTTTTGCAGGAGGATTATTTTTACCATGCTGAAAGAAGCCATAGCTAAAAACAAAATCAATTTACGGAAAGATTATCTGACAACGACCGAACTTGCAAAACTCTGTGGTGTTTCTCGTTTCACCATCATCAATTGGGTTAATCGCGGTAAAATCAGAGCAATGAAAACTACCGGAGGCCATTGCAGGATACCAGTCTCCGAAGCAATATCTTTTTATGAGTCTTTTTACAAAGAAAAGGGTAACGTCGAATCACAATCGTTGTGCCACTGCTGGGAATATCCACAAAAGAC
Organism: uncultured Pirellulales bacterium; assembly: GCA_964510545.1. Lineage (GTDB taxonomy): Bacteria > Planctomycetota > Phycisphaerae > Sedimentisphaerales > Anaerobacaceae > CAYXPG01. The sequence goes on along the minus strand of CAZECQ010000055.1, from coordinate 6,564 downwards.
CAATTGCCATAAAGAGTGCAAAAACTGTCTGCTGTATAAAAGCCGGATCAATTACTGCTTCGTGGTTGTACGCCAGTTTGGCAAAGAAGTGATTCACTGCGAGGGTGATTGTTTGAACTGTGATTACTTCGAGGAATTCTTCACCTCTTACAGTGAAAGTCAGCAGCCCAAAGAAACGGCAGATAGCGGAAGTGAAAAAAGAGCCAAAGATAAGAAAAGCTTCCTGTACAATTTCGTATTCGGTGTCGGACGCGGCGTCCAGGAAGTCAAAGAGAAAGTCACAGATATAAAATATGTCTTTGGAAGCAAGAACTCTAGGGCTAAACAGATGGAAAATAGGGATGCATAAATGTGAAGTGGCTATCGTAGGGGCGGGACCGGCGGGAATTGCCTGCGGGTATGTTCTCGCCAAGGCCGGCTTGGATGTTGTAATTCTCGAAAGAGGACAATATCCCGGCGCCAAGAATATGTTTGGCGGAATATTTTTCGCTGACCAGATGAGTAAATTGATCCCCGAATTTTATACCGAAGCACCAGTAGAAAGATTTGTCGCTAAAAAGCACTTTGCGTTGCTGATAAACAACTCAGAAGTTTCTTTGAATATCGACTCAGAAGAATATAAAAAGCCTCCTTACAATCATTCATACATCGTCAGACGGTCCATATTTGATAAATGGTTTGCCGGAAAGGCCGAAGAACAGGGAGCTAAGATTATCTGCGGCACAGCGGTAACTGATTTCCTGCGGGACGGCAAAATGATTATCGGTGTAACTACCGGCTCGGCAGATGACCCCGACAACACCCTGATGGCCGATGTTGTCGTCTGCGGCGAAGGTGCCAATTCCATGCTCTCGGAAAAGGCCGGTCTTCGCAACAGGTTATCGATGCGTGCTCGAGTTGTCGCTGTCAAAGAAGTGATAAAACTGGGCAAAGATGTAATTGATGAAAGATTTGGTTTGACCGGCAGAGGAGGAGCGGCATACGAGTATTTTGCTGACGCCACACCGGGCATGTTAGGTGACGGGTTTGTTTATACCAACACCGATTCATTGAACGTAGGCGTTGGTGTTGTTATTAGTGAACTGTATGGATACAAAAATCCTCCATCGCCGAACCAACTGCTGGACAGATTCAAAAACCATCCGTGTATTTGGCCTCTGATAAAAGGCGGCAAAACATTGGAATATTCCGCTCATATGATCCCGATGGACGGCTATAAAAATCTGCCGAGATTTTATACCGATGGTCTTATGTTGGTTGGCGATGCAGCAGGTTTCGTAAACAATAGTATCTGCCACGAAGGTGTGAATATGGCTATGGCTTCAGGGATGATGGCTGCTGAGACAATATTGGAAAACAGGAAAAATGGAATTTACGATGCCAAAACACTTTGGCAGTACGAACGGCGACTGAAGAATTCTTTTGTCCTGCAGAATATGAAAAGCACCAGGGATTTTATAGATATCTTACGCACACACAAAGAGCTGCTAAATGATTATCCACATCTTATTAAAGATGTGATAACAAGCTATTTCAAGGTAAGTGACGTACCGAAGAGTGTCGTCAAGAGTAATATTGTTCGTATGATACGCAGCAAGGTAAATTTTATTAAAGCAGCAAGAACAGTTATGGCATTGATGAAAGGCGGAATCTGATTATGGCAACAGAAGAAACAAACAATCAGCTTGCCGAGTCCCTTAGTTTGGATGATAAGCTTTATACCGTTCGCAGAAAGTCTCTGGCCGAATCACATATCAGTCTCGATGAACAGTTATGCCGCGAGTGCCTCAATCGGATATGTACATATATTTGCCCGGCAGAAGTTTATGTCTGGGACGAAGCTAAAAACGAAATCGATGTAAGATATGAAAACTGCCTCGAATGCGGTGCGTGTCGAGTAGCGTGTGACGGGATAGAATGGGCAAATCCCCCTTGGGGGACAGGGATTGCATACAAGAACAGTTAAAGTAAAACAAAAAGAGGTTTAGTGAAATGGATATACTAACAGGATTTTACGTTATATCTGGTTTTTTGATTGTACCTTTGGTTATCTACGGCTTATACGCGCGTATCAAGGTCAGACAGTTATATGAAAGGTACTCGAAGGAGCCTGTTAAAAAAGGAATTACCGGCAGTCGCCTCGCCAGGACGATGCTCAATTCCGCTGGTCTCAACGAGGTTGTTATCGAAGAGGTCAGCGGCAATCTCAGGGACCATTACGATCCTCGCCACAATGTAGTCAGGCTTTCCCGCCGGGTTGCCAGAAACTCCTCTATTTCCGCGATAGGAATCGCTGCACACGAAGCGGCACATGCAATACAGCACGGCACCGACTACCCACCGGCAAAGTTCAGAAATAATATCGCGCCAATTGTGGAAAAGGCTGGATACTTTATATTACCGCTTTTGTTTTTGGGGATACTGCTTTCCAGAGTTGCTTTGGCATCATTTTTTATCAATCTGGCGCTGCTCTTGTTCCTCGCCATAGTTGTTTTTTACATCGTTACTCTGCCTGTAGAGTTGGAAGCCTCGGCCAGAGCACTGCGATATGTTAAAGAAAACAGCGTAGCCGATGAGAAAGAGCTTGAAGGAATTAAAAAGGTGCTCAAGGCTGCTGCACTTACCTACATAATAGCGTTGGCTCTTGCCATAGTACAGTTCCTGAGCCTATTGGGAATGAATAGAAAATAAAAAAGTGTAAATCAAGGAAAGGAGTTATCGTATGTCACTTGGACAATTTTTACTTTTGGTATTGATCGTTGTAGCATTTTGGGGTGCATTCAAATTCAAAAAACATGATAAGCGGCTCGATAAGCTTGAAGGTAATGACGACGACGAATAATGACAACTGTTTTGAATGTTGACAAAAACCAGACAGGCAAAAGCCTGAAGCGGTATTACTGGCTGGCCTTTGTTATTGGCGGGATGGTGGTTGGCTTTTTGGGCTGCCTTGTATATTCCCATCTGAAAAAAAGTGAATATGGTTTTTTGAGTAATGCTGCCGGTAACCCAAAGACAGATAAGCCGATTGTTCAGACCGCTCTTACAGTGGAACAGCCTCCAGCATCTTCAGCCTTTCTCGGAATAGAGATTATGTCTGTGGATTCGGTTATCGCCCAGCAGTTGTCTTTGCCAACTAATTGTGGTGTTTTGGTAACCAGTGTTATTGATGGATCCCCTGCTCAAAAGGCGGGACTTCAAAGAAGTGATGTTATCCTGTCTTTGAACAACATTCCAGTAGAGAATGTGGATGGTTTCAGAAATATTATGGCCCAGCTAAATCCCGGTGACGATGCAAGAATCATATATGTAAGAGATGGACAAAAGGATATTGTCTATACCACTCTTGCCAATTCATCTGCTGTTCCGGAGACTGCTCAAGAACCGAGTGATTCTGGCTGGGGTGTATCGCTTTCTGTTCTTAGTTCAGATTTGCGCAGTTTGCTGCGTATCGGCGCCAATATCGATGGAATTGTAATTCTTTCGGTAACACCCGGCGGCATGGCGGATGAAGCGGGCTTACAGTCAGGTGATGTGATTATTAGTATTAACAATACGCCAGTCGTGGATATGAGCGACTTCTTCGAAGCATTATCATCAGACGAAGATGGCACAGCACTTCTGGATGTTTATAGACAAGGTGCATTGCGTTATGTGGCATTGGATTCGACTGGTATTATCGAATCAGTCGCCCAAACTCAAACAAGCCTGCTGGACAGAATACTGTCGGTATTTACTGATGATAATAAAGTGATACTTGTCGAGCATACAAATGAAGAAGACGATTATGAAAAGCCGGTATGTAAACGGCTTGAGGAGTCGGGGGAACGTTATGAGAACCAAGAATAATAAAAAGGTGTGCGGATGAATTTCAAAAAATGGCTTTCAGAAAATATATTGTGGGTGCTCGTAGCACTTGTTGTGGTTAATTTCCTCATAGTCTATTGGGGCACTGTCAACCTGGGGATATATGGTACGCGAGACTCGCTTCTTGGATGGAACCTGTTGCGAAAGAAAGTACTTTTACAGGAGCAAACCATTGCAGCGGATGCAGATGCACTTACAAGTCCGGGGCAGCGTCCGGGTACTGTTGCAAGTTCCAATCTGGTGTTGACATGCTCAGACGATGATTTTGCCTCTGCTTTTGCATCGGTCAGACCTGCGGTTGTTAATATTACTGCCGATAAGGTAACACAAAGAAGAGGCGGGCCGGCTTTAGCCGCTTCTGTCGTCTTCGATGATCCCTCCATACAGTTCGTTGAAGAAGCATCTCTGGGGTCAGGCATTATTGTTGACCGCAGGGGTTATATTGTAACCAATGCCCACGTAGTAGCCAATGCGGTGAATATCAAGATTGTAACTTTTAGCTCCGAGAGAACAGTATATTCGGCAACAATTATCCGCAAAGACGTAGAAAACGATATCGCTATTCTTAAGATCGAACCCGATTCACCTATGCCTGCTGCTATTCTTGGAGATTCCGACATGATAAAAGTGGCCGACAGGGTTCTGACTGTAGGGGCGCCTTTCGGCCTGGAGCAGACCGTTACGGCAGGGATCATAAGCGATGATTCAAGAAACCTTGTTATAGATGGCCAAACCTACGATGATATGATTCAGACTGATGCAGCCATTAACAGGGGTAATTCCGGTGGCCCGCTTATCAATGGAAGCGGTGAAGTTGTCGGCATAAACACAGCAATATACGCTCCCACCGGCGTATTCACGGGCGTTGGATTTGCTATACCCATTAATAAAGTAAAACCAATTGTCAAAGACACAATCAGGTAAAAAATATGTGGCGAACGATAGTAGTCATAATTATTGTTTTGATTATTTTCCTGTTTATTGGCGGCAACATGCATACAACACGGGTAAATCTGCCTTTCACAAACGGCTTTGAGATAAGAACGGTTTTTCTTTTGGCCTTTAGCTTTATTGTCGGTTATGGCACAGCGTCTCTCGTAGGTTTTATAAAAAATTCCAAAAATAACAAAAAGTAAATTAAACGCAAATGAACACAATTAAATTATATTCAAATCTCGACAAATCTGTTCGGCCATTCGTCGCCGGGGTGCTGGCTAATTTGGCTATTGCTGTTCTGAAGTTTGGAATTGCCTCACTAGGTGGGAGCAGGCTGGTTTTGATGGATGGTCTTTTTTCCTTTATGGCAGCAGCGGCCTTTTTGATTCCATGGCAAGCACAGGTTATAGAACAAAAACCACATAATGAGAAATACCCCTACGGTTTGGGCAAGGTACTTTTCATAAGTATGGTGGTGGTAGGCTTTCTCGGACTGGTTATTTCTATCCATATGCTTTTCTACAGTCTGGTAGTAATGGTCGGACTGCAGGTGCATGGTTTATATTCCCTGGCCATAATGGTTACGCTCATATCTATAATAACTAATGAGGTACTTTACCGATATCTCAAGGAAAAGAGTAAAAGCTACTCAAATACAATGCTGGCCATGTCAGGTCGATACAATCGTATCGGTGCGTGGATTTCATCCTTTATTCTGTTATTTTTAATTCTTTCTTATCTTGGCGGTGCCTATCTTGAGAGGATTGGTGTCGCAATCATTTCAATCGTTGTGTTCTTTGTGGCCTTGCGGATGGTTTTTGTTGGGTTCGCGGGAATTATGGACAAGGTTCCTTCAAAAAAAATTATGGAACGTATAAAGGCCTGTGTGCAAAAGGTCAGCCAGGTAAAGGAAATTGTAAACATAAAGGCAAGATATGTTGGAACCCTACTGCATATAGATATGTGGATAACCATAGATGACGACCTCAGTATGTCCGAGGCCGACAAAATCACTCGCCACGTCAAAGTACAGTTAATGGAGAAAATTCCTTCCGCAAGAGAAGTGAATGTTATTATCACATGATTAAGAAAAAAGTTTTTATCACTTTAATGATTGTTTTGGCTTTAGCTGTCCTGGTAATAGCAGCAAAGCTGGTGTGCGCCAGAATTGTATGTACGGCTGAGACCATTGATAATTATGTTTTCAATCTGCCCAACGAAGCCGGTTACTACGATATTACCACAGACCGGTTAAAAGCCAGGATAGACGACAAATCAGACAATAATTTTATAATCGTCGATATCAGGGACGACGTGTCTTTCGATGCAGGCCACATACCCGGGGCGATAAACATACCCTTAAATGAATTAGGCTATAGGCTGTTCAGCCTGGATAAAACCAAAGACATAATCGTGTATTGTTTTGTAGGGGTAACAAGTCAGGTTGCCTGTCAGATACTTGTAAATGCCGGCTTCAAGGATGTTTATAACGTGACAGGTGGAATAAAAGCGTGGGATTATGCCATTGAAACAAGCAATGGCAGAGTAAATATTTGAAAAAAACGCGTGAAAAACGTGCTAAAAACGCGAAGAAAAACGTAAAAAATGTCAAAAATTGAAAGAAAATTAGCAGAAAGGAGCAAAAAATGTTGCACATTGTTGTAGGAATCATCGCGATCGTGATTGGACTGTGGGGGATAATGGGTAACTGGTATATGTTCAAAGATATACTGGTTGCTGTTGTGCCGCTGGTGGTGCTTT
>CAZECQ010000054.1:0-14116 GCA_964510545.1 uncultured Pirellulales bacterium | reverse complement strand
CAACCGTATCCCGCTATCACCGCCTCAACCTTTCCCGCCGTCGCGGCAATGCCATCCGCCAACACCTTGCTGCTGGTGGTATTATCAAACCTGTCACTATTGCCACACGCTCTGGCCAAATTGTATTGTATGAACTGACCGACTTTGGCCGGACAGTTTGTTCTTCGGCACATATTGAGGTTGCCCCGAAACCTCGCCAAAGCCTGGAACATCGCTATTGGGTAAATCAAACTGCAAAATATTTTGAGAAAAAAGGTTATGAAGTTAAACATGAGCATCCTGTCAAGGGTAACGGTGCTATTGATATTTTAGCTCAAAGGGCCGGTGAAAAAATTGCTGTTGAGGTGGAAACGGGCAAATCGAATATAAAAGCAAATCTTGACAAAACCAAAGATGTGGGATTTGATCGCATAGTGTTTGTCGCCACATCGCCGGCAGCGATTTCCGCTTGTCAAAAAGCCATCGAAATGATGGAACCCGGCAAGTCCGGCCCGATTGAGCAGCTTACCTGGCTGGATATCTCGTAGTAATGGTAGGTCTATCCGTAGCGTTTGGGCTGACGATAGGCTGAACGGCTGCGGTAGATATTTTGCAGCCTATTGAAAAGTTTCTTTTGCCAGTCAGGCCCCTGTATATTTTTACGTGACATCAGCACCGCCGGTATCTGATTGTCCTGGTATACGTTCTTTTTTCTGCGGTAGATGGCACTGTTGGATTCGATGATATAATCGATAGCAAGGCCGTTATATGTCGGCAAAAAGAAATCGGCATATTCGATCATTCTTTTGCCGTTTTCGATAACTAAAGTAGGCTGCTTATACAGAAATGGTATGCCATAACTTTCGAGCATTTTGGCTATTGATGCTTCTTCTTTTGATTCGTAAGGATAATTCGGGCCGACCAATTTATCTTCAAGGGTAGGCTTTGAGTTTATTGTTATCACTTTTTATTCACCTGCTTCGTTTCCTGAGCTATCTTCTTGGCGATGGCGGTGAGTTTGTTTTCAGTGTGAGCTATTGTTTTGAACAGTCTGCTGTTATGGCCCTGGAGCTTTTCAGCGGCCTTCATGCAGTCAGTTAGCTTTTGATAATCATAGTTTGCTGTATATTGCTGTGCCTGGCTGGTCAGTTCCCTGATTCTGCGTTCGTTTTCAGCAACGGCCCTATTGAGTCTTTCCAAACGGGTGTCAATACCGATAAGCTGGTTATACCTGGCGGCTAACTCGGCAGAGGCCTTCTTCTTTTCAGAGACCGGAAGTTTTGAAAAAACGCCCTTTGTTTCTTCCAGTCGGGCAATATGGCCATTGCGGATCTGATGAGCCTTAGCTCGCAGCTGAGCCATTTTTTCAGTCAGGTATCCTTCGGCTGGGAGCATTTTTTTAAGCTGGGCGAAAACATTACCTGCCTCTTCCGGGTGTTCGTTCAAAGTTCCTGTTTCCTTGCGTAATTTTTTCATTTTTTTGAACAACTGTCCTGACAAGTTTCTATCTCTGTACAGATCGCTCATATTACGGCGGACGACCGGCAAATTGGCGGATACTTTAGGAAAGCGGATTGAGTGACGGCCGGTATGGGTCAGAAATGCGATCAATCCTACTATCAAAGCGACCACTGTGACTGTCTGAATGATATCGGAATCTACAGGAATATTCAGCTTTAGAAGCTGAGATATTAAAATACACGCCCCGATTGTAATGCCTGCACCAGCCCAAAAGCCTCCGACATGCTTTATGGACTGGTACATAACAAATGATAGAACGAGTATCGCAAAACCAATAGCAACCGGACCTAAGTTTTTAATGCTTAGTTCATTGGCCTGTTCCCACCATACCAAACCTATAGATAATGCAAAACCGATTGAAGCTGACATCACTACAGCTGGTCTTTGATGGTCGAATCGTTTGCCGAGAACCGCATATACAAGAGATGTAAAGAATGCGAAAGCTAAAACAAAATCCGGCAAAAGTGATTCCAGCCATTGATGGAGATTCAAATCATCAAATAATCTTTCGGGTCTCATGCGAGACCATGCGGATTAGCTACTATTTAATTGTTTTGTTTTCCGGCAAGCCCAGTAATCAACGAACTGGGCTTGCCTGGTAGAAATAATCTGAACAAAACAATGGTGATAAGAATGAGCGATGAAATTCGAGAGCACAAGATTACTATAACTTTAACAGATGGCGATTTTATCGAATCAATGGGCAGAGAACCAGAAAGCCAGGACGAGTTCGATACCTGGGCGCAGTTGGCGGAGAAAGGATTACTAAACGGCCATATCGACTGGAGCATAATTTACGAGTGTACAAAGGATGCAATGCCAATTGGTGATGAGTAATGAACCTCGCTGAATTTATTCGCCAAAACGATATTAAATGCGTTGACGGTGCTGAATTCTACCATAGCCCTGATTTTTATAAAATGCAGCAGTTCGAGAAGACCTGCCATACGATTGGCTCTGTTCCTTTCCTGGAGCCGGAAACCTATATCGTAAAAGAGTTCGACATACATCTTACCGGCTTTATCAAAGAGAAATGGAACAAAGCGGAGAAGAAGACCAAACGGCAATTTTTTATCAACCGCTCGTTTATTTATCCTTATATGCCAGTTGAGATTGAAACATTCGAGGACTCATTTACTGCCGGCAAGACCATTGATGATGCAATAGCAGCGATTGAAGCGGAGAAAGACCGGTTTGAGTTTTTCAAACAATTTGACCTTATTGACACTGGCAGATACTGGCTGAATCGTGAGTTAAAACGATGCCTTGTCATGGATGGACAAGTCATCGTTATCGATGAATAAAACTAAACGGGTGATAAAATTGGGTTATACACAATACTGGAGAAGAGTGGAAAAGTTCGATAAGGAAAATTTCGAAAAAGTTGTGAAAGATTTTAAAGAGGTGATAAGCCATCTGTCGCCGTTTGTGCCGCTGGCTGGCGGATTAGGTAAGGGAAAAGCGGTGATAAACAACAAGATGATATGGTTTAATGGCGTGGAAAAATGCGGCCATACTGACAGAAACCTGGGAATCACATGGCCTGAAGACGACGCCTCTGGGATTGCGTTTATGACAGAAAGGTATGAGGATATTCCCACTAAAACTTTGTTAACTGTCTTGTGCGGACAGGAAGAAGAATTAGCAGTTAATGACAGCGATGTCTCAGGGACATGGTTTGCCGGTCTCAAACTCAAACACAGGTCGTGCGGAGGAGATTGCTCACATGAGACATTCAGTCTGCCTCTGAAAATAGAAAAAGAGGGCTGGCAAAAACCGATAGGCAAGATAAGTCATTACGACCAGCACGGAAAGCCTGTTCATAATAACCCTGAAGAGATTGGGCTTTACTTTAACTGCTGCAAGACTGCTTATAAGCCCTATGATCTGGCGGTAATAATCTGCCTTATAATAGCCAAACATTACTTGAAAGAACAAATATTGGTTTCAAGCGATGGTCACATCGATAACTGGAAAGACGGGATGCTGATCTGCCAGAAGATACTCGGCTACGGCCTTGACTTTGTCTTAAAAGATTGAGATGGGTGATAAAAATCGGAAAAATAGCTAACTTTATAGAAAAAGCCTTTGGCGACTACCGGGGAAATAAAATTACCCTGCAACAGCTAATCAGGGATCTATGCAGCTATGCTGACACAAACATAATGTACCAACACTTATGGCTAACTTTTGAAGAACAGCTTAACAAGCAGTTTGACGAAGAAGGCAACATTACCTGTTGACGGCCATTGAAAAAAACAAAACTTTATAAACAGATGTCCCTTCTATGTCCCGTGAGGTGATCTACTATGGCAAGAGGAAGACCATTTAAGTGCCCGTATAATGGGTGCGGTTCAACGGACACCGTAAGCAAGGGCGTCAGGAAAACTAAAACTATGGGGACTCGAAGGATTAGACACTGTAAAACCTGTGGCCGGAAATTTACGCCAAAGAACCAAAGGCTTGTTGAAGAATGAACATAATAAAACTTGCATTTGAAATGGCGGCGGCGGTGCAGAACTTTTTCGGCAAGACAAGGCGGTTCTATTACTTTGTCATGCTATTAGGTCACCGTTGCCCCAAATGCAATAGTGCTCTGACAATGATAGCTGAGAGTTTGTGCAGGTGTAATTCGTGCGAATTTGAGTTCGATCCAACCGTTGAATTTCAAAGGTGTTCTGCCTGTGGCGGCAAGCCTGTATTGCGGGTAAGACGGTATTACTGCGAAGCTTGCGGCGGTGAAGTCATATCAAAGTTTGTTTTTGATACTCTGCCGTTCGAACGGGAGTATTTTAAGGCCAAAATGGCCGAATCCCGACAGCGGAAAAAAGAGCAGACAGAACGTGTTCGAAAGATGTTAGCCGAGAGCCGTTCTGCTGACCTGCCACTGCAGATAGGCAATCTAAATGATATGCCAGGTCTGGTAGAAGCTCTTAATAGCCTGACAGTGGATTTGGATGCGAATTTAACTGTCCAATGTCGTGACAAGTTTGATCTGAATCGCTACGAGAGGCATATACGGGCCCATATTCAGGACTATTCTGTAAATCTGCTGGATATACCAGCGATTAGTGAAAATGGCCGAAAAGACGTTATATGGCGGTTTATCGCGATCATATTCCTTGCACATAGAGGCATTGTTGATATCTGGCAGGAAGATAATGATATTATGGTGAAAAAACATGAAACTGACACAGAAGGACAAGGAGTTTTTGGAGAGCTTGAAGAAGCTGACCGAATCGAAAGATCTCTGGGTAGAGTTGAAGCCTGATGAGCCCAGCTATATGATTCTAAAAGGAACTTACGGCGAAAAGATTCATAAGACCTTCAGGGTTACACGACAGGGAGTTCGCTGGCGATTCCAGCGGCTATTCAACCATGTCTATGTAGAGGCATTTCTTACAATCATGATGATCGAAAAAATCTTCGGCACACAACTGCGAGAGTATGCTATAAAAATAAGTAAGGAGCGGCATAAATTGCGTCAAGAGTATCAAAAAGGCTTATAAACCGTAAATTTTTTGAAAAGTTAAAAAAATTGCTGAAAGTGAAATTACAAGGCCGTTTCTGCCGCTATTATTCGATGAGGCATACCTTCGCAACTTTAATCGGTTTTGGCTCTAATGATCTGCGTGAAGTTCAGGCAGCTCTCGGACAGCGGACCATTTCTATTCAGGATGTTTATCGCCACGATAGGAGCCAGAAGGCAATAAAAGCTCAAAAAAGAATTCACGGCCAGTTGGCAAAAACAAACATTGCTGAAATAATCCATAAAAAATGTGCATAACTGTGACTCAATACGCATCGATCAGCATTTGCTATACATCACATCTGTTGTTTTCTATGGCGTATTAAACTCAATACGCCAAGGCTGAATAAAACTATTGTAGCAGGCTCAGGGATCACCCTCATATCAATATTCATATTGGCTGAGGCGTATGCATCCGGTTCATAAAGTGCTGTCGCATCAGCCATATGCCAAAAATCAATATAAAGCGTTTCACCGGCAAAGGCTGTTACTGTTACACTGAAGTTAGTACCGCTGCCGGCCCCAAGCCCGGCATCCATCAATATCTGCTCTTCCCTTAGCAGGGTAAATTGATAATCATAAAATCCACCCCATGCGTCAAAGCTGACGTTTATATCCAATAAGAGAGCAACTTCGCTGCCTGCAGGTAATGCCTCAGATGTGCCGATTGTCAATGTCCCATTAGAAGCGGTCTCTGTCATAGCAAAAGCACCAAGCCCGCCTCCACCCATCATCACTGTATCATGAGCGTAGACAGAAGACATTATACCGGCTCCCCAGTAGCTATCCCCAAACAATATGTCACTTGATGCAGATGCGTAAATATCGACTTCCGGAATTCCATCACCGTTATCATCCTGGTACATCCAGTCATCGGCCCATGCCACTACATTATTTAAGCGGTAGTCATCACTGAAGACACTACCTGCACCTACTTCTGTACGTACATAGGCATCCAGCGTTAATGGCAGAATAGTTTGGGTAGCGGCAGCGGCCTTTTGAGAAACAACGGCCAGGGCCAGTATTATTATGAACAGTTGTTTTGTCTTTGACAGTTTATGTAATATCTTCATCTCTCTTCCTTTTTCTATTATACGTTTTGTTTTGCCGGCAATGCAAAGTAATGCATCTATGTCTTTTCAGGCATACAACTTAATGACACGCAAAGATTTACAAAAAACAAATTGGCACAAAGAGCTTTATCGCTGATTCAATTATGATCCGCAGGGCTTAATTTCCAAAATACACTGCACCATAGTCAGCTTTGAAATTATCCAGATAGGCCTGTCCTGAACTTAATGAGCTTCCGTTAGATTCTCCTCCTAATATGACATCAACCGTAGCTGCCTGCCAGGTTCCGGCAATTACTCCGGCAAAAGAATATATTGCATTGGCCTGGCCGTAACCCGTGGTGCTGACATATACCGTGTCTGTATCGGGATCATAAGATATATACAAAGTACCATCAGCAGCGCTTCTCATTACTCCGCCTGCATCAATAATCTGGTCATTTGCAATAGCTTCATAATAGTAATAAGCCAGGTCTTCATATCCGGCGTTTATACAGATATAGTTTTGAGGTGAGGAGCCAATGCAAAGCGAAACTCCCGCATCACCTGAACCGGTATATTCATAATGAAAGTCAGTCTTAATTCCGAACGGCTCGGAACAGTCAGTAGAAAATTTTGAGACGTATAAGGCCTCCTGTCCCTGACTGGAAGATACCGAGGTCAGTTCAAGCCTTTGATTTATTTCATTCAACGCCGTTTTTGCAGGATCATCCTGTGAAAGGTTCCACAGTGGACCCATCTGGTTATCATCAAAATTATCAGAAGGCAATCCAGATGCTGCAGTGTTTTTCAGCCAGTAATCAGTAAACACAACAAGGTCGTCCATGCCAACATTGCCATTGCCAGTGAAATCAGCCCCATTGCATTGACCACAGCCGATTTTCATCCACTCAGCCGCGAATCTGGCAAAATCAACAAAGTCCACATTGCTGTCTCCATCTATATCGGGATGTGCAGCAAGAGCAGTAACTTTTACCAGATAAACTTCCTGTTTAGTACTAAAGGACTCTGTCCACCCGGCTGTTACATATTCGTAGCTGGATACTTGCTGGACAGAAAGACCTCTGTCATTACCGCCGCCGTCATTACCAAATGATTTCTGCCATACCTGATTACCTGAAGAATCTGTTTTGATAAGAAGTGCATCGATTGCACTTGAGACCCCATCATCTGTATAACCTGTTATAATGTACCCTCCGTCCAATGTCTGCTGGATATCTTGTCCGTAATCATTGTTATTTACCGCATAAGTCTGTTGCCATTGGCTGATTCCTGAAGAATCTGTTTTAATCAACCATACATCAGAACCACCTGCCCCGAAAGATTCAGTACTTCCTGTAACTATGAAACCACCGTCCGATGTCGCCCTGACTGCACTGGCATAGTCATTGTTGCTTGAGCCAAATGTCTGCTGCCATTGTATGTCACCTGAAATATCTGTCTTGATAAGCCAGGCATCATTGTTACCGGCACCATATGATCTGGTACTTGCCGCGATTACATAACCCCCATCGGAAGTCTGACGGACTGAACTGGCGGAATCATTGTCGGAACCGCCAAAGGTTTTTAACCATTGCTGAGTACCAGATGCATTTGTTTTTATCAGCAGAACGTCTCTATAGCCTCCAAATATGTATTGAGCGGCACCTGTAATAATAAATCCTCCATCAGAGGTTTGCTGAACACAGTAACCATAATCACCATAATCTTCACCGAACGTATTTTGCCACTGCAGATTGCCGGAAGAATTCGTTTTTATAAGCAGTACCTTTCGAGGGATAGTGTTGCCGACAATAACAAATCCACTATCAGAAGTTTCTTGTACGCAGTAACCACTATCGCCATCTATCCCACCGAATGTCTGCTGCCATTGCATATCGCCGGAAGAATTTGTCTTGATCAACCATACATCACTATTGCCGGAGCCGTAGGATTCAGTACTTCCTGCGATTATAAATCCGCCGTCTGATGTTTTATCAACTGACCAGCCAATATCATCCTCACTGCCTCCAAACGTCTTTTCCCATTGCACAGTTGGCACAAAAGCCGATACTGTTTGCACAGTCGCCATAAAAACTACCAATGCCAGCTTTAATAAATTAGAAATTCTCATTTTTTCACTGTTTCCGATTCTTACCAATATCCATTGAACATATGTGAGTTTGTCAGACATAAAGTTTTTCCAGTGATTTAGTCAGTTCGGGGTTCATAACATCTGCATAAACCTGTGTTGTTGTTATCTTTGAATGCCCTAATTGTTTTTGAACCAGGCGCAGATTCCATTTGCTGGCCTTTAACAGAAAACAGGCGTATGTATGGCGGCAGCAATGAATCGAATAATGTTCGGGCAGTTTCGCTTTGGCTGCGACTTTTTTGAAAACCTTCTCGAATGCCCTTGATGTCATATGCCCGCCGGTATGGCTGGATATCACCAATGGATCAGCCGAGCCGGTAGGTTCACCAAGAGTCTTTTTCCAATCGAGATATTCTTCATAGTGCTGTTTGAATTCACTGTTGAATCTAACCAGCCTCTTTTTATTGCCTTTGCCTTTCCTGACAACAAGTAAAGCGGTGCTTTGATCTATATAGATATCGCCGCAGTTAAGCTGTGCGATCTCCGAAACCCGCAAGCCGGTTTCCAGTGCCAGGTGGATAATGAAATAATCACGGACAGGTATTGAATGGCCGTAAAGCAGACCTGTTTGAGCCAGGTATCTGGCTGTTTTAAGGAGTTGCTTTACCTCTTCCAACGTGAGGTATTTGCTCCTGTCCAGAATCCAGTTTACACGTGACATTGTCAATAACCTGCTGACTAACCTGTTCAGAAAAGTTCGCAATTTGCAGGGACTGCGAACTTTTTACGACGGCACAATATGCTGTAAGCTGTTTTATATCCGTCGGTTACGTCTTAATAAGTGGTGTTGGATGTGGAATTTATAAATGTTGCTGAAAATTCGGGGTTTAACTGAAAGATTACGAAAATAAATGACTGTAGCTGTTGATTACACGACGGGTTGTGAACTTGGATTCTGGCTGAAGCGTATAGTTATGCGCAAGAAAAAAGTTCAGATTTCCTGCAAAACCTGAACTTTATTCCTTGTAACCACTGAAATTATACCACTATCGGCATATCGAATCAAACAAAAAGTTTCTCATCCGTAATTGTAAGCTGCCAAAATTTTCCTCCATACTACCGCATTGAGGCATCAAAAAAATCACAATATTTTTAAATACCGCTATATTCACTACTCTTTGATACTTACAAAAAACTTTCAGCAAAAACACTCCGTCCATAAGGATATGAAGATTTGCTGGGGATATTCGCACATAAAAGAGCCTGATAAGGCCATTATGAAGCGAAACCTCGACGAAAAATAAGGATTGGCCAAGAGGCCAGCCAAGATTTATGTAGATAGTTCTATAAACTAATTCCACACATTAGCTCTCGACGAGAGAGTGATTTCTAAAGAATTTGTAAAAACTAATTTTAACCAGATGGCACGCTCACCAAATGAAGCGTGCCATCGCTTTTTAATGAAAGGAAAGGTGAAACTATGAATCAAACAATTTGTGCCAAAGTTGACAAAAGACTGCTTAGTAAAGCAGACCGGTTGTTCACCGGGACACTGGATGGAAGAATTATTGAGATTCTTCAAAACGCCAGACGTGCCGGAGCAACGGAAGTGAGGATCACAAACAAAGATGAAACTGTAACAGTCCAGGATAACGGCTCAGGCATCGAAGATTTTCAGAAGCTGCTGGACTTGGGCGGCAGCGGCTGGGATGAAAAATTGGAAGCAGGAGAAGACCCTGCCGGTGTAGGCCTGTTCAGTCTGGCACCGAGAGAAGTAGAAATTGTATCCGGCAATAGAAAGACTGTCATCGACAAGGATGGCTGGACAGGAAAACCAGTTGAAGTGACAGAAACAATAGAAGCGGTAAACGGTACTGTCCTGAAATTCCGTGATGAAAAACCCTGGGATATGGGAACAGTTGAAAAGCACGCGGTATTTGCAGGTATCCGAGTTATTGTTGACGGCAAGTACTGTCACCAGATGCCGTTTTGCAGCAGCGAATCTGCCCATTATGCAAATCCCGGCTGTAAGATTGAAGTAGCCAAAGAAGTATCCAAATATCACAGGGACTGGACATCGACATGGTACAGTGGCAGAGTGCTTATAAATTTCCATGGTCAGGTAGTTCAAATCGATCACTGGCCGGGGAAAAACAAGGCAGGATTTACAATCCTGGTAGATATCGCAGACCAGACAGACATAAGGCTGATGCTGCCTGCAAGAACAAGGCTTGTAGAAAACGAAGCTTTCGAGCAGCTCAAGGCTGCCATTGAACTGGAATATTATAAATACTTCCAGAAGCAGAAAACCCACTGTCTTTACTACGAGGAGTATCTGCGTGCGAAAGAGCTTGGTATTGAACTGTCTGAGGCAGAGCCACAGTACAGGGCAGGTCTTATCTGGGGTGAATACAACGAGCCTGTAGAAGTCTTTATGCCGAAAGATTTCAAAATCGAAGACGGCTATCTGTGCTTTAATAAGGATTTGAAGGACGAGACGGCCCAGGCCAACGTTCATCTGCTCTCGGCTCTTGGCGATTTTCAGGACAAGCCATTTGTCCCCGTTACTATTGATAATGGGTACATGGGCTACAGTTGGACGAAGCTACCGAAAGTGACCAAAGTTGAGGTTACAAAAGGTGCCGAAAAGCTTTGCCACTCGATCAATTGCAGCGAAATAGCTTGTTTTGACAAGCTGGCTATAACAGTCCACACATCCGATGGCAAAACGTTCAGCTCAAATGTAGATATGGCTGTAATAACAGAGCCGCCAAGGGGTAAATACCAATGGGTAGACCAAACAGTGTGCGTAACAAAGGAAGCGAGAGACCATCTGTCTTCCGAGAATATATGGTTCCACATAGGCGGATTTGATCTCGAAGGCGACAGTTATGACACCCAGTTTTACTATTTCGAGAAAGAACTTGATGAGTTCTGGAATGAGCTGATTGGGCCATATGAGTCAGTAAGGCAGCAGCTCATAAAAGAGCTGTATCCTTTATATAACAAATGGCAGAAGGTGACAATCTTAGAAGACAGCAGTCTTGAGATACTCTTCAAGGATGGCAGCAAAGAGCGGGTAATACCACCTGCCTAAGCCGCTTAATGCAAATCACAATATCAATCGTCAAAGCACATCTCCTCAAAGTCGAGAGATGTGCTTTTTGTTTATTAACACATCTTATTATCAAGAAAGGAAAAAGGTGATAGCTATGGCTTGGAGACCAACAGAATATTTAATTGAAGCGTGTTTGGATAATTCAGTCCCAAACAAAGTTACCGGCTGGATGAAGTTTGCCGGTATGAATGAAAAAGTAGTTTTTGATTTGGAAGGCAATTTCCACAGGGACATCCGTGGAGCAAAAGTAAGACTTCGCGGCGATGGTGAATCGGCAAATCCAGAAGTAGCGGCAAAATACATGGATGGCTTTGCTCAAACACAAAGGGGTAGTGCCGGCGACATGACGGCAGGAAGAGAACCGGTCGATTATGTATCATATCCTTATTGGGAATGGTACGCGCAAAATGGAAGAGTTGTCGTTGAGCTCGAACCTGACCAGGTTGAGATTTTGACACCGCCGATACCTGCCTGTGAGTCGGACCCAATTGACAGAAAAAAGCAGGCTGAAAACATGGCCAACTTCTTATGCGGAGTAGCTTCTGCCTGCGGCATACCTGAAAATCGAGCGATCGCAACAGGTAATACTGTAGCTGTTGAGCGTGCGAAGAAAGTCGTTGCCAACAATAAGATTCGCGGGATGAAATTATTGCCAAAGGAAATCCGCGAAACACTTCCCGCTTTAGGTGATCAAGATGGCAAAGGTGGCAAGGCTGTTGCTTATGTGAAGTACTTTACACCAAGCTCAAATTGGACGTGGTTCGCTATTTCGGGTGAACCTGTTCTCTCGGAATCCGGCTCCGAAATCGACTTCAGGTTCTTTGGCTTGGTGTTCGGCCATGAAAAGGAGTTTGGATATTTCCTGTTAAGTGAGCTTGAAGAAGTTCGCGGGCCGATGGGGCTGCCAATAGAGCGTGACCTGCATTTTAAACCGGCGCCGCTTGAACAGATAGCTCCGGAGATGTTCAGGGAGGTGAAAAACAATGAGCGGTAGAGATTATCGAATAGAACATCCTCCAAAGGAAAAGGGGTTGTATCGTGTTGTCTACATGATTGATATTGGAGCTGAGAGTCCTTTAGATGCGGCCAAAAAGACACACGAGATAATGACAGACCCCGATTCAATTGCCCCTGTTCTTGAGGTTATTGATCAGGGCGGTAAGGTCACAAAAATCGATCTTAGCAAAAACAGCTGAAGTTTTGAAAATGTTAACCAGGGTATCTGATTGATTAGTACGAAATCAGATACCCATTTTTTGAGGTGAACACAATGAATGATTCAAAAAAAGCAAAAGTATGTTTGCAGCGGATAGTTGATCTGTTCAAGGAAGGCAATATCCCTAAAGCATTAGCAGTAGCAACAATACCGCCGCAAAGTGATATCCCATCGGCCAAATGGAGCATAAGTAATCGCGTATTACAGTTTTTAGCTGACACATCTGATGCCAGAGGTTTTAGGCAGTGGAAAAATGCTGGCCGTAAAGTCAAAAAAGGTTCGAAGGCATTTCATATATTAGGGCCTAAAGCGAGAACCATTACTGAAACCGATGATGATGGCATAGAAACCCAAAAGGTTATAGTTGCAGGTTTTTTTGCGATAGCTGTCTTTCGTGCTGAAGATACGGACGGTGAGCCTTTGCCTTATGAGCCTGCAACACCGCCGCCATTAGCTGATGTAGCAGAGCAGTTTGGTTTATCTGTAAGTTATCAAACCTTTGCCAGCAGGTACTACGGTTACTACCAGGGTGATTCAAAAAGAATAGTTTTAGCCTCACACGAATCCAAGGTATTTTTCCACGAGCTTGCCCATGCTGCACACCAGCGAGTTGAAGGTGATATTAAAGGCGGTCAGGTTCCGAGCCAGGAGATAATCGCAGAACTTACAGCAGCGACACTTGCACAGATGTATTGCCCCGAGGTCAATCTTGGTTTTTCGTATGACTATGTCAAAGGCTATGCAGAGAAATCCAAAAAGACAATCGAGCGGGCGTGCCTTGCGGTGATAAATACTGTCGGGCTTGTATTGGATGAGATTCTAAAGACTCATCTGTTAATAAAAGAAGAGGTAGCATAAAGAAAGAGAGGCTAAGTCTATGAAAAAGTTCACAAAAATAACGGTTGGCTTTGTCACGCAAAGCTACGAAAAAAACGCTGCGGACAAATTTATATGTACGGGTCAGGAGTTTATTGCCGGCGACCAGGTTGACTACGAGGATTTGGACGGCAATACGATTACTCCACCTGAACATGAGTATCAGCCGTTCAATATGACCATGTTAAGCAAGGATGAGATCATTGACCGGCTTGGTGATGTACTTACGAGCATTGATGTCGGCGGCGAACAGTCAAGGCAGTTTGCTCATGAGATAAAAATCCTGGATGAACTGCTAAGAGACCTCGGATGGATACCAAAGGATTAATCATCGTTTGTGGAAAGGAAAATTTATGTCAAACGAAACTTACACAACAACTTTAAAGGAACAATGCCCTGATGCACCGCCGCTTAAGATAAAGGTAAAACTCTTATCTGAAAGCGGCCAGATATGGATTCAGCCCAAAGGCTACGGCGAAAAATGTGCCATGGATGATGAGGGCTGGCCTGTCGGAATTGAAATCTGGCAAGGCAGTCTCAGGTTAATAATCTTTGACGACATCAACAGGGAAGAACCGCAGATTATCGACCTTGAAAAGGCCAGAGAGACCGCACGCATAAGATGCAACTGGTGCAAAAAGGATATAGAAACTGATCCCATTAAATGGAAGGGTCTTTTGTTTTGCAACGAAGCCTGTCTGGATGCGTGCAGAGCGGCACAATGATATCACTT
>CAZECQ010000053.1:0-14301 GCA_964510545.1 uncultured Pirellulales bacterium | reverse complement strand
AACTGGGTGCGCCTACACCGCAGCCTATTTCAACAATAGTGCCAAGGTTTTTTTTTGTGTTTAGTAAAAAATCAAGGGATTTGATTTGCTTATGTTTTCTTACTATAGCGGTTGAAGCAGTTACATCTTTTTTTGCGTAATCGGTTGCAATCCTGTTAAACAGATTTTGGTCTTTTGTTTTTCGTGATTCCATCGGATGCTTTGTTGTTTTTCATTTTTTCTTCATTCTGATAATCAGTTCGGCCAGCAAGCCGAAGAAGAATGTCTGCAGTCCCAGAAATGCCGAACCAAGCACGGCGTTTGTATGCATTACAGGCTTGGGTGTTTTGTCCAGGAACCACAGAACAAGTTCAACGCTGAACAGGCCAGCCGCAATGAAAAGGAACAATAAACCCACTGGTAGGAAAAACTTCATCGGCTTTATGGAGATGATGACCATAAGAAGCTGCGGCAGGACCTTGAAAGGGTATTTCGTTGAAACGAAGCTGTCTCCGGCTGTTCGTTTGCGAAATGATACCGGCACATGGGCAAATCTCATTCCCTGATGATACGCATCGAGCAGGATTTGCTGGGTATAATTGTAATCGCCCGGCAGGTTGAATACATCCAGATAATCACGGTTCACCGCAAGAATCCCGGGCTGGCTGTCTTTTAACGGCCATTTGGTCAGCATGCTCATCAGCCCGGTAAAGACCTTGTTGCCGAGCTTTCTTACAAGCGGCATTTTGTATTCGATTCGCCCGAACCGGTTTCCATAAACGATATCCGCTTCGTCATCTAAGATAGGTTTAATCAACTCGACAATGTCATTGGGGTCGTGCTGCAGGTCGGCGTCGAATTTAACGGCAATATCGGCTCGGTCTCTTCGGGCCGCGAAAAGGCCGCTTCGAACAGCCGCCCCCAGACCGGTATTGACTTTATGCCTGATTACTCTGTCGGCTCCGCCCTGGCGGGCAAGTTGATTGGTGTTATCCGTTGAGCCGTCATCTATCACATAGATAAGGAGGTTGAAGCCCGCCTTTTCGACATCCGGCCCAATTTCTTTAAGAGTGGTTATAGTGTTTTGTATGGTCTTTTCTTCGTTGTATGCCGGTATAACCACGACAAGTTTTTTAGATGGCTCTTCCATCGTTTATCTGGCCCGATTAAAGTTCAAAGGTGGTTAAAGTGTGCTGCTTAGTTCACGGCAATTACTTCTTTAAGTTCCGGCACTTTTTCACGGAGCAGTCGTTCAACTCCATGCTTTAGTGTCATTTGTGCGCCGGGGCAGCCGCTGCAGGCACCCTGCAGGCGTACTTTGACGTTGTTTTCTTCGTCTGTGCCTACCAGTTCTATGTCGCCGCCGTGACTTTGCAGACTTGGGCGGATGGCCTCTATTACGTTTTTAACTTTTTCTTCGAAAGTGTCCTGCTTGGTTTCGCTGCAGCCACATTCTTCACACATAACAAGTCTCCTAAAATTTATTTTAATATAACATTATAGCGAAAAACCGACCAAAAGCCAGTTGTTTTTGCTTAAAAAAGGCGGAAAATGTTGTTTAAAGCCTTATAATTTGCCGAAAATAATTGACAAAAGTGAAAAGTTTTTGTATAATGCCCCTATATTCGTGTGAAAACATGCGAATGTAAACCTGAGACATCCCTCTTTGAGGGGATGGTTACGGGATTACAGCAGGGTTTTGAACCTTCGAGCAGTTCGGTCGTTTTTTGAAAAAAAAGCGATTGGTTTCTTGAAGCGGCCCGGCAGAAGCTGTAATTTGCTGGAATAACTTAACGATGTTTATCAGGAAAAGGAAAGAAAATGAAGACAAAGTCACGTTCTTCGGCTGATTCAGCCGACAAATCCAATCTTAAGCAAGGTTCTCAGATAATAGTCGATACTCTTATCGAGCAGGGTGTTGATACGATGTTCGGCTATACCGGCGGTGTGGTGCTGCCATTGTTTGACAAGCTATACGATGCTCCGATTAATTTTATAATCCCTCGTCACGAGCAGGGTGGCTGCCATATGGCCGATGCCTACGCCCGTGCCAGCGGTAAAGTCGGCGTTATGGTTGCCACCAGTGGTCCCGGCGCCTGCAATTTAGTTACCGGCCTTGCGACGGCGATGATGGACTCGGTGCCGGTGGTCGCCCTTACCGGTCAGGTCCGCACAGAGCTTATCGGCAACGATGCCTTTCAGGAGGCAGACACCACCGGCATTACTCGGCCTGTTACGAAATATAACGGTATTGTCAAAGACGTTAAAGACCTGGCCCGGACCATACGAGAGGCATTTTACATTGCCTCGACCGGCAGGCCGGGACCGGTACTGATTGATATACCGGTTGATGTCGAGGTCGCAAAATGCAGCAACGATGGCCCAATCCAGGTAAAGCTGCCCGGATACAGGGTGCGCAGCGAGGGCCACGCCAAGCAGATTTCAATGGTTGCAAAAGCTATAAACAAATCCAAACAGCCGGTGCTTTATGTCGGTGGTGGTGTCATCAGTGCAAATGCTGCCAAAGAATTAAGGGCGCTGGCTCAAAAAGCACATCTGCCGGTAACAATGACCCTTTTAGGGCTCGGCAGCTATGACCAGAGCAGGCCCGAATCGCTGGATATGCTCGGTATGCACGGCTCGGCCTATGCCAATTATGCCGTGCAGGAATCCGACTTATTGATAGCCGTTGGCGCTCGATTCGATGACAGAGTTACCGGCAAGGTCAAGACCTTTGCCCCGAACGCCAAGATAATCCATATCGATATCGACCCGGCCAGCATCTCGAAAAATGTTCATGTGGATATTCCCGTCGTCGGTGACGCAAAAGTTATTTTGGGTGCACTTGTTAAAGAAGTTGAATTTGTCGAGAGAAAGCAGTGGTTTAAGAAAATCGCCGAATGGAAGAAGAAATTTCCATTTAGCTATGACAAGAATTCATCGATGATTAAGCCCCAGTATGTTGTCGAGGAGATTTGTCGCCAGACCGACGGCAGAGCGATTATCACGACCGGCGTCGGACAGAACCAGATGTGGGTTGCCCAGTTCTATCGATTCAGCAGGCCCAGACAGCTTATAAGCTCCGGCGGACTTGGCACAATGGGTTTTGGCCTGCCGGCGGCAATAGGCGCACAGGTTGCTGTGCCGGATGCGACCGTTATCGATGTTGACGGCGACCACAGCTTCAATATGACAATGACAGAGCTTGCCACGGCCGTTCAGTATAAGCTGCCAATCAAGGTTTGTATTTTGAATAACGGATATATGGGAATGGTACGCCAGTGGCAGGAGCTTTTCTATGGCAAGCGATATTCGAAAACCTCTTTGGTAAACCCTGAGTATGCAGCCGTGGCCGAAGCGCTCGGCGCTGTCGGTATTACCGTGGATAAAAAAACCGATGTACCAAAGGCGATTAAGAAGATGCTTGGGCAGAAAAGGCCTTGCGTTGTTGATTTTAAGGTGGAGCGTGAAGAAAATGTTTGGCCGATGGTGCCGGCCGGGAAAAGCATTGATGAGATGAGCGGGCTCGATATAATCGAGAGGCTGGTATAGAGAATTGATTATCGATAATTAAAATGAGATGCGAAAATGAAGCATATAATAAGTGCATTAGTTGAAAATAAGCCCGGCGTTCTGGCCCACGTTGCGGGGATGTTCGCCGCCCGGGCGTTTAATATCGATTCACTTGTTGTTGGTCGAACAGAGGACCCGAATCTGAGCCGGATGACAATAGTTGTTGTCGGAGACGACAGGGTTGTTGAGCAGGTTCGCAAGCAATTGGCCAAGATTGTTCCTGTTGTTAAGGTTCAGGATTTTGCAGGCCAGCCGGTAGTAGCGCGCGATTTGATGTTGATAACCATATCAGCCACACCGGCAAAACGGCACGAAGTTTTGTCCTTAATCGAGACCTTTAAGGGCAAGGTTGTTGACATAGGTCAAAAGGTGGTTATGGTTGAAGTCAGCGGGCCTGAAGAGAAAATCGAGGCTTTTATCAATATTTGCAGGCCTTATGGCATCAAAAGTATGGCAAGAACAGGTACGATAGCTATGGTTCGACTGTCCAAAACCGAGTAAGAGCTGCCCCCTGTTTTTAATTTTCTATCCCGTATCGCCAATCCATTAAATTTCTTGCCTAACGAAGAGCTTTTAATATAATCAGGACGTTCGCTTTTTGTGGTAAAAGCATGAGTAAGAATAACCTTCATTTATATAACAAGGAGATTTGAAGTTATGGCCGTAAAGATTCATTACGAAAAGGACGCACCGATAGATGCGTTAAAAGGCAAAAAGGTGGCTGTTATCGGCTATGGCAGTCAGGGCCACGCGCATAGTCTTAATCTGCGCGACAGCGGTATTGAGGTGGCGGTGGCTGAACTGCAGGGTACGGACAATTTTAAGCTCGCACAGGAGCACGGGTTTTCACCTGGCGATATAAAGACCGCTATGGAAGGTGCAGCGCTGATTATAGTAACGCTGCCGGATGAGATTCAGGCCAAGATTTATGAGAGTCAGATTGCCCCAAATTTAGCGGCGTCTCAGACGCTTGGTTTTTGTCACGGCTTCAATATTCATTTCAAATATATTGTTCCGCCGAAGAATGTTAATGTCGTGATGATTGCTCCGAAAGGGCCCGGACATCTGGTGCGCAGTGAGTTTGAAAAAGGCGGCGGTGTGCCGTGCCTCGTGGCCGTCGAACAGGATGCTACCGGTGATGCAAAGACAATTGCTCTTGCATGGGCAAACGGAATCGGCGGAGCCAGAGCAGGTGTTATTGAGACTACCTACAAGGAAGAGACCGAAACGGACTTATTCGGCGAGCAAGTAGTTCTCTGCGGTGGTCTCACGTCGCTCATTAAAGCGGGTTTTGAAACTTTAGTAGAAGCGGGCTATCAACCTGAAATCGCCTACTTCGAATGTTTGCATGAGGTCAAACTCATCGTTGACCTTATGTATCAGGGCGGCCTTAGCTATATGAGATACAGCATATCCAACACTGCCGAATATGGCGACCTCACCCGCGGGCAAAGGATTATTAATGAGCAGACCAAGGCGGAAATGAAAAAAATACTCTCTGAAGTTAATTCGGGAGAATTTGCCAAGGAATGGGTCGCCGAATACAAGGGCGGCTTGAAAAACTTTAACGAGCTGTACAAAAAAGACTATGACTGCCAATTGGAGACCGTCGGCAGACAATTGCGCGGGATGATGAAGTGGATTGATGCAAAGCAGGTGTAAATCGTACTGCTAAACAGGAAAGGGACAATGTTATGAGAGCTGCAGGAATAAGCAAAGGCGAGAATTTCTTATCCGGTTTTTTTTGTTTTTTGCTTGTTACTTTCTGCTTGTTTTGCGGCTGTTCTGTTGTTGAGTATTTTCAGCGGGAAGAACCTCCTTTTTATGAGCAGATTTATGCCGTTTATGATAGCACAAGCCTGAATATGAGTAGTGCTGCTGACGTCCTGGGCATGATTAATCTGCCTGAGTATGAATTGCTCAGCCAAAGCAAAAAGGTTGTTGCTTCGGCAGGGCAAAAGAAAAAAGGCTACAAAAGCTGGTTTAATATGGTTGCCTTCGACGAGAACGACTCGACGGCAAAACGAAAGTATTTATTAATCGTCGATGAAAAACCAAAAATACTGTTTGTTTCGCCGAGAGAAAATCTTAGCTTTGACTGTGAAATGGTTGTCGAAAGCGAGGTGCTCGACAAACCCTACGCAGACGAAAGGACACGGCGAATAGCAGTACTGAAAAATGTTTTGGAAAACTTCCGCAGTGATATCGCTGAGGTTAGCCAGGATAATAAAATGCTTAATAACAGTGGGATGATGGTTAATCAGGCGATGGGGACGGTTTTGGTTAAATTGGAATCTTCGCCCGCACTGGCGTCGAGGCTGCACGAGCCGGCCGGCCTCCTATTCGACCATGTTAGTTTTGGTAAAGGCAAAATTCAGATGGTCATAACATACGATATTGTTACAGTCAAGATTAGGCAAGGCTCGCTGGTGCGCAAGTTCGAAGAACCGGATGCTATTGATGAAAACAAATAATCAGGGGTTTACGTTTTGCTTGAATGGCGCCGAGAAAGACCACAGTAAATAATCAATTGAAAAGAGTGGGTCTGTAAGCCGAGTTCTGTCTCCCGCCCAAAAGGGCAGGGGACGGCCATTTATCTTGACTGGGGACCAATTTTACGATAAGTCGCAAAAAAGGAACCCTCCAACTGTTACCAGTTGGCTCTCGGGCACCTGTACTGACAAGCAGAAATAGGTGCCGGAAGCGACCTACCCACTGTTATAGCCCGGGCCGAGCAACAGTTTGCTTGGTCTTGCAGGCGGTGGGGTTTACCCTGCCGGCGCCGTCGCCGACGCCGCGGTGCGCTCTTACCGCACCATTTCACCTTTGCCTGCCGCACTCACAAAGCGAGTGCGGACTCGGCTGTGTATTTTCTGTGGCACTTTCCCGCGGGTCACCCCGGGTGGCCGTTAGCCACCACCGTTGCCCTGTCCTGCTCGGACTTTCCTCCGGCCGAAAAAACGACCGGCGACCGCCCGACCCACTCTTTTCAATTGATTATTTACTTTGTTAAGAACTACAAACTATTATAACAAAAGTTTGGTTTGTTTTCCACTTTTCATCGTGCGATTTCGATGTGTTTTTTGAAATGTTCATCGTCGGAGTTGGGAAAATCGCTTCTGAAGTGTACCCCCCGGCTTTCTTGACGCATATTAGCGGCCTGTGCCATCAGCAGACAAACGGTGAGCATATTCTGGCATTCCCACCCTTGGGGCGAATCAAAGACTTTGTCCATCACATACCGCTGCCAGAAGCTGATAATCTCTTGTGCTTCGATAAGCGGCTGGGCCCTTCGCGTAATGCCTACGTTTCGCCACATAAGCGAGCGTAGCGAGTTTCTAACATCTGCAGCATCCAGGCGTGTCCGGTCCGAATGCGGGATTTGATATTTAATCCACCGATGTTTAATGTCTGACTTGATATTTTGTGTGGCTTGTTGGCCGGCTATTTTGCCAAAGACCAGCCCCTCCAGTAGCGAGTTGCTGCCGAGCCGGTTTGCACCATGCAATCCGGTACCGGCCGCCTCACCACAGGCGTAAAGGTTTTCAATGCTTGTCTTGGTACTACTGTCGGTTTTTACTCCGCCAATCATATAATGGGCACTCGGACGGACGGGAATCAAATCCCTGCTGACATCTATATCGAAGCTTTCACATAGCTCGTTAATCCATGGAAATCTTTTTGCAAAATGGTTTCTATCAAAGTGACGAACATCCAGATAAACGTGTGTTGATTTAGTTTTGAGCATTTGTGAGAGGATGGCCCTGCTGACAATGTCGCGAGGCGCCAACTCAGCCGATTCATCGTATTCTTTCATAAATGCCGCCTCTTTGCTGTCCAGCAAAATTGCACCTTCTCCCCGCAGGGCCTCGGTAACCAAAGCCCGTGAAGCGCCGGCGATATAAAGTGTCGTAGGATGGAACTGCATAAACTCTAAGTCCTGCAGTACGGCGCCGGCACGGTAAGCCATTGCAAGACCGTCACCGGTTGCGACATCCGGATTTGTGGTTTCGCGATATAGCTGCCCTGCTCCGCCGGTGGCTAAAATTGTATTTGCCGACCAGATTATCTCCATACCCCACCTGTCTTTTCCGATTGCTCCTATACACTCTTGGTTATCGTTGGTGAGCAGGTCGATTGCGTAAAAGTTTTCCAGTATTTTTATATTTGGATTTTGTCTTACCTTTTTTATCAGTGAATCTGTGATTATCCGGCCTGTTTCGTCGCCGTGGGCATGAGCGATGCGGGCATGAGTGTGTCCGCCTTCGAGCGTTGTAGCGATATGATTATCAACCATATCAAATTCAGTGCCCCAGTCGAACAGTTGTTCAATGAGCTGCGGCCCCTGATGAACGACTAAATCGACTATCGCTTCATTACTTATCCCGCAGCCGGTGGTAAGCGTATCAGCTATGTGTGATTCGAAGGTGTCTGTTTTGTCTAAGACCAAAGCGATACCGCCCTGGGCATTGTAGGTATTGCTGTTTTGCAGAGATTCCTTGCAGACAATGATGACGCTGCAGCGCTCGGCCGCTTCAATGGCGGCGCGAAGGCCAGCAATACCGGCTCCGATCACCAGACAATCAGTAAAGAGCTGGTGTGTTGAAGTGGTATCAACATCTGTCAGATAGCGCCTAAATTCCGGATGAGAAGTCATACAGTTCTTACCTTTATCTATTTATCTTTTGGGACATCATTGGGCTCGACGGCATTTTGTTCAATCTGATTCGGGTCAGTTGGCTCTTTGATTTTTTTACGATTCAAAACTATTGCATCGCCGAATAGTCTCTCATCATCGGCGTACTTAAGCACAAAGGCCTGAAGCTCTTTCGTCGATGCCGTCAGGACGATTCTGTCATCCTCGAGCGTTTCAAACTTAACTGCATTGGGGTTTTCTTTTAGCAGTGTCTCCATATTTTCATCGTCCGTTAGTCGCATTTTCAACTCCGAGCCAATGGAATCTATCTTTATAAATGTATGAGCGGGTACAAAGAAGAAAGAGTTGTATGGCAGCCAATCTTTTTTGTTTGGGTCTTCTATATCCCCACATGGGAAATTGGCAGGGTAAACATCCAGGAAGAACCGGCCGCCCAGCTTCACTAAGCGCGTGGCAAACAAACCTTTTTTACCCTCTTCGTCGCTGAAAATCAGTTTGTATTCTTTTTCTGCTTCCTCAGGACATTGAAATTCCCAGATGGTTTCGGGGCCGTTGGGGTCGTCGAGCCACGTGCCCAGTAGTTTTTCTTCGAAGATCACATCTTTTTCGGTATAAAGCGGATGTAGCGACATAACCGGTACGCAGCCGCCTAAAATAGCAGCCAGCAGGTAGAAAAGAAGTTTCCTGGTTAGCTCTTTAATAACATATTCGTTTGTTTTCGTTTTACTCATCCCTTAATAATTTTTGGGATTATCTGTTTATCAACTTAACAGACATTTTACCATTTAGGCCTGTAATGGCAACCTACTTAATTGATGTCAAAAATTGGTTTGCAAAACCACGCCCAAAAAGCGATTATTACATCTATGGTAAGTAGCCAGGCGGAATATAAATTTGCCGAGGCTCGTCGGCGGATGGTCAGCCGGGACCTTCAGGGCCGTGATATAACTGACCCTGAAGTGCTCAAGGTGATGGGCGAAGTTCCAAGGCAGGATTTTGTCCTTCAGCAGTATCAGTCGCAGGCCTATGCTGATGGCCCACTACCTATCGGGGTGGGCCAGACCATTTCTCAGCCGTATATTGTTGCTCTGATGACACAGGAATTAAGGCTTAATTCGGGCTGCGAGGTCTTGGAAATTGGCACAGGCTGCGGGTATCAAACCGCCATCCTGAGCAGACTGGCGAAAAGGGTATATACGATAGAAAGATTCAGTCAGCTTTCAGAGTCGGCCCAGGCGATTTTGGGCGGATTAGGCATTGCTAACGTTGAGTTTTATATTGGTGATGGCAGTTGCGGCTGGCCCCAGAAAAAGATTTTCGATAGAATTATGATTACTGCAGCGGTTCCAAAGATACCGCCGCCCCTAATCGAACAGCTTGCAGAAAGCGGTCTTTTGGTGGCGCCGATTGGCTCAGCGGGAGTGCAGGAGTTAATCGTCTGTGAAAAAAGACAGGGTAAAATCATCGATAGGCCTATCTGCGATGTTCGCTTTGTCAAGCTCTTCGGCGAATATGGTTTTGAAGAATGACAGAACTAACTGAAAAAACACAAAATAAATTTACTTTGACAATGCCGGTGCAGTACCTAAAAGGTGTCGGCCCGGCAAGGGCAAAGGTCTTTGCTCAGTTGGGCGTCGAGACGGTGGCCGATTTGCTCGAGTATTTTCCCAGGGACTGGGTCTTTGCTCCCGAGCCGGTGAAGATAGATCGGATACGACCCAACGTTGATGTTACTATTGTCGGGCAGGTGGAATCAACGGATTACCAAAGTTTCCGCAGGCCGGCTATTTTTGAAGCGATGATAGCTGACAATACCGGAATGTGCAGAATTGTGTGGTTTCACGGCGGGTTTCTCCGCAATCAATTAAAACCAGGACAGGTGATAATAGCCTCAGGCAAGGCCGCACTTTATAAGCATCAGTTACAGATGACCAATCCAAAATTCATGATACTTGATGCAAAAAGTTCACGGCCGGAGGAGTATTTCAGCGGCGGTGTTTATCCCGCCTCCAGCAAACTCTCCAGCAGGCAAATCAAACGCATAATCAGGCCCCTGCTCGATAATCTCGAAGAACTTGTTGATGAGTTTTACGATGAAAAGTTTCTCAGGCAGACAAGCCTCATTAGTAGAAAAGATGCTTTTGGCTGGATACATTTACCTCCTGACCAGGAAAAGCTGAAAAAAGCAAAGCGCAGATTAAAGTATGATGAGTTATTTCTGATGCAGTTGGGTCTGGCGCTTCGCCGGTATAAAGTTAAGCATTTCTCATTGGCTGCTCCCTGCACCTGCAGCGATGAAGTTGACGGTCGAATCAGAAAACGGTTTCCCTTTTTGCTTACTGAAGACCAGGATACAGCAATTGCCGAGATCGCTGCGGATATGGCTAAACCTGAGCCGATGAATCGGCTCTTGCAGGGCGATGTTGGCTCCGGCAAAACAGTCGTGGCGCTTTATGCAGCTCTGCTGGCTATTGCAAACAAACAACAGGTCGCCATTATGGCGCCAACCGAAATTTTGGCGGCCCAGCATTTTATAAGTATCGAAAGATATTTGAAAAACAGTAAAGTAAAGCGCCTCTGCCTGACGGGAGGACTGATCGGCAAAAAGAGGAAACAGCTTCTTGGCCAAATAAAGAACGGTGATATTGATATTGTTGTTGGGACGGTGGCGCTTCTGCAGAGGGATATAGAATTTAAATCGCTCGGACTGGTTATAATCGATGAGCAGCATAAATTTGGGGTTGAACAGCGGGCGCAATTGCGAAAGGAAACTACGCCGCATTGTTTTGTTATGACGGCCACACCAATCCCTCGGACGCTGGCGATGACCGCCTTTGGTGATTTGGATGTTTCGGTTATCAGGCATTGCCCACCCGGCAGAGGTATTGTTATTACACGCCGGATTGAAAAGGCCGACAGGAAAAAGGCATACGAGTTTATACACCAGCGCCTCAGGGCCAAAAGACAGGCGTATTTTGTTTATCCGCGGATTACAGGCTCCGAGCAGGATAGCGATATAAAGGCCGCAACGGATGAATGGAAGAAGCTTTCAACGGAAGTTTTTCCGGCTTTTACCGTTGAGCTTCTGCACGGCCAAATGCCCTCAGAAAAAAAACAGCAAATTATGAATGAATTCAGAAAGGGCAAGATCGACGTGCTCGTTTCCACGGTATTGATTGAGGTTGGTGTGGATGTGCCAAACGCAACGATAATGGTTATTGAAGGAGCGGATAGGTTTGGCCTGGCACAACTGCATCAGTTAAGAGGACGTATAGGAAGGGGCCAAGACAAATCATACTGTTTTTTGTTTGCCCCGGACCAGAACGATTTGGCCAAAAACCGCCTCGAAGTAATGACCAGAAGCAACGATGGCTTTGAAATTGCAGAATATGATTTGCGGCTGAGAGGCCCCGGTGAGTTGTTCAGCACACGCCAGCATGGACTGCCGGATTTGAAAATCGCAAACATAATTGATGATTATGAACTGCTGGTTATGGCCAGAAGAAACGCATTCAAACTGGTCAGCTCTGACCCGATGTTAACAGAAACCAAACATAAAAATATCCGTCAGGCGCTCCTGGCTAAGTTCGGTGACTCACTCGGACTTGTGGACGTTGCCTAAATAAGAATTGATTATTACTGATTCATCACGGATAATTGATGAGAAGATGCTAAGCACTATGCACTGAATTATGTACGTACATTACAAAAACAAGCGATTGGAAAAGGTTTTAATAGTCGTTAATGTCTTGACGGCGGCGGTGGTGACGGTTTCTTTTGCAATGTTATTTGGCTTTGATGAGCCGCTCTTTGCCGCGAAGATTTTATATGCCGTTCAAGGTGCTTTGCTTTTTGTTTTTATTGCCGAAAAAATAGTCCGGTTGTTTAATACTGCCTCAAAGACTGAGTTCTGGCGGGCAAACTGGCTCGAAATACCGCTTTTACTTGCGCTTGCAATTGCCGTCTTTGGAGCAGGCCGATGGTTTAGGGCCATCGATACCGCGGCAGTCAGGCATTTCGCCGTTGGGATTTATCTGGTTTTACAGGTAGTCACAAAGGTCTGCAGGACAGTGGTGAACCTGGCGGCTACGGGAAGAAACCCAACCAAGGTCTTGATAGCGAGCTTTCTTGTTTTGATAGTATCAGGGGCTACTGCTCTGTCTCTGCCCAGGGCCGCTGCCGCCGAAGAGATAAGCTTTGTTGATGCCTTATTTACAGCCACCAGTGCTACTTGTGTTACCGGCCTTATCGTAAAAGATACCGGCAAAGACTTTAGTCTGATGGGCAAGTTGATTATCCTTACTCTTATTCAGCTTGGCGGCCTTGGCATAGTGGTATTTGGTGCGGTCATCGCACTGCTTCTGGGCCAGGCGCTGAGCTTGCGTGAGTCCGTGGCGATGCAGGATTTACTAAGCGCCAGGACCCTCAGCCAAATAGGCAGGATGATTGCTTTTATTTTCGTCGGAACGCTCTTTATCGAAGCCGCCGGCGCAGTCAGTGTTTTCCGAATGTGGAACAATGTACCTGGCTTCACAGGTAATATACACGAGCAATGGTTCTGCAGCATCTTTCACTCTATTAGCTCTTTCTGTAATGCCGGCTTTAGCCTGTTCAGCAACAGTTTCATCAACTACAATAGATGCTGGGAAATATATTTGGTGATTTGCCCCCTTATAATTCTGGGCGGGCTTGGCTTTGGTGTGCTTTACGATTTGTCTAACATTGCAGCCGATAAAGTAAAGCGGTTCTTCAAAAAGCTTTTCAGCAGACACCACCGCTTTTCGATGGAAGCGCCGAGAAGGATGCGGCTACAATCCAAGATAGTTCTTAGTGTAAGTGCCCTGTTGATAGTGCTGGGGATGTTGGCGGTTATGTTGTTTGAGCGTTATGCATCCCAGCCCAACGCTGCAAACCCAAACCCTTCAGGTATTCTTGGTGCATTGTTTCAGTCAATTACAGCGAGGACAGCTGGTTTCAATACCGTTGATGTCTCGGCGATGTCACCTTCGAGCAGAGTTGTTTTGATTTTGCTTATGTTCATTGGCGGCTCGCCCGGCTCAACCGCCGGCGGAATCAAGACCGTAACGTTAGCCGTTGTTGTGATGACAGCAATTGCCGCACTCCGCAAACGCCCCGAAGTTGAAATGTTTCAACGCTCCGTCCGAATAGTTGTTGTAGGAAGGGCCATCACCGTTACGCTGCTTTTCGTTGTGGTACTCTTCATAGCTACTTTAGCCTTGAGCATTACCGAAAACTCAAACGGTTTTACTATGTCCGACATTATATTCGAAGCTTCCTCGGCACTGGGAACGGTCGGGCTTACCACAGGAATAACGCCTTCTTTGACAAATATCGGTAAATTGATTATCATTATGGCAATGCTTATTGGCAGATTGGGGCCGTTAACACTTTTGGCGGCACTGACATTTAATTTGAAACCGGTGCGATACAGTTATCCCGATGAAGCGATAATTGTCGGATAGACAGGAGCAATACTATGAAACGGTTTGCTGTAATAGGTTTGGGACGTTTCGGCACAAAGTTGGCCATCGCCCTGGCGATGAGCGGCGCTGAAGTCATTGCAATTGACAAAAATAGAGACGAAATTGAACTGATTCGCGACCAGGTAAGTCACGCCGTTCGGCTGGACAGTACGGATGAGGAGGCACTCAAAGCCCAGGGTGTTGACAGGGTTGATGTTGCTATCATAAGTATTGGACAGGGTACAGGCCGGGGGTTTGAATCTGCTATTTTGACAGTGGTAAATCTGCGGCAGATGGGCGTAAAGCAGATATACGCCAGGGCCGAAGACCTCATTGCAGGAGAGGTCTTCTCAAAGGTGGGAGCTACCGAGGTTATCTATCCGGAGATTGAATCGGCTCAGAGATGGGCATATAAACTTATCGCACCGCAAATCGGAGAAAAAATCGATTTTGCGCCGGGCTACAGTCTTGCCCGAATTAAATCACCGGCCAGC
Organism: uncultured Pirellulales bacterium; assembly: GCA_964510545.1. Lineage (GTDB taxonomy): Bacteria > Planctomycetota > Phycisphaerae > Sedimentisphaerales > Anaerobacaceae > CAYXPG01. Next base: position 115 of record CAZECQ010000053.1, on the reverse strand, counting down.
TTTGACGGAAAGACAGTTATGGATTTGCAGTTGCGCCAAAAGTACAACGTTAATCTGGTTGCAATCAAAAGGAGCGAGCACAGCAGAAGCAAAAAAAGCGAGAAGAGTGAAAAGG
>CAZECQ010000052.1:0-14394 GCA_964510545.1 uncultured Pirellulales bacterium | reverse complement strand
TTGATGACCCTGAACGCTTCTTCAAAAATGTTTATATTGAGGATATTCAGCCGGGCCAACCTTATTTTGACGCGATAAAGAAAAGCGTAACACCAATGCTGCTGCATCTGGTTGAGGATTCGGTGGTAACCGCAATGGTCAATTACACTATTGATGAGGCGCTAAGCAGTACGGACAGAATACCGAGACACGTTAAAAAGCTGCTTCAGGAAAAACTCGATAAAATAGACAGCGGCATAGTAGTCGTATCGGTAAAGCTCACTGAGGTAATTTGGCCTCGCCAGGTAAATTATGCTTTTCTGGCGAATATAAGCGCAAGTCAGCAAAAAGCCACCATTATCAAAGAAGCTCAGACTTACGCTGAAAACGCACTTATCGAGGCCGAAAGTCTGGAGCAGAAGGAAATTACCGATGCGACTGCATACCGGACAGAGGTCGTCGAGACAGCCAAAGCAAACGCCGAATATATGCACAAATTACTGCCGGAATACCGCAAGAGGCCCGAACTTGTAGTTCATCAAATTTATCAGGATGCAATAGAACATGTCCTTGATAATGTTGATGAGAAAATGATAATCCAATCTACCGAAGGTGCTGAAGGTAAGGAAATCCGGATTCAATTAAACAGAGACCCAAAGATAAAACCGAAATCTGATAAGGAAAATTAATTATTCAAATCCGAGATTTAGAAAGTGTAATACGAGATTATGGCCCACGAGCATTTACATTTCAAACATGACATTGCCGCCGAAGATACTCACGGTAGGCAGTTTCGCATAAGTATGGCCCTGCTGGGAACGTTGGGTGGTGGAATGCTGCTGATTAACAGCGGCATCGCCAGGTTTATTTACGGCACCGACAGTTTCAACACCGAATTGCTGGCAATGGCCGCCGCCGTACTGCTCGGTGCACCAATTGTCCTGCACGCAATAAAGAGTCTTATAAAAAGAGAATCGCATATGGACGAACTTGTGGCCCTTGCGATACTTGCCGCCTTTGCCACGCAGGAATATGTTACCGCCGGTATTGTTGCCTTCTTTATGCTTTTAAGTGAGTTGATGGAAACTCGCACCGCTCTTGGCGCTCGTACCTCAATCGAATCCCTGATAAAACTCACCCCCAAGAAAGCAAATCTCGTTGACAGCCAGGGCGGTGAAAAAGAGGTAAAAGTCAGTGCCCTAAAGCCCGGCGACTGCATCCGCGTTCGGCCGGGTGATAACATAGCTGCCGACGGTGAAATCATAAAAGGACTCAGCTCCGTCAACGAGGCCTCGATAACCGGTGAATCTTTGCCAGTCGATAAGGTTCCGTCAATGCAGGTATTCGCCGGCACAACTAATCTTACCGGCGCACTGGACATCATCGTAACCAAAGCCGGCAAAGATACGACCCTTGGCAAAGTCCAATCGTTAATTATGCAGGCCGAGCAAACCAAAATACCGATTATGCGGATAATTGACCGTCATGTTAAGTGGTACACGCCGACGATTTTGATGATTGCAGGAATAGTCTTATTTTTCACCGGTGATATCAACCGGGCCATTACGATACTTGTCATTTCCTGTCCCTGTGCATTGATTTTAGCGACACCAACCGCAATGGTTGCGGCAATATCGGCTTCGGCACGTCTGGGTATCCTGATAAAGAATGTTGCCGACCTTGAGATTGCCGGCAGGATGACAGCAATGGTATTTGACAAGACAGGAACGATAACGACCGGCCGTCTATATGTAACGAAGCTTACACCCGCTGAAGATATCGAACCTGCTGAGTTGCTCACGGCGGCGGCTTCGGCCGAACATATGAGCAAACACCCCGCTGCAAGGGCGCTTCTCGAAGTCGCAAAGGAGGCAAACATCTCTTTAAGTGAAACAGCCGACTTTCAGGAAACACCCGGCAAAGGGGTTACCGCCTCAGTCGATTCTGCAAAAATCATGGTTGGCAGAGACACATTCCTTAAAGAAAACAACGTCGATATGAGCAATATTTCCGACCCGGCCCTGCACGAGGAGCAGGGATTCAGCACACTTTATGTAGCAAAGGATTCTAAGTGCATTGGGTGGATAGGCATGCAGGACAAGACCAGACCCGAAGCGCGCCAGGCCATCAGCGAGTTACTTGATATAGGCATAAAGAGAGTAACTATGCTGACCGGCGACCGCGGCGAGGTCGCAAACCGTGTTGCCGCAGAGCTGGCCTGTACCGATTTTAAGGCACATTGTCTGCCGCAGGACAAACTTTCTATTGTCGAGCAGATTAAGAAAGATGGACACACTGTTGCGGTGGTTGGTGATGGTATAAACGATGCGCCGGCACTGGCGGCAGGTGACCTCGGTATCGCTATGGGGGCCGCCGGGAGTGATGTGGCCATAAATTCCGCCTCGATTGCCTTGATGAGCGACGACCTCAAACGGCTGCCGTTCCTTGTTAAGCTCTCCAGAAAAACCAGAGCCGTTATCAACTGGAACCTCATTTTTGGAGTTATGTTTATCATTCTTGGTGTGGCGGCGGCGGCGGCGGCGTGGCTACCGGTGGTTTATGCTGCTATACTGCATTTCGCAGGGTCTCTTATCGTTGTATTCAACAGTGCCCGGCTTGTTCGCTACGGTGAAGAGCTCGACCACGAACCAATTACAAAAGTTTAGGCCTCTAACTTTATGCAGTATGCTATAGAAACATTTTCTTTAACAAAGGTTTTTTCCGACCTGTGGGGCAGGGACAAAGTTTACGCTGTCAACGACCTGGATTTGCAGGTCTGCTACAACGAGGTTTTCGGTCTTTTAGGCCCCAACGGTTCAGGCAAAACAACAATTTTGAAAATGCTGCTCGGCCTGCTCTATCCGACAAAAGGAAAGGCCGTTGTCCTCGGCGGTGACGGCGCCGACCCAAAAGTCAGTGCCAGAATTGGTTTTATGCCCGAAGAATCGTATCTCTACAAATACTTAAACGCCCGCGAAACCCTTGATTTTTACGGCAGGTTATTTGCTTTGCCATCCAAAGTACGTAAGATTAGAATCGAAGCACTGCTTGATATGGTCGGCTTAAAAGCCGTTGCAAACAGACCTGTTGGGACATTTTCAAAAGGTATGGCACGCAGAATTGGACTGGCTCAGGCCTTGATAAACGATCCCGACCTGCTCATACTCGACGAGCCAACCACCGGTCTTGACCCTATTGGAACAAGGCAGATAAAGGACCTAATCCTGGAACTTGCAAAAAGAGGAAAGACGGTTTTGCTCTGCAGTCATTTGCTTGCCGATGTCGAAGATGTGTGCAACAGAATTGCAATTCTATACGGCGGCAGAATCCATTCTGAAGGCAAAGTCAAGGAGCTGCTCCTGCAAACGAACAAAAGGCAATTTACCACCGGTGCTATCAGCGATACCACCGTTGAGAAGATAACGCAGATAGTCCAGGCCGAACAGGCTGATTGTGTGGTTACCTCCCCGATGGAAAAGCTTGAGACATTTTTCATCAAAACCGTTGCCCAGGCACGTCAGCAGGGCAGGCCGACAAGCGGCGTTGTTTCCGGTGATACGACGCAAATCAGTGATTTTCTTGTATCCGAATCTACCGAGCAAACCCGGCGTGCCGGCATACTCGATAAGCTTGTTTCTGCGTCGGTACCGCGCCAAAGAGCTGCTGAGCCGGTTAAAACCGAACAGGTTGTGGGTGCCGAAAGTCCCGAAGCCAAACCTGATGAACAGTTCCTAAGCACGCTGAGTGAGCAAACCACCACTCCAACCAAGCCTGAAACAGCTATGACGGATGAAAAGGCTAAAACAAAACCTGCTGAACCCAAACCTTTAGAGCAAACAGAAATCAAAAAAAGCATTTTAGACCAACTCACATCTCATTCCAAACCCAAAGAAAAGGATGAAGAGAAAACTGACAATCGTCAGGGAGATTCCAGCGATGCGTAGTATCTGGGCCATTGTTGTAAATACTATAAAGCAGGCCTTGCGGTTGAAAATCGCCGCTGTATTTATAATTCTGCTGCTTGTTCTGCTGCCTGTGATGGGTTTTGTTACGACAGGCGACGGCACCCTCAAAGGCCGGCTGCAAACCTTTGTAAGCTATGGGCTTTCACTGGTCGGTCTCCTGCTTTGTCTGCTCACTATTGCAGTTTCTGTCTATTCGATAACCAGTGACCTTGACCAAAGACAGATATATACTGTTCTGACAAAACCAATTCGACGTTTTCAGCTTTTGCTTGGCAAATTACTTGGTGTGGTATTACTTGACATAGCCCTGCTTGTTCTCTTTTCTGCAACGATTTATCTTATTGTTATTTACACACCAAAATTTTCAGATGTTACAGAAGCTGAGCTTGCCCAGGCCGGTAATGAGTTTTATACCGCAAGGGCCTCCCTAACACCTCCCGAAGTCGATGTGACCCGTGAGGTGCTTGATATCTATGAAAAACTTGAAAAGGAAGGCCAGCTCGACCAGTTATTTGAGAACTTCTCCCGTAAAAAAATCATCGCTGCATTAACCAACCGGCAGAAAATTGCAAAGCGTGCCGCCGATGTCGGTCACGATTTACTATGGGAATTTCACAATGTTAAACCTCTCGACCCAAAGGAGAGTTTATTTATAAGGTTCAAGTATGATATCTCGGTAACTCCGCCTGACAGGAGCATCTACGGCCGATGGTTTGCAGGTGATTATCGCCGATTATCATTAGGTATGCTCGAAACTCCCATCTATGACCGCCAGCATAAGCATTCAATCAGGACTTTTCACGAAATAGAGGTTCCTGCAGAAGTAGTCGCCGAAGACGGTTATCTGGCCGTTGCCTTCCAGAACATGCCGCTTAACAATACAGTTGTAATTTTCCCACCTAAAGACGGCATGGAGGTGCTATACAAAGCCGACACCTTCACAGCAAATTTTATAAGAGCCGTAGCTTTAATTTTGTTTCGTTTGATTTTCCTCGCTTGTCTGGGGGCGCTGACCGCTACATTTCTCTCGTTCCCCGTGGCTTTACTGCTTTGCATTGTAGTTTTCTTTACCGGAACTATCAGCGGTTTTCTCATCGATTCTTTTGATTACTTAAGTGACAGTCTAAGCACCGTATATTCTTATACTATAAGGCCAATAATTCAGCTTCTTCCGCAATTTGATAAATTTAATCCCACAAAATTCCTTGTTCCTGCACGCCTGTTGAGCTGGTTTTTATTGGCCCAAGCTGCTGCCTTGATTGTTTGCGTAAAATCCTTTTTACTATTTTTGTTTGCATTGCTGATTTTCAGCTACAAAGAAATTGCAAAAATCGTAGTCTGAGAAAAAATATCTTATCGAGACCAAAGCAAAACACGGAATACACTTAACAAAATACATCCTATGCGTTTGCGTGATACCATAATTTGTCTTATTTGCATCATTCTTGCGGCCGTTTTACTGATTACCGCTGGAATGCGGCTCGACTTCATAAATTCACAGCGGAAAGAATTGAAGTTGATAATCAATGAGCCGCTGGAGAATGCCCCACCTTCTTTGGCGTTTGCAACCGTTGCAATGGGCGCCTTTCGAGGTCTCGTCGTGGATATGTTGTGGATTCGGGCAGAAAACCTAAAAGAGCAGGGCCAATTCTTCGATGCAAAGCAACTGGCAGAGTGGATTACCACCTTACAGCCTCGTTTCGCAATGGTCTGGGAGTTTCAGGCCTGGAATATGGCTTATAATATTTCCGTCGCAATACCTGCAACGCAGCCCCTCGAGCGGTGGCGCTGGGTCAAGAATGGCTACGAGCTACTTCGCGACCAGGGCATCCCATTAAACCCAAAAAGCATCCTGCTATATCGGCAGCTTGCACTGATATTCCAGCACAAAATAGCAGGAGTAACCGATGATGCTCACGAATACTACAAGTTGCAACTGGCCTCGTCGATGGAGCCGCTGCTTGGGCCGGCTGATAACGAGTATTTCAGGGCCATTGCCGAAGCGCCAACCGAATGGAAACAGATTACAACCGATGATAACGTGGTACTGCTGACTAAAGCCCTTAAATCCGCTGACAGGATCTTTGCCGATGATAACAAATTCGTCAACAATTATTTGGCTCTTAGACAAAATCCTCACAGATTCAACCCCAACGCCTTCGAGGTAATAAACAGATTCAGAGGTACCGATGCTCTCAAAAAACTCGATATCTTTGCCAAATCATATTATCTACGTAACACGTGGAAACTCGACCCTGTCTTAATGCAACAGTTAAATCAAACCTATGGCCCTGTAAACTTCGATGACCCCAATGAACATTTCCCCCTGGATTGGCGGCATGCGGACAGCCACGCAATCTACTGGGCAGTCAAGGGGCTGCAGACAGCCGGGAAAGAGGAGTTCTCCATAGACGAAACCAACACCGACCGTATAGTAGCGCATAGTTTGCAGGCACTGTTTCGCAATGGAAAAATATTTACTTATGACGTACCTTCCCAGCCGCCGTCAGATTCTTCCTCCCTGCCATCCTCTGATGCTGTTCAATCAACGATTATAAGAAAGGAAATATTCACCCGCCCGGATTTGAGAATGCTTGAGCCGTATAACAAGGCCGTGCTTGCAGTCCTCGAAAAATACAAAGATATACCTAAAAAGGGCACCTATGAGTCTCTGAAAATTGGCCACCGAAATATGCTTGAAAACGCTCTGACTTTATTCTATGACGCGGGTAATGTCCAACAGGCGCAAAAAATCTATAAACAGTTAAGGCAACGCTACCCGAAGGAAGAATATAAAGTACCACTTATTAGTTTTATCAGGAATTCCTTTCGCGAAGACATCCAGCGTCTGGGCGTCAACGATGCGAAGGAAAGGATACAGATGAAACTGGAGGAAGGCTATTTTAGATATGCAATGCACGATGACGACGAAGCTTTCAGCAGAGAAAAGGTGGCAAGAGAAATTTATGACCTTTACCAGTCAATGTATTCTGACCATGAGAGGATTGATCTGCCCGAATTTAAACGCTTAAGATTTTTTGCACTTGTCAGTTTTATTAATGACCGGCAGTATCCTTTCAACCTCAGACAAAATTTGCTTGGACGAATAAAACTCGAAAGGCCCGACCTTTTCGAAAAACTAATCAAGCAGGCGGAAGAGCGGTTCAGACAACAAGGGCAAACCCTCAAATAAAATTCAATTTGCAAAATGCAGCCATTAAAACACACCTATTGTCACACTGCAAAACATAAGATTTCCTGCCGCATTTTTCGCATTTTTGCTTTTGATTTGTTTTGATATTTGATTTTTGATATTTTATATACTTATGCAGTATGACCAGCTAACTCATTCGCAGAAAGAAGCCATCTTTCATGTTGAAGGCCCATTGCTTGTTCTGGCCGGGCCGGGCAGCGGGAAAACCCGAGTAATCACCTGCCGGATTGCGGCACTTATTGACTCTGGGGTGCGGCCATACAATATTTGTGCGATAACCTTCACCAATAAAGCAGCCGAAGAAATGCGCCAGAGGGTTTCTGCTTTCGGCACCGCTGATGGTGCGCACATCAGCACTTTTCACTCTCTGTGCGTCAGAATTCTTCGCCGCTACGCCGACAAATCAGCTATAAAACCAAACTTCAGTATCTATGACGAATCCGATCAGGCCAGATGCATCAAACGGGCAGTAAAAGACTGCGAGATTGAGACCACAAACTTCCCGCCCGCACGAATGCTTGAGGCAGTATCAACCCTGAAAAATAAGCTTATAGATGCTGATTTTTTCAAAGCCGAGGCCGACGACTTTTTCTCCAGCAAATTAGCCAAAATATACGCCCGCTATCAGGACATCCTGAGCGACCAAAACGCCCTTGATTTTGATGATTTGCTTCTCGAAACCGCCCGCTTACTCCGGTACTCTTCTGAAGTTCGTTCCGAGCTTGGCGAGCGCTTCAGATTTCTGCTTATCGATGAATATCAGGACACTAATCACGCCCAGTATAACATTGCCAGGTTACTTGCTTCTGAACACAACAATATTTGCGCAACTGGCGACCCCGACCAGTCCATTTACCGCTGGCGCGGCGCCGACATCCGCAATATATTGGCCTTTGAAAGTGATTGGCCCAACGCTGCTGTCATCAAGCTCGAAGAAAACTTCCGCAGCACACCCAATATCCTCAGCATAGCTGATAAATTGATTTCCTTTAACCGGAACCGAAAACCAAAAACTCTCATCCCCACAAAGCCGCCCGGCAGTGATGTTAACTTAGGTGCCTTCGAGGATGAAATCGAAGAGGCCTTCTCTGTCGCCCAACAGGTAAAAGAATTAATCAATAGCAATGCATCTGCGAAAGAGATAGCGGTATTTTATCGTGTTAACGCTATGAGCCGGGCCCTCGAGGAGGCCTTTATCCGGAATAAAATCCCATACCAGATTATTCGCGGCACAGAATTCTACAGCAGAAAGGAAATCCGTAACCTGCTCGCCTATTTGAAAGTCCTCGTCAACCCCGCCGATGAGATTGCGCTGATGCGCATAATAAACACGCCAGCCCGCGGCATAGGAAAAACAACAATAAATAAAGTCCATACCTATGCTGATTTACATAATATTACTTTCTTCGAGGGCCTAAAAAAAGCAGGGGAGATTGGTTCTCTTTCCAAAGCCCCAAAAGCAAAAATTGCTGTTTTTGTCGATTTGCTTGAGCAGCTTAAAAAAGATGTAGACGGCCCGGTCGCACCGCTTGCCGAGCGCATATTTAACGAATCACAACTTAAAGTATCCCTCAAAGCAGCCGGTACCGAAGGCAAAGACGCCCTCCAAAACGTCAGTGAACTCATCAATGCCACCGCTCTTTATGATAGCCAGGCCGAGCAGCCATCATTGGTCGATTACCTTCAGCAGATATCGCTGTTCAGCGATGTCGATGCCTATGACACTACCAGCGAGCGGGTCGCCCTGATGACCCTGCACGCCGCCAAGGGACTCGAATTTGAAAACGTCTTTATCGTCGGTCTTGAGGAAGGCATCCTGCCCCACGAAAGAAGCAATGACAATGAAGACGAAACCGAGGAAGAACGAAGACTCTTTTTTGTCGGCATAACCCGTGCCAAATCAGGACTTTATATAAGTTACGCCCGGTACCGAACTATCCGCGGCCAAATGCTGCGAACGATTCCATCGCAGTTCCTTTACGAGCTTGGAACCGATTTTACCCAGGCAATACAGGAAAATAATGCTTCATCAACTATTACGCAATATATGGCAGGCGATACTTTCGCCCGATTTGTTAAAGGCCAATTGGTACGGCACGAGACTTTCGGTCTCGGCAGAGTAGAAAAATTTATGGATATGGGCGAGGACAGTATCGTAATAGTCAAATTTAATACGGGACAAACAAAATCGCTGATGCTAAAATACGCCAACCTTTCAAAAATGTAAGAATCTTTTGGAGGTGATGTGAAAAACGAACGAAATCAAAAAAGTGGGATGTCAATTTGGAAAGGACGGGCACATGGCTAAGAGAAACATTTGGCGAAGTACAGTAATACTTACGGTAGTCTTTAGTATGTTGTTTGTTTTGCTGACTGTGGGCAATGCGCAAGCGAAAAAGCCTGAGTCATCCGAAGCGGAAGGTAAACTCGGCAATAAACCTGAGCGAGTAGAGTGGTTCCATGACCTGGCTCTGGGTATGTTCATCCACTGGAGCGTAGATTCGCAACTTGGCTCAGTTATCAGCCACTCGATGGTTGGCGCATCTGATGATTATCTTGACCGCTTTGTCAACGAACTGCCCAAAACATTCCACCCCAAAAAGTTTGACCCTGAGAAATGGGCTTACCTGGCCAAACTTGTCGGAATGAAATATGTCGTTTTTACTGCCAAGCACCACAGCGGATTTTGTATGTTTGAGACTAAAACAACTGATTTTAATATTATGAACACACCTTATGGCCGCGACATCACCCGCCAGATTGTCGATGCATTCAACAAACAGGGCATCAATGTCGGCTTTTATTTCTCGCCTGATGATTTCTGGCTGCTACACAAACAGGGCAAAGATGTAAGCCGCCACAGGGACGAAGTGCAGATTTGGAACAACGCCGAACTGATGAAGCACGACCTGACACAACTGCGGGAGTTGATGAGCAATTACGGCCCAGTCGATTTTATGTTCATTGATGCGACAGGTAAGGGCATCGACCGGCTCCAGCCCTTCAAACAGCTTTGCTGGAAGATGCAGCCAAACATCATCATCACGCGCGGTGAGATGACCACTCCTGAGCAGAATCTGCCCGGCCAACCGATACCCGGCCCCTGGGAGGCAAACTTTACCCTCGGAACCCAGTGGCATTACAAGCCGACCAATGAGACTTACAAGTCCGGCGGACGCCTGATTCAAATGCTCATCGAGACCCGCGCCAAAGGCGGCAATCTCCTGCTTAACATCGGACCGCAGCCTGACGGCGAAATCCCCTTTGAGCAGGAGCGCCGTCTGCGCGAACTTGCACTATGGCTGTTTATCAACCAGGAGGCCATTTACGATGTTCGACCCTGGCATATAACCAACGAGGCACACATCTGGTTCACACGTGCCAGAGACGCCGAGACACTTTATGCTTTTGTTATGTCCTCAGATTGGCCGTACCAGTCGAATAATTGGCCGAGAGGAATGAGAAGGAGCTTTACGCTAAAGAGTGTCCGGGCCACCGATAAAACCAAGGTCGAGATTTTGGGCCAATCCGGCCGCGTCCTTGAATATCAACCTGATGTCATCCCGAAAGCCACCTGGAAGCAAGATGAGAGCGGCCTGCATATTACTGCTGTGCGTGCTCAGCGAATTTATAACGACTCTACTTGGCAGAATCCGGTTGTAATCAAGATTACCAATGTCGAACCCGCAAAGTGAGCCGGCCGAAGGAAAGTTGTGTAAAACGTATGCAAAAGGAAAAAATCAATGGCGCAGTCGCAGATTAAATTTTACTACAAAAATGTTGTCGCCCAAATTATTGGCAGCGAAGACGGGATTACCACTGAACAATTGGGCGCCCTTGCCGAAAAGACAGCTCCGTTAATTTCCCAACTGAACCTGCAGCGCAAAGCAGGAGAAACACCATACAGAGACCTGCCTTACACGGACAAAATTTCCAAAAAGGTTAATGCTTTGGCTGAAAAGCTAAAAGACCGATGTGAAAATCTCGTTGTTCTCGGCATCGGCGGTTCGGCTCTCGGCAACATCGCATTGCAGACTGCGCTCAATCCATATATGTATAATCTTGACGATGCTCAGCGCAGCGGCCCCCGCCTTTTTGTTTTTGACAATGTTGACCCACCACAATTAGCCTCATTTCTGGCCTGGGCAGGCGGCAGGCTTGATAAGACTGTTTTTAATGTTATCAGCAAATCCGGCCGAACCGCAGAAACCGCAAGCCAGTTTTTGATTATCCGGCAGATGCTTTTGGACAGACTTGGCCCTGAAGGCCTGAAAAATCAGGTAGTTGCTACAACTGACGCTAAGAGTGGCACCCTGCGACAAATCGCCGCAGATGCTGATTTGCCGTCTCTTGAAGTCCCTGACAGCGTTGGCGGACGTTTTAGCGTCTTAAGCGCAGTTGGGCTCTTCAGCGCGGTTATGTGCGGCATCGATATAGACTCGCTGCTCGAAGGGGCCCGTGATATGGACACAAGGGTAAGTTGCGAAGATTTTTACAAAAACCCCGCAGCAATCAATGCTGCAATAAACTACCATTTTTACAATCACGGCAAACCAATCTCGGTAATGATGCCGTACAGTTATGCCCTTAAGGATTTGGCTGATTGGTACCGTCAGTTGTGGGCTGAAAGTCTCGGCAAGGCAAAGGATTTAGCCGGCAGTGTGGTCCACGTTGGCCCGACACCTGTCAAGGCCCTCGGTACCACCGACCAGCACAGCCAGGTGCAATTATATCGTGAAGGGCCCAACGACAAATTGTTTACTTTTCTGCAGGTTGAAAATTTCGACAAGGACCTCAGAATAGGCCCGGCTCCCGATTGCGCTGCGGAACTGGCTTATCTTTCCGGCGCAGATTTGAGCACTTTGATTAACAGCGAAAAGAAGGCTACCGAATATGCACTTTTGACCGACAAAAGGCCTTGTCTTACCATTCTTTTCGATAGGGTAAACGCTTATACTATTGGTCAGTTCATTTATTTGTATGAAGTAACGACCTCTCTGGCCGGTGCTTTGTTTGGCATTAATACTTACGACCAGCCCGCCGTCGAACTGGGTAAGGAAGCCACTTTCGCCCTTATGGGAAGGGACGGCTACGAAAATTTAGCACAGCAGATTCAACCTTTAACCGAAGTTGACACCAACTTTCTTGTTTGATAAACTTATATAAGTACAATGTCTTTCTATGTGAGAAGGGTTCGGTAATGGATTACGCAGTGGTAATGGCAGGGGGGACGGGTAAGCGATTATGGCCACTCAGCCGTGAGGGGCGTCCGAAGCAGGTACTGAAATTACTCGACGGCCAAACGCTTCTTCGCCGCTGTTTCCAGCGATTATCGCCCATCTTTGATACAAGAAACATAATTGTCCTTACCAACGCAAATTACGTGGACATCGTCCACGAAAATCTCTCCGAACTACCTTCTGATAATATAATTGCCGAGCCGGCTGTCCGAGATACCGCCGGCGCCATCGGTCTTGCCGCAACAATTCTTACCAAGTACGACCCCGAAGCCACAATGGCTGTTGTTACCGCCGACCAGTTGATGGAGCCGGCCCAGGTCCTGCAGCAGGCCCTCAAAGACGCTCTGCACTTCGTTAATAAAAACCCTGATGACCTGATTACTTTTGGCATCCAGCCGACTTTCCCCGCCACACAGTTTGGCTATATAAAATGCGTCGATGCGCGCAAGTGTCCCCACTGTAAAAATGAAATTTACTCTGTCGAAGCATTCAAAGAAAAACCGGATGAAAAAACCGCGGAAGAATATCTTGACTCCGGCCAATATTTCTGGAACTCCGGGATGTTCGTCTGGAAGGCCAAAACAATTCTGGCCAATTTGCAAAACTTTCTGCCGCAGGCTGCCGAGCCGCTTAAAAAGATTCATGCCGACTGGAATGGCCCAAATCAAAAGCAATCACTGCAGGAATGGTTCGTAAAATTACCTAAAATCAGTATCGACTATGCCGTTATGGAAAAAGCCGACAACGTCTATGCCATCAAATTAAATTGCCGCTGGTTTGATATGGGTTCTTTTGCAGCACTGGCTGACATTATCAGTTCCGACAGGAACAATAACGTTGTTGTCGCCGGCAAAAGCGAGCTTCTCGACTGTAAAGACAGCATCATAATTACCGAAGACGAGGGGCATTTAATCGCCGCTATCGGCCTGGAAAACATTGTTGTCGCCCACAGCCCCGATGCTACACTTATATGTCATGTTGACCAGACCCGGAGAATAAAGGAACTGCTTGAGCTTATAAAACAAAACGGCGGCGAAAAATTTCTGTAACAGAAATCGTACAGGATACGAAGTTTTGAAAAATGAGATATTTAGCAATAGATTATGGAACTAAACGCACCGGCCTGGCAATCTGCGACCACAACGAAACAATCGCCTCACCCTTGGCGGTAATTCAGGGCAGGGAGAGTTTGCTCAAAAAAATCCTTGATATCATTCAAACCGAAAATGTTGAGGCGATTGTTCTAGGTCTGCCGTTGAATATGGATGACTCCATCGGTCCTCAGGCTAATCTCGTTTTCGAGTTTGCCGAGCGGTTAAAGGAACAGGTTGATATTCCTGTTCATTTTCAGGATGAGCGACTGAGTAGCTTCGGCGCCGAGGAAAAATTAGCCTCCGCTGATTTTACACGGGGCAGGAAAAAAAAGCGGCTTGATGCCGTCGCCGCCGCACAAATCCTCGAGACTTTCCTCGAGCAAAAAAATTCACAATAGATAACCGCCCACGCCCTTTGTGAACTTCCCATACCAAAATGCAGAAGAAGCAGGGGGGCAAGACCAGGTATTTTTCAAAATCCAACACTCTCGCTATAGTGCTCACGATTGAAATTTCCCGCTTGTCGCGGCGAAGCCGGATACCGCCCCGCTCAATTCGTCAAACCCAAAGGCCGACCGCACTACGTCGGCTGTAATTAGCCTCATCCTCTCAGGTTGTGTCATAATTCAAAAATCACCTGGTTCACCTTTATTTTTCATTCAAAACCACGGGCAAAATCTGCAAAATCCTAATTGCGACACAGCCTGTCTGGGCGAGGGTGCCTGCGCGAGGATTGCTTCATTTCACGGCATCGCCATTTCCCCCCCCTCCCACTGCTTCGCTAAGGATATGCGGCAGCGAACTACGCGCCTTCTTTTTCGTTATTGCAAAAAAATACTTACCTGCCTAAAGGGCGTGTTGCCCAAAGCTGTTTTTTGGATAGAGTTTAGTTTTCTTGTGAC
>CAZECQ010000051.1:0-14447 GCA_964510545.1 uncultured Pirellulales bacterium | reverse complement strand
GCCGTCGTGGTCAAAGAAGCCGCAGCCCAGGGTATCGATAATTTCTCTATCATGAGCGGACACAAACTCGTTGTCCCTGCAATGCGGGCGTTGTTATCACAGAAGAATCATAATATAGATGCATTTCTTTGTCCCGGCCACGTCAGCGCTATAATCGGTTTCGGTGCTTTCGCCGAAATAGTGGAAAGTTTCTCCCGACCATGCGTGGTGGCGGGTTTTGAGCCGATGCAGATAATCGAAGGACTTGCCGAGATTTGCAGACAGCTTGCCGCAGGAACCCCCCTGCTAAAATCGATTTACACCGCCGTGGTAACAGAGAAGGGCAATACAACCGCACAAAAAATCATCGCCGAGTGCTTCGATCCGGCTGACGGCCTCTGGCGCGGCCTCGGAATGATTGAAAAAAGCACACTAAAACTAAAGAAAAAATACTCTCGATTCGACGCACTTAAAAGATTTGGAGTGACGGAAATCCCCGTTGAAGATACTACCGGCTGTCGATGCGGCGAAGTCCTCTGCGGACTCATAGACCCTGCTGATTGTAAACTCTTTGTCCAAAACTGCACCCCCCTAACACCCATCGGCCCCTGTATGGTAAGCTCCGAAGGTGCTTGTGCAGCGTGGTTTAAATATGGAAGAAAAACAACTGATGAAGAAAACCAAAAACGATAAAATCTTACTTGCCCACGGCGGCGGAGGACAGCTAAGCGACGATTTAATCCGCAATCTGCTTCTGCCTAAACTCAAAAACGACACTCTTGCCCAATTGGGCGACTCGGCAAAGTTGAATCTCTCCTCGAGCTCACTGTGTTTTACTACCGACAGCTACGTTGTCAAACCGTTATTCTTCAATGGCGGAGATATCGGCAAACTCGCCGTTTGCGGAACGGTAAATGACTTGGCCGTTGCCGGCGCAAAGCCTATTGCACTGGCATTGTCGCTGATAATTGAAACCGGCTTCAAAATTGAATTGCTCGAAAAAATTTTAGACAGCGTCAGCCGGGCCGCAAAAGAAAACGACGTAAATATCGTAACAGGCGACACCAAGACCGTTGAAGCAGGCGCAGCCGACAAAATCTTTATCAATACCGCCGGCATCGGCGTGCGATTACCCGATATCGATTTGGACTTAAGCAAAATCGCCGTCGCTGACAAAATCATTATAAATGGAACAATCGGCGACCACGGAATGACAATTATCTCGCAGCGGGAAGGTATGAAATTTCAGTCACAGTTAAAAAGCGACTGCGCCGGCCTGGCCGACTTAATCGGTCAACTGCTCACAAACTTCAACGGCGTAAAATTTATGCGCGACCCCACGCGCGGCGGATTAGCCGCCACACTTAATGAAATCTCAAAAGCCACCGGCTTAAGTATCGAAGTTCGCCAGAATGATGTTCCTGTAAATCAAACCGTACAGGCGGCAGCCGATATGCTCGGCTTTGACGTGCTAAACATCGCAAATGAAGGAAAATTCATTGCAGTCGTCTCGCCGCAATCAGCCGATGATTGCCTGAATATCTGCAGAAAACATCCGCTGGGAAAAGAAGCAGCTATAATTGGCCAGGTAGTGAAAACCCACGATGCCCCTGTGGTGGAAATTGAAACCGAAATAGGCGGTCGAAGAATCGTTCAGATGCCCTATGGAGACCAGCTTCCGAGGATATGCTGATGCACGAGACAATGGTTGCACACAGTCTGTTGATTTCTATTTCCGCCGAGGCTGAAAAGCTTAACGCAACGCCGCTGACTGCAAAAATCAGTTGTGGAACGCTTAATGCTATCAATGATGAAGTGCTTTGTTTTGCTTTCGAGGCCATCGCCAAAAACACAATCTGTGAAGGCATCAAACTGCAGGTAGAGCATAAACCGATACAAGCCGCCTGCAAAGATTGTAACGAAACCTTCGATTTTGAGATTCATCACCCTCTGTGTCCAAACTGTCACAGCAGCAGCTTCGAGTTACTGCCGGATGCACCTTTAATACTCGAAGAGATTGAATTTGAAACGGAGTAGTGCAATGTTAAAAAAAGTTGAAGTCGGCAAAAAAATCCTCAGTGCAAACGAACAATACGCACTTAAAAACAGCCAGCTCCTAACCGAACAAAAAAAATTGTGCCTGAATATGATATCGTCTCCCGGTTCCGGCAAGACCACAATTCTTACAAGGACAATAACCGATTTGAAAGACAAACTTAAAATCGGTGTTATTGAGGGCGACATTCAGACCGACATCGATGCTCAAAGAATCAAAGCGACTGAAGCTCCGGTCGTTCAGATAAACACTGCCGGTGCTTGTCATTTATCAGCCGCCCAGATAGCTTCTGCTTTGGAGGATTTACCCATCGCCGATTTGGACATGATTTTTATTGAGAATGTCGGCAATCTGGTTTGTCCCTCGGCTTTTGAATTGGGCGAAACTGCAAAGATTGTCGTTCTTTCAGTTGCGGAAGGTGACGACAAACCCGCCAAATATCCCGGCATTTTTGCAAAGTCAAAGGTGATGTTGATTAACAAAATCGACCTTCTCGAATCGGCCGCCCAGCTCGATTTCGACATCGAACGCGCCAAAACCGATGCCCGCAAATTAAATAAGGACATCGAGATTTTCCCCATATCGGCAAAAACCGGCGCCGGTATGGCCGACTGGTACGATTGGCTCATAAAGTCCGTCAAAGAACTGCAATTATAACAGCTCTTTAGCTGCAGCGCTCACAATGTAAATCCTGAACCGCCGACACACGGATTTTCAGCGGCATATGCCCCGCCACAACCTCTTTTCAGATAAACACCCAGAAGCGGTCGCGTGAAATTCTGCAACTGCGAAAAATCGTTGACAAAAAACTGCGAGGTGAAAAATTGACACCTGCTGAACAGACCTTCGCGGAGCAGAACAAGCAGTATATCAAACAGAGAGAGAAAAGAGCGAAGGTCAGTAAGGCCGGCGATGTATATGAAAGGCAGTTAATGGCCGCTGCAACGCAGAAAGAAAAAGATGCAATCCACCTCAAAATACTGAAAATCGAAGGCAAAGACTTTGACCTGACACCTTATATTGAACAGGATATTATCAGCAAGGCCAATGCCATAAGTCGTCCTATCCCGCTGCGGAAAAGTGAAAAGACCCGATACTGGAAAGATGTCAATGATACATTGACTTGGTACAGGCAGCGTAATGTCAGTAAGGCTACAGTTCGTAAACTGTTCAGGCAATATTTGCGGGAAAATGTAAAATCCGAGAGCACTCGAATTGAAAAACGGGATAATCTCAATTACCGGCTTAGAAAACTATAAAGTAAGGGCTGGCCCAAAATAGCCAGCCCTATTAGTTTACGAAGGTGCACCTGTTACAATAAATTTGTGTGAACCTTCAACAAGTATATCAACATCAATAGAATCAACCACAGCAATACAGCCAGACAAATAGCTCGTATCCTTGTTAAAAACAAAGTCTTAGTGCGCCAGGAAGTAGAATCTGATACTTTTTCCTCTATGAGGTTGATGAGATTGCTCATGTCTTCGAATCCGTATAGAGCTAAAGACTTTCCACTGCTTAGACCTATTATGATTTTATGAATCTCGCCACATTTCCTTTTCAAAACCTTAATTCTTGATATTTCCTGCCATAGCAAACTCGTATTTTTTTTGCCTTCTAATTTGATCAACTTATCCTCAGAAAGTTGTAACTTGGTATTACGTTGTTTTCTGGCGCCCAGCAAGATTTCAAAAGTAAGAAGCGACGATACAAATAAATAGGTAAAACCAGTGACCGAAAGAATCTCTTTAACGTCCCAACCACACAATAAAAAGAGCAAAATCAAGATAAAAGGTAAACTGATCAGTAGAAACAAAACTATCAATCTTGCATTTCCTTTGATCACTTCTTTCGAAAATGTTATCTCTTTCATAATCATTTGACACCTAATATTCAATCAGACAAAAACAATTCGTCTTACTTTTTGTCAAATACACTACAGTCACAAAACGATTGAATACCCATCTCAGCATTATCACCTATCTTAAAGATTTTGTTGATATTATAGACGGTGATCGCATCCAAAGCAACTCCTGGGACAAGAGCAACAAAGCCCCACATATTTCCTGACTGCAACATCTTCCCGCCCCCATAGGTCAAAATAGCACCTAACGGACCTGTGACAGCATTGTACATGTGCAATTCCCCCTGTTTCAAGCTTGACTGGATTGCTATTTTTTCCTTACAAGCGCCAGTTCAGCCCCTTCTCTGCTCGTGGCACATTGACTACGTGTGACTCTCCATTGCGCAAAATACAGGTGAGTTTTAGCGGGGTCTAAATCTGAAACTTTACTGGGGTCAAGGTAGCTGGCAACTTGAGCTTGGAGTACAACTAAAGACGGTATGACATCTAATAGTTCCCTGCCAGAATTCAGTATAAGAGCCATGTATACATTTCTTACATTTGCTGCATTAACAACGCGCCTGGCCCTTGCTAATGCGCCCCAAAGCCGCCCAGAGGGGTCTGTTCGGTTGACAGGATCGTTCAGGCAATACATATACGGATGCAGACTTGTCGGGTCTTTGAATGTGCCTTTTACCGGGTCCCTGCTCATAAACCTGCCGCTATAATACCAGCGGGCATCACAGTAATAAGATTCAATTTCTGGGTCGCCCCAGTAGTTAGCAAAGAGATACCAGTCATCAACAGTTTCATCGGATTCCTGACTGGTTATACCGCCCCACGGCGTATAGTAATAGCAATTGACTACATTGCCGGAAGTGTCAACAAGTTCGCGCACACTGTTGCGCCTGTCGTGTAGATAAAAGTATCTATCATCGTCATAGTTACCGTCATGCTGGCAAATTACTTGTCCCTGTGCATGGATGTATGTCTTGACGATACTATTATTATCATTTGCATCGAGAACAAGTAGAACATTTGGAATTCCACCCGGCAGCCTGAGAGTATCCACATTATATTGTCTGAAGTATTCGTCAAGAACTCTGACAAAAAGAAGGTAAGGTTTTGGAAGCTTGTCCACCCAGACTTTTTCAATGACATTATAAAAGAAATCATCAATATTGTTTCTGTCAACGATAGTGATTGAATCTTTCCAGAGTTCCTGGAATATTTTGTATGCTTCGTTGTAATTAGCCGAATCTCTTGATATGACATTTATTTCAAATCCGCTTTTAAGTCCTGAACGGGTTAAATTGCTTGAACCGGTAATAACAGTTCCGGGATATTCACCGCCTTGATTGAATTCTTCCTTGTTCTCAAAAATATAAAGCTTGGCGTGATTTGAATGAATGGTTTTTCTTAATTCTAAAGTACCGTTTTCAATTTTCGCCAAAAACAGTTTGAACGCTTCTTTTTTCCCCTCAGAATCAAAGAAATCAGTTTCATTGAAAAGCTGGACAAGGGAATTGTAATAGTTGTGTCTGACCTGCCCACGAGACAGATTGGTTTCTTGTAAAATCTCAAATTCCTTGATTTTATTGGTTAAATCGTGTTCAATTTCCAAGCCTACGAGGATTTTTAGATTTTTTTCAGCAACTTGCTGATAAATTTCCTGAAAACCGGAAAAGTAAAAGTAGCCGACTAAAAAATAAAGGTTTTTTGAGCTTGGGAGGACGTTCTTTATTACATCTGAAAGAAATTTATCCTGATTTGTAATAAAATGAGTGGTCATATTATACTGCCCCTTATCAGAAAGAACAAGCCTACCTCAAAAACACCAGTGGCAATATCCATTTTCTGAAGATTAGGCGAAAGCTGTTGAAGTGCCTGTAATACGGTGTTGCCGCTACGGTTGTCTATTATGACCGGTAATTTCTTTGCCATTTTGCTCTCAATTAAAATGCTTTGCCTGACTCAATCCATTAAACCTATTTCAATAACTGCGGGTAATTTGTACGAATCCATTTCTCTACTTTTTTACGCAACCGCTGCGCCAATGCAACCATTTCACCAGCCTCAGCGTCGCTCACCAGGCCGGCACGTTCATAACCACCGATATTACGTTTTTTGCGAAACTGGTCAAATTGAGCGATAAGCTTTATATCAGCGCCTATAGTATGAGCCAGCGACTGAATAACCCTGTAATGATGCGCATCACGTGTCGCCCGGTATCCCGCAGCAGCCAAAGCGACGTAGCTGCCTGTAAGGCCGCGTTATACGCAATATTCATTCGCCAGTCGGCGCTTAGACCTTCAGATTTACAATCCTCCAAGTCACGGTCAGCCACACCTAACAGGTCTGCAATTTCCTGCGGGCTGGTTTTATGCTCAACGAGCCAACTATTTGTGAGCCAATCTTGCAAGCTCATCTTCATCTCCAATTAAGAAAATCTTTTTCTCTGTGAGAACTGTTTTAAGAAAATGGTGTTCTGCCGCTATTTTTTTCTGAAATTCGTCAACAGGATAAACAGAGGGATTAACTTCTCTGCCGAGTTTTTCCTGCCCCTGCATCAGTGCTTCGACCACTTCGCCGAAACTACACTTACCGATGACCATCAGGTCAACATCACTGGCCGCCTTTGCAGAGTTCGCAGCAAAACTACCGTATACAAATGCAACCTTTATCTTTTTCGATAAAGACCTTAAAGCTTCACTCAATACATCGGCCATGCCAGCAGTTTTTAAGGCCAGTCCCTGCAATTCAGCAAAGACAGGGCAGCTTTTGTTCGCTTGGTAATGTTTCTGTCGACCTTTGGTTTCGCATGTCAAAATCCCCATTTTGGCGAGCCGTATTAGTTCACGGCTGATATTCGTCGAATCCTCCTTGAGAATCTCTTCCAGTTGTCGTCCAAAGTATATCTCGTCTGGATGTGAGAACATCCAACCAATGATTTTTGACCTCAACTTAGAGCCTAATAGTTTAGCAAGCATTAAGATAATCTCCAAACAGTAAAAAACACTGCGGTTGCAGTGTAACTTACTGCAAAAAAGAGCGGTTGTCAGAGGCTATTTCCCCAAATTTTCCGCTTTTTTATAAGCATCCGATTTAGACACTCATTTTTTATGGTCCGGACGAACCTTTCGATCAGACAATTCAAATGGGGCGACATGGGAAGCGTTCGAATTGGCCTAACACCGGAGAATTTTAATATTTGACGAAACTCCTTGCTAAACAAAGGGTCTCTATCATGGATTAGATATTTTTTGTTCTTGAGAAAGCCTGAAAAGGAGTCAGTCAGATTGCGAGCCATTTGGTTCATCCACTCTCCATATGGCTGATGAGATATTCCTACCACTTCGACTTTACGAGTAGAGTAATCAATACAGACAAGAACATAATACCGCGTTAATCCTGCCCAAGTATAAATTTCGCATGTAAAAAAATCGATAGCAGCAAGAGATTCCCAATGGGATTTCAGGAATTCTGACCATCTTGTTTTTCTGCCTCGGTCCGGACTGGGGTCATAGCCATTTCTTATAAGGACCTTATCAATAGTCGTATGGCAGATATTATACCCAAGATATTTGAGTTGTCCCTTGATCCTACGGGAACCCCATGTCTTGTTTTTACGGGCTATCTGAATGATGAGTTGTTCCAGTTCAGGAGTGATTCGTTTCCCGCCGGGTTTGCGGGTTTTTGATCCATCATATTTCCTGGCAACCAAAGACCTGTGCCAACGGAGTATTGTGTCTGGGGAAAAGATACAGCAGGCATCTTCCAATACTTTTCTGCCTAAGCGTTTCCCCAAGCGAGACAATCGCATTTTTTGACTGTCGTTGAGAAGTATTCGTTTGTTACCGAGTTTTTCCCGTAAAATCTTGTTCTCCTCCTTGAGATACTCGATCACATCCTGCTGATGTCTGTTTAGCCATCCTGCCATCATCACCAGCAGCATTGTGTAAGGCTTGATTTTCATCACTATCTCCAATTTTTCCAAAATAAAAAGTTAAAAGTTGGAGCATTATAGCCAACAAGGATATGAAAATCGACCCAAATTAATAGTATCCTATAGAGTAGGCGATACCTTTGTGGTAATAAATGTTAACAAAAATGTTGACATTTGTTACTTGGTATGGTATTATGCCTTTTAGTTACAAGGAAAGTATTTTAAGGAATAGCCAATGGTAGCTAATAAACAGAAAGAAGTAGAAGCCATCCAGAAGATCATTGCCCGGCATGTAGCAACTCATCCTGTGGGACGCAATCTGGCTCTCATCGGCGGATTCAGGTATCGCTTCCTAAATGCCAGCGTACGAATCTCAAATGATATTGATTATCATTGGGATGGGGACCTTAAGGAAAAACAAAGAGAGCTTATAGATTCTTTCAATCGTGGTTTGCTCTTGGAAGTATCGAGGCTTCTCGGCTATTCCGGAAGTATAAGTGCACATACCGGGCCGGATGCCGATTCTCCGGTTGTGCGAGTTGTTGACCTTTCTTTCTGGAAAGATGATGTGCCATACAGCCGCATAGAAATACCTGTCGAAGTGACGTGCATCAGATGTGTGGATCAAATTGAAGTTCGTACGGTAGGAGGAACAATATATGCAACAGCTTCAGAAGCAGACATGATCGAAAGTAAAGTTATTGCTATTCTGGGTAGAATAACGTTGAGGCATCGCGACATTTTAGACGTATTCCTTTTTCAGGATAGCTTTCGTTCCGATTCAGCTCAAAGGCTAAAATCAAAGCTGCAGGCATTAATGATTAATGATAATGATCTTGAAAAAAGAATGTCCGACCTCCGGAAAAATTCGCCTTACCATGCCAAGGCTATACAGGAGGTGATTGACACACAACTCGATTCCGAAGCAGCTGCTCAACTTAATGATACCGGTGGCGGAAGAATGGTTCTCGATGCAGTTATAAATATACTGAATCGGTATATCGGCCAGGAGAAGACCAATGAAAGCAATTGATTGGCAGAAAACTCTGCAAGAACAACGTGACAAATATGGTAAAGTTGTTTTTACGGTAACCGAGCTGTCCAACATTTCCTCGCTGGACACAAAATCTCTTAAAGTGTCACTTTCGCGATTAGTAAGTCGCGGGATCATACAGCGTTATACCAAAGGCCGATATGGCATGGCAGGAGCGGTTATGATTGAAGATCTGGTATCCTCTATTGATCCCGCTGCATATGTTACTGGAATGTATGCCCTTTACCGACATCAGTTAATTACTCAGGTTCCGACAGAGATATCGTGTTTTACCAATCACAGGCATAATCGATCAAGAGTACGGGTTACAGCCTTGGGGCGGATTGTCTTTGTATGTGTCACCGGTTCGACCTATTCATATCCGCATGGAAATGTTGTCGTTTCACCGGAACAAGCCGTAAGTGATTTTGTTTATTTGTGCCTAAAGCGTAGCGTTTGCCCATCTGATATTGTAACGTTTCGGAATCTACGTCGCTTGAATTTAGATCTGCTTCAGAAGTACCTGAAAAAATACCCAGCTACTGTTAAGCGTGAAATTAAAAAACTTTTCCAGCAGGCTGGTGGTGGCACGCTCCCGTAATACATAGGGGCTGCCTGCTTAAGCCAAGAACATCGGCCTTCTTGGCCGATGTTCCTAATTTTATGATCGACATATAGATTAGTTGTGGTTAGGCTGATCAGCTATTTGATTCGTTATTTAACTTTTGAAGCATACTTATCCAACCGGTCAAGAAACAGTTTCTTACACCAGAGTTTGAGGGAGGCTAATTCATTCTGTCTGACAAAACGTCTGATGTCGTCCTTGGCCTCCTGCCAGTCCAAATTGCAAATCCTCTCACCAAGTGCGTTGATGGTCCATTCTTTATCGACTTTCAACTCCTGTCCCTGCCATGGTCCTTGTTGCCTGAGGGCGGAAGCGAGAAATTGATAGTTGATATCTACGCCTCGTCCCGTGTAACAGGTGATAATATAATAGTTTGTTACCAGACGGTAATGAACCTACAGAGGCTTCGACCGCTGGGCCAGCATGGCAAACCAGCGGCTATTTTTTTTATCAGGGAATCATCGAAATATCCTATTTCGGCGAATTGTGGATTTTTCCTCAATTTCTTTTCGATGATATCATATGAGCGATTGACCTACGGGGGCGAAGAGTCCTTATGCCGATGGAGACGGGCAGTCAGGTCTTATTATTTGAGCGGGTAGAATACGCCAAGCACCATAAATTGATCCTGAAATCTATGTTGATTGCCTACGTAGAAATAAGTATCGTGTTTATCAGTACACATGCCACCAAGCCATCTTTCTTCTATTTTCCCCAGAAGTAATTTTTCGGTGCCGTAAATATCTCTCCAGCTTCTGTAGGATTGACCAAGTTCCCAGTCAATTATTATTAGTTTATGACCCGGGCAATTACTCGCACCGTGACATTTAAACTGGTAATAAAAATCGAAGGGTATCTGTTCTACGGCGTTTTTGCGTTTGTCAAAAAAAGACAGTTGGGCATAAATCGCTTCACGTTTTGCAGCATCATCCAGTTTTTTCTTTTTCCAGCTAAAGCTTATGTCGCAAGGCTTAAATACCCCCAGCGATTTGTTTTTCGATACAAGACTTTGAATTTCACAGAATGAACAAGATGCTGTCGGCAGCACTATTTTTTTTCTCCTGCTCCATTTATTCTTGGTATCAAGGCGGTCAATAATTTTTATGCTGTCTTGGTCGATTCTATAACTTTCAATGCGTTTGTCCCTGGGCGCCTTGTGACATTTTATGTTGACTATACTATATTTTGGAAACTGCTGATTATATTCCAGAAATCTAAATGGTATGGGATATAATCTTATCAATTGGCCTGAATTTATATCTATGCCAGCGCAGCAGACGGTTTCAATGTATTTTGAACTGGGATTTGGATAAGTTTTGACGGTTATGAGAACAGTCTTTGATTCCCAATTCAAAATTTCTCATCCTTGATAGGTCAAATATTTTTAATCTTCAGACCATTGCCGTCTCTGTCTTTGATTTTTTCGGCAACGACCTTCCGGTGACAATAAGCTGCTGTTTTTTCAAAACACATCAGACAGCAATTTTTATTCGAAATATAAGCATAAGCTTCTTCAATGACTTGCCCTTTAGTAGACAGATATTGAGCCATTTTATCAAAGAAGGTCTTGTAATCTTTAGTTGCCTTCAGCCTGTCCCTTACCGGCTTCGGGCTCCCTAATTCCTTAAAGTGCAAATAGGTGATATCTTCTTTCTTAAGTCTTTCTGCAAGAACGGATTTCGAGAACCCTTTCTTTCGTGAAATAGGTTTTTCTCTGACGTCCACCAGACAATCTATCGCATTGTCCTTAAGATGGCTGACGAATGTATCTACATCTGAGCCTTCGTATCCTATTGTATACAATTGCGTAGAAATAGTTCCTGTCTCCTTAAAAATTCTTTATTTATTGTAGTTATCGGCATGAAAAGAAGCAACACTGAAATCTATTTTTAAAGGTTCCGCAACGGCCATCAGATGTTATTTTATTGACCGCTACAGTCGTTAGCTGGTCTTATTTGGGGGCTTAATCTCACGAAAAAGCTTCTCGATTCGAGGATTGTCGGTATCAGAATTAAACCTTACATGGTAGGCATGTCCGGTACTAAGAAAAAGCTCAGAGAAGATGATGTCAACATTTCCTTGATATTTGCTTTGCTTGGAAATTACCTCGTATTTGTATTTCCAAAGTCTCTGTACCTTTAGCGGTTCGCTTGTGATTATGCCGATTGTGATGCGTTGGCTGAAAAAGAAATCGACCAGAAGGCAAATTATGTGAAAGAAAATTTTCTTACAGGAACAGCCCTCTGCATAATTTGTGTTTTGCTTTTACTGCTGGTAGGCCCCAAAAACAATAGCAGCAGAATTTCCAGCTTTGGCAGAAGATGTCCTGTGTGCGACCACAGGCTGATCGGAAGCATGAACTATTGCAGCGATTGTGGAAGTAAAGTTGCCTAATTCGGCCTTTGTTTTTAGCTCAATAATGAAGGTTCAAAGAGCAACGGACACTGAATCCGTTGGTCTTTGGGAAAAAGTTGCGATTTTCAAGGACATTAGGACAAACAGCCGTTGCTCATAGGTGTTATGCGTAAGTTTGAAATTGCGATAAGACTATTTGACTTTTGATGCGTATTTATCCAAGCGATCAAGAAACAATTTTTTGGTCCATAGCTCCAGGGATGTCAGTTCATTCTGCCTTACAAAACGCCTGATGTCGTCCTTGGCCTCCTGCCAGTCTAAATTGCAAATCCTCTCACGAAGTGTGTTGATGCTCCAATTCTTATCTACTTCCAAATCCTGCCCCCGCCATGGCCCTTGTTGCCTAAGGGCGGAAGCAAGAAATCGATAGTTAATATCTACGCCCCGTCCCGTATACCAGATAAAATCATACCAATCCCGCCCCTTTGTATATTCCCGGCACAACAAAGCGTGGATCTTACCGGCAAACAGACTTGGCAAATCTTGGATTGTAACTGAACTGACAAACGGAAAATCCAGATACTTGATTTCATAACTGCTTCCTTCAGGAGGGTTGGTATCGATTTCCAGCTTGATCCTGATTTTACGCATTGACCTGTCTGCTCTGAGGTGATTTAACTGCAGAACTCTGCCAATAGAATCGTCTTTGATAAAAGCTTTCTTTACAGCGGAATCGGCATTTGTGCGATCTGTTGTTTCAAGTTCATATCCATAGGCATCCAGTTCGTCCGACAGGCTTTTTAGATAAGTGTCCAGGTTAAAATCTTGATAGGGTTCTTTGAGTAGGAAATCAAAGTCTTCCGAAAAGCGGTTAATGCCGTAGAAAATACGAAGGCAAGTCCCGCCTTGAAACGCAGCAAACTTGAAAAAGTCCGTTCTTCCAAGGGCAGCAAGAGCAACTTCCTGGGTAATTTCCCGAAGGGCCTGTTCTTCTTCAAGGGCGGTCTTACACTGGTATGAATCCAGTCTGTCCTGAATGATTTTGGTGCTCATAGCTTTAAGTCCTTTTTCAATCCTTTGATAAACTTTTGAACTCTTCGGCTTGCGTAATTATCAATCAACAATCCGATATCGTCTGAAGTAACCGATTCGAACTCTTCCGGCTCGATGCGCAAACTTTCAGTAACTGGCTTCAAACCAGTCCAGTCTTTCTTATGAACATACACATAGTCTGCCAAAGCTTTAATTGGTGTTGCCATTAAAAAAATATTCTTATCCTCGTCTGTCAATCTTTCAACTCCAGCGTAAAAAACCTTTTGAGGGACATGAACGTAACTGAATACTCCCAAAGGTGTGTTAAACTCTTTGGACTTTCTAAAAGATACACTCGTCAGCGTGTATACGGCTTCAGGAATCCAGCCATGCCAGCTAAGGGCCGATTCCAGGCTGATGTATGATGGTCCATACACACGCTGAGCCAGAGCATAGAGGTTTACGCTCTTTTTCCGGTATTTTGGGGCAAGGCAGTACAATCCCCTGCAAATGCGGATGATCTCGCCACTGGCAATAGCCCGTTTGACAAGGCCATACCTTCGGTCCTTGCTGCCGGGAAATAGAGTGGCTACATCCTGGCTTGTAAAGTCGCCATAAGGGGCACACTCAAAGACTTTTTCAGTTAATTTGTTCATATTGCACCAAATTATACTTACTGTACTGTCGAAATATGACAGTTTCTGGTAATTATATACTATATCGGTAAATCTTGCAAACAATATTAATAAAACTGTCGAGAAATGACAGTATCTGGAATGTATGCAAATATCATCACCCCAAGATACTAAAAACGCAGTTTTTGCAAACATAAAAGCCTGATTTGAAGCATAGGACCTGAGACATAAATTACTTGTTACGAAGACACGCAATACTGATTCGTATCTGGTTGTAATCTATTTCGCCGTTTAGAAAATCGAAGATGGGTTTCATATGACCTCTGCCAACCTGCTCGGCAGCATCAATAATACGACCGAAAGTTTGCTCATCTACCCAGGGATATGGGTTGTTGATCTTCTCTCGCTTGATATACTCAACCAGGTAATCACCGCCCGAATAAAACAGGCAGCATTCGGCTTCGAGACCGTCACGACCAGCCCGGCCGTTTTCCTGCTGATAGTGCTCAAGTGATTTGGGCATGCCGGTGTGAATCACGTATCGCACATTTGACTTATCTATACCCATACCGAAAGCGATTGTAGCTACAATGGTATCAACGTTTTCATTGATGAATTGTTCCTGGTTTTTCTTGCGGTCAACATCGGTCATACCGGCGTGGTATGGTACGACGCTGTAACCTTTAGCAGTCAGTTGAGCACACATGGAATCGACATCTTTGCGCCGGATGCAGTAGATAATGCCGGATTCACCTTTGTGCCGGTCAAGTACCTCGCAGACTTGTTTTAGTATCGTTTTTCTTGGCCTAACTTTATAGACCAGATTCGGCCTGTCGAATGAGCCGATTAGCATTTGAGGGTTTTTAAGTTGTAACTGCTGAGCAATGTCATTACGAACCTGTTCGGTAGCGGTAGCAGTGTAAGCAGCAATGGTAACGTCAGG
>CAZECQ010000050.1:0-14823 GCA_964510545.1 uncultured Pirellulales bacterium | reverse complement strand
ACCAGAACAAAAAGAAATGTCAGGAGGGTAGTAAAAGTGCCAGCTGGTGTTGCAATATATTTTGAGATTCTTTTTAATTTCATAGCCATTTTCCTGTCTTAAAATTCTCTGTTTAAGAACGTGTGAATAATCTGTGAGAGCAAAATCAATGAGCCGATAAGCATCACAGCAAAAGCTGTGCTAAGTTTCCACTGGGAAACTGTTGTTACAATGATTACCAATACAAAGGCCAATGGGAAAACCTTTGTTGTGTACCATCTTGCTTTGTTCAAGCCTGCAAGGGCGGTCCCCAAATAGACCGTAAAACCCATCGCAATAAGAATCCAGCCCTCCATAAAGAGGCGAGGTTCTGGTGGGAAAGGTAAAATTTCAGGCAGAGAGGCGTACCAGTAAATCACCATCCAGACGATGCCAAGGGAAATAATAAAGGCGATAGCTGCCACGAAGAGTTTGGCGCAAAGGATAGTGAGTTTGTTTATCGAACGATGAATTGTAAAACCCCATGTTCTTGAGAAATGCGGGAGGAAGAATTGTCGAATGCCCAGTGCCAAGCCGAGAACAATGGAAATAAAAAACAGCCATACCCCGGTTGTAATTAGCGGGGAGTGCACTGTAAGCCGAAAAGTACTTATGGCGGAACCAGGTGGTAAACGGTAAGGATAGCTAAAGGTGGAACCACTCTGAATCATTAAACGCAGAGCAAGGCCGCCTAAGACCAGAAATGCAATAGCGGCGATTAACAGCCAGGGCAGGCATTCGCGGAATTCTTTTTTTAACAGCGCAAGAAATCTCATTTTAATTTTTCTCCCATTGAAACAGTTTTTTGTGATTTGGCGGGGCTGTGAATTCGATGAACTGGTCTTCCAGATTCATTTTTACGATGCTGTATTTTATTGCAGCAGCAGAATCAGCCCACTGTTTGATTTTTTCATCGTCAGTGCCGATTAGAATCAGTTCAAGCTCTTTTTCGCTTCGTCTGCAATACAACAGGCCTTCAATATCGAGCCGGGCAGGCGGGCAATCGGAGAAGCTTAATTTTACTTTTTTGACGGCTTCACGGAACTGCTCAAGTGAACAGTCGGCCCTTATCACGCCTTTATCGATAACGACAATGCGGTCGGAGACCCTTTCAACGTCGCCGAGGATATGGCTGGAGAAGAAAACGGTCCTTCCCTGCTGCATAATAAGTTGGATCATACCCTCCAAGAACTGTCGTCTAATTGCGGCGTCAAGGCCGAGTGTCGGGTCATCCATAACCAAAAGTTCAGGATTCGGCGCCAAGGCAAGTGCCAATGAAACCTGGGCGCGTTGGCCGTTTGATAGATGTTTAATTTTTTTGTTTTTCGGCAGCTCAAAGTATTCAATCATCTCGGCAAAGAAGCTATCGTCCCATTGCTTTGGAAAAAAAGCGCGCTGAAATTTCTCCAAGTTGGCAATGCTCATCCAGCGAAAGAGACGATGTCCTTCTGTTACATAACCAATACGCTGACGAATAGCAGGCGTTAGGTTCTGTGAATCGCAGCCCAATAGTTTTGCTGAGCCGTCTGTCGGTTTAAGTAAGCCGAGCATCAATTTGATGGCGGTGGTTTTTCCTGCGGCGTTTCGGCCGACGAAACCGCAAATGCAGCCGCGAGGAATCTTCAAATCCATATGGTCAAGGGCCAACGTGCCGCCGTAATATTTGGTAAGGCCATACGTTTCCAATACTGTCTCTTTCATTTTTTCTTCTTTCCGCTTTTTTGTCTGTTAGCAAATTTTTCTAATCTTTTTTTGAACATTACAACCAGGTCGCCCGATTTGAGACCCAAATTGATACCCCGCGTAATGATGGTATCCATTCTCTCTGCGAGCATATTAATGTCAGCAGCGTCGGTTGTGCGTAACTTTGGGTCGCTGATAAATGTGCCTGAGCCGGTTTTGGTGGTTACTAAACCGGCCTGCTCGAGGACATTATAAGCGCGGGCAACGGTATTGGGGTTAATTACCAATTCTGCTGCAAGCTTCCTGACGGCAGGGAGCTTATCGCCGGGTGAGAGTTCGCCCTTTGCGACATTTTCGCTTATTTGTGCAACAATCTGGGCATAAATCGGCTTATCCAGGCCGGGTAGTATTTGTATCCACAGTGCCATTGGGGCAATTTTTCCACCTTTCCATAAGGTTTCGGCTAAACTCGCCGGTTGAAATTGTATTAATACTCTTAATACATTATGTATTAGTCATCGGGTGTTGGCAAGTATATTTTGAAAAAAAATAAAATAATTTTTGGAAAATGTAAAATTTGCTTGACAAATAGTAAAGTATTCTTTACATTATGTACGATATAGTTTACATATGAAAATAAAATTAAAGGGCAAAAAAATGAATAGGGCACAGAAAATAGCATGTTTCAATTTATTCGTCGCTGCTTTAAGTATAGGTGTTAGCTGCGGAGCCGTGGTCATCCTCGCTTTGATAGTGGGTTTGCCAAAGGCCTGGCTGGGTATGAGTTTTATGGGAATTATGGGCCTGATGGCACTCGGGCCGATTATCTTTCAAGAGGAAAAAGACCAAGACAAAGTCAAGTTCGACGAGCGCGACCTGCTGATTCAAAAAAGGGCATCTTTGACAGGTTACAGCGCATCTTACGCTTTCTTTGTCGCTTTCAGTATGGTCGCATGGTCTGTTGTCGGCAAAGGTGGTTTAGTACCTCGGAATCTGTTGCCAATTATGGTTTGCGGCGGGCTTTTTGTATTGATGGTGACTCAATCCATATCTCTTATGGTTCAGTACAGCCGGGGAGGCAAAAAAAATGAATAGAGTTTTAAAATACGCATGGTATCAGTTGATAGTGATTATCGCGGCAACAATTTTTGCTGCAGTTACTTTATTGATAGCAGCGCTTTACTTTCGGGGTAAAGAATTTAGCGCTGTTATCCCTTTTTGCTTGTTTGCATTTGTTCATTTTTACAGGGTAATCTTTCCGCTTAAGCCAGGTGAAATCGCATTTGATGAACGCGATGTTAATATTAAGAATCGAGCAACCAGGATTTCTTTCACTATCTTCTGGTATGTGTTTGCTCTAAGCTGCCTTATCCCGATTTTGGTCATTGGCAACGGAAGTATTCACGTGATGTACCTTGGCGGAGTGCTTTTATGTGCAGCGATTTTAATAAGGATAATGTGGTCGATAGCTGTTATTGTTCAGTACGGTTGGGGGGGCAAAGATGGCGAAAAGTGAAATCAGCAACAATATTCGTCGGCTGCGTTTTGAGAATGGCCAAATGACCCAGCAGGAATTAGCTGATAAAGCAGGAGTTACCCGCCAGACCATCATCGCCATCGAAGGGGGGAAATATTCGCCTTCACTGACATTAGCTTTTAAGATAGCGAGGGAATTCGGGGTGTCGGTAGAAGATGTATTTCAATATGGAGGCAAAGCACGTTAGTTTCTATTCGAGGTGTATGACGCTGTTTTTTTTGTCGGCGTCGAGAGAGGCCTTTTTGATGACATCGTAAAGTCGGCGGGGGCTGCGGATTTTCTCAAAATCAAACTTGGGGTCGGTTTTGTCGGTGGTTATCAGTCCGACCGAGCCGATACCAAAAACACAATCCAAAAGCGAGCGTCGCATACTAAGGTCAATCACGCGGAACATATCAAGGTTGTCAACCTTCCTGTCGAGAATGCCCCTGCTGAATTCAATCCTCTCGGCGGTAACTTCATAGCGCATCATTTTGAGCCGAACCGCTTTTAATAAAAGTAAAAGCAGGACAAGAACGATAATTCCAAGCGCGGCGGCAAGGCGATAGCGGGTGAAGGTAATGGCCTGGGCGTCGGAGAGTTCCAGGCCGAGAAGATTATCGAGAAGAATTTCGAGCGGAAAGATAAACAACAGATACCCAAGGGCGATGAAAAAACAGCCTCTTATGGCCGAGCCGACCATTCCCCATAAAGAGGGTCTGGCTATGAAGAGGACATCGTCGAGCTTCGCGTGGTCTTCGGATTCCGAATCGGAATCGGCGGCTGCGATGAGGGCCTTGGCCTTTTGGGTATTCAGGAACTCGCTGCAGAACCGGCACTTTATTGCCTGGGCCTGTATTGTCTCTGCACAAAAGGGGCACGACTTTGTTGACGGCGCTATTATCGGAGTTATTTCCATCGTAATATATATCGGAAAACGGGGCTAATTTCGGACAAGAATTTTGGCCGGTTTATTTTAAGCGCAAAGGTGCGCCGTCAGGATAATAATAGCAGTGTAAGGGGCTGTTAACCGCCTTTATGCAGGATTAAAGAGGCGCTTATGAAAGTAAAGGATGCTAATAGCCGGGCCGAAAAGCAATCGAGCGGAAGGAGGCCTGTGCGTTTGTCAGGCCTTCCTGGAGAGAGGTTACGTGATGGAAGAGGTCGGGATGATTGCCTGCGAGCTGAAGGGCCACTGAATAATTTCTGATGGTTGTATCCAGCATGGCGGCGAGTTCGTTTAAGAGGGCATTGTAGTAGGCCATAGTGTTTTCGAGTTCATCGTAGTCTCTGCCCGAATATGTCGGCCAATAGCCCTTGTCGTCGCCAAGAACTCCATATCGGCTTCGATAAACGATTGGATTGCCCTGGCGGACACTTTTTGCAACGATATCGATTTGTTCGGCGAGGGCATCGGAACGATTCTCAAGGAATTCGATGACAGAAAGGATTTCATCGAGGCGTGCTTTTGTCTGTTCATAGTTGCGCCGGATTCTGAGAATTCGACGGTCCTGAATTTTTCGGGCTTTATCGGCTTTAAGTTCGGCAACAAGTTTCTTCTGCGTTTCGGCGGTTTTTTCAGCGATACCGGTTTGTACGGCTTCTTCGGCGGTCAAGGTCAGAAGTGAGCCTTTTTTGCTCCAGGTACGGGTGACTTTTTGGTTCGGCTTTCTATCGCTAGAGTCGATGATAATGCGCCTGTCATTATCGATAACTTCAATAACTCCGAGATTCTTTTCCACCATTGCTTTTATAAGTAATTCGGTGTCAACTTTTCTTTCAGCTATCGAGGTGACAAACTGCTGCCATTGAAAGTTAAGTTCATCAGAGGCCTTTTCATCCCGGGCGGGCGGGCGCTCGGAGCTTTCATAAGTATAAGCAGATGAAGAAGCGGCGGGTTGAGGTGTTACCGCTCCGATTGCGGTGCCTTCTTTCATATAGAGCCTGTCGCAGGCAAGTGCGACTATAGCGGCCTGGTCGAAAGCGCCGCCGAATTCGTCGCCGCTGATATATGCAACGGTGAGGCAATTGTCGATATTGGTAATTGCCCGGCCAATTCTTTGTGCCAAATCGATTTTGCCGCCGGGTGTGTCAATCTCAATTAAAATGAATAAAGGGCCCTGGTTGGCGGCTAAAGCAATCGCTCTTTCAAAGGCATCGGTTTCGGCTATGAGGTCAAGCGGATTTTTTAAGGGAAAGACAAATATTTTTTTTTGTCGGCCAAGATAGTTGCAGGTGATGTCGTATTCGCTAAGGTCCAGATACTTCGGTGATTTGTTCTCGATGCGGACCTGTGTTTTGTTGCCTTTTTTTCTTGGGACAACGTAGCCGTTAAAAGTTTTGCCGGTCCGTCGGTGAAAAAAGGTGTCGGCCGGACAATTAGAAAAAGAAAAGACAATAATGAAAACAAGAACGAGATATTTAGCCATTGTATTGCCCCTGATTTAACTATCAGCTTGGCGACTATTATACCAAATATCAACAGGAAAAGCAATAAGTCCGGCGATTATTGAGACGGCAGCAGCCAGTTTAGACGCTTCAAATGGCGGATTTATTTGGTATAATGAGTAATTCTTAAGGAAAATGTGTTATGTAAGAAGCGGTGATAAGGTTATGGGAATTGCGACAGTAGCTATAATTGGCCGGCCTAACGTTGGCAAAAGCAGTCTTTTAAATGCTTTAGCGGGTGAGATGATAAGTATCGTTGAGCCGACAGCAGGGGTTACAAGGGACCGCATCAGCACCGTTATCGACAGAGGCGGGCGGTATTTTGAGCTTATCGATACCGGCGGATACGGTATAGTTGACAGCGACCGGTTGAGCGGCCATATCGAAGGGCAAATACGCAAGGCGATTGAAGCGGCAAACCTGGTGCTGTTTATGGTCGATATTCGCGACGGGGTTGTGCCGTTAGATGTACAAATAGCTCAGCTTCTGCGCAAAGAGGACCTTGAGGTTATCGGGGTTGCAAACAAGGCGGATTCTGCGAAGATGTTTGGTTCGGCGGGTGAATTCGGGCGGCTGGGCTTCGGGGAGTTTTTGTGCGTATCGGCGACGAACAATCTTAATAAAAATATTCTGCTCGATAAGATTTTTGAGGAGCTTTCGTCTTATGAGTCTGCTGAGCCTGCCCGGCCGGTAATGAAGGTAGCGATAGTGGGCAAGCGAAACTCCGGCAAGAGTACGCTGGTAAATGCGATTGTTGGAAGTGAGCGGGTGATTGTAAGCGAGACGCCGGGGACGACCAGGGACGCTGTGGACGTTCGGTTCGAAAAGGACGGTAAAACCATTACGGTTATCGATACGGCGGGGGTGCGAAAGAAAAGCAAAATGGCCAACAGCATCGAGTTTTACAGTTATGTTCGTGCGGAGCGTTCGATTCGCCGGGCCGACGTTGTGCTGCTGCTTGTCGATTCTACGGTGGAGATTTCGCAGGTTGATAAGAAGCTGGCCAGGTTCATCGCCGGCGAATACAAAAGCTGTATAATAGTGATTAATAAATGGGACCTTGCAAAAGAGAGGGCGGCGACGGAGGACTATGAGGAGTATCTGACGAAAATGCTGCCTGTGTTAAAGACGGCGCCGCTGGCTTTTACGACTGCGACCGAGGCGAAGAACGTTCAGAGTGTTCTTGACCTGGCGGCGGAGCTTTTTAAGCAGGCCACGACGCAACTGCCGACGGCGAAACTGAATAAGGCGTTTGAGATTATAAGGGATGAGAAGGTCGGCGCGACCAAGCGAAGGGGTGGCAAATGGCCGAAAATCTATTACGCCACGCAGATAGCGGTCAATCCGATTACGATACTGATGTTTGTGAACCGGCCGGAATTGTTCGAAGATAATTATATGCGATTTGTCAAAGGAAGATTACAATCGATGCTGCCAATTGCGGAGGTGCCCGTCCGGCTGCTGACCCGAGCACACCGAAAAGAAAAATAAAAAAGAAAAATGCTAAATTGTGGTATTATAAACTGTTCTTATAAGGAATAAAAGATGGATACGTTGTTGTTAATGCTGGTTTGCGGGGGCGGGTATTTAATCGCTTATCATACATACGGGCGATTTTTGGCGAAGAAGATATTTAAGCTAAGGCACGACGCCCCTGTTCCATCGGTTGAACTTCAGGACGGTATCGATTATGTACCTGCGAAGAAAGGTGTTATTTTCGGCCATCACTATACCTCGATAGCGGGGACCGGGCCGATAGTTGGGCCTGCAATAGGGATAATCTGGGGGTGGCTGCCGGCGATACTGTGGGTATTTTTCGGCTGTATCTTTATGGGGGCGGTACACGACCTCGGCGCTTTGGTGGTATCGATGCGAAACGAGGGCAAAAGTATTTCAGAGATAGCGGCCAAATATATCAATACCCGTGTCCGGTTTATATTTTTTGCCGTTGTGTTTTTGAGCCTGCTAATTGTTATTGCCATCTTCGGAGTGGTGATAGCAACGGTCTTTAAGGAATTTCCCCGTTCTGTTATTCCTGTGTGGCTTCAGATACCGATAGCCGTGGGGCTTGGTTTTGCGGTTTACAAAAAGAACGCCAATATTCTTTTATCGACGGCAGTGGCCGTGGCCGGGATGTATCTTTGCATAGTAGTCGGCAGCCGGCTGCCGATTCAGTTCGATAGTTTTTTGTTTCTTCCTGCGACGGGATTCTGGGTGATAATACTGCTGATTTACGCCTGGGTGGCATCGACCCTGCCGGTAACAACGCTTTTGCAGCCGAGAGACTATATCAACGCCTGGCAGCTTTTTATTGCGATGGGTCTTTTGGTGGGCGGCACAGTCGTAGCGTCATTAGGGGGGGGCTTAGAGCTTGTAGCGCCGGCGGTCAATAAATCGCTTCCTGCAAATACGCCATCGATTTGGCCTCTTATGTTTGTCATAATCGCCTGCGGCGCTATCAGCGGCTTTCACTCACTCGTAGCGAGCGGCACGAGTCCAAAACAGGTATCCAAAGAGCCGGACTGCCAGTTTGTCGGGTATGGTTCGATGCTGCTGGAAGGGGCGTTGGCGGTGCTGGTTATTATCTGTGTCGCAGCGGGTATAGGGATGGCACTAAAACTTAATGACGACACGGTCCTCAGCGGCACGGCCGCCTGGGAGCACTACTACAGCTCCTGGATTGGGGCGAAAGGACTGGCCGACAAAATAGCTCCGGTGGTTAAAGGGGCTGCAAATATGATGGGCGCTTTGGGTCTTCCGGAAGCGGTCGGAATTACGCTTATGGGTGTATTTATCGCATCATTTGCGGGGACAACTCTCGATACATCGGTGCGAATTCAGCGTTACGTTATCAGCGAGCTGGCGAGCGACTTGCGAATTACTGCGCTAACGAGCAGGTGGGCGGCGACCAGTTTTGCGGTACTGACGGCGGCGGCGCTGGCCTTTGCTACGGGCGCCGACGGGACAGGGGCTATGATACTTTGGCCTTTGTTCGGTGCTTCGAACCAGCTTCTGGCGGCGCTGGCTTTGCTGGTTGTTACGCTTTATCTAAAACGAAAAGGGGGATTGAAACTTCTGGTTGCCGCCGTGCCGTGTGTGATTATGCTGGTGATTACGACCTTCTCGATGATAAAGAATGAAATGATATTTATCGAAAAAGGAAGCTGGCTGCTTGTTATAATCGGGGCCGGCATATTTTTGCTGGCATTGTGGATGACGGTCGAAGCGGTAATAACCTTCTTCGGTGGGGCGAAGTTTAAGGGAGCTGCGGAGAAGCTATAGGGGTCAGCTTAAACCGTGCCTGTGCCTCGGTCTGATTGAGGATGATTTCGCCTCTGCGAACATATTCCTCAGGGAAGTTGTAAATGACCTTTCTGGACTGCTCGGCGGTGATGTTTTTGTCCTCATCGTCAATTTCGAGAATCAACTGATACCGCATATTCGCATAAGCCTGTTTGGCCTCGGGGGTGGCCTTTATTGCGATGGCACTTATAAGGTCAGGGAGATTTTTTACCTCGACATTATACTTGCCAATGAGGATGGGACTTAAGCCGATTTCGAGATTGCCGGGCAGGAGGTACTCTTCGAGCTGTTCTTTTTCCGGTGGAGTTGAGATTTCCACAATTTCATCGACCAGTCGTTTTTGGCCTGTCACAAGTTCGATATAAGGTTTTTTGAGAATAGGGCTGCTCATCGCCTGGTCGATTTCAAACTGTGCCAGCTGCACCGTTGCGCTTCCGACCCATCCTTCGGTTACAAAGGCATTGACCCTGGCGGGGGCTATACTTGCTTTTATCAGGGTCATAGTTTCATCGACGCACCTTACCTGAAGCGATTTTTCGAGAAGCCGCTCGACGGTGACGGTAATTTTTTCCGGCCTGCAGGATTCTACTTTAAGGCCGATGTCCTTGACTATCTTGTGCTTCTGCAGAAAGGGCAGCAGGTCCAATTTGTATGAGCCCGGCTCATCCTTATTTTCCAGTACAGCGTCAAAGTCAAAGTCGAGCTTCTTTCCCTTTTCTATTTTTCTGTTTTCGTCGGCGATTTTTCTGGCCGGGCCTCTGAGAATTATCTCCTCAATAGAGACAGATACTTGCCCTGTATTAAACGTTACCAGAAGCCGAGGGTCGGTAGATTTTGCGACACTAATAACAGCATTGGGAACGGGCAATTGCTCATCGAGTTCAAGGTCCGCCCAGACCCAGAGCAGGATTGTCAGGAATGTAACAACCAGTATTTTGCCGTATTTAATTTTTTCCGTCATATTTTCCTGTTTACCTTAAGGCGGCTTTAGCTATTCTGCTTGCCGACAGGATTTGTCTGTTGCGGTTTACGTGCAACATCGGTTTTTTTTTCGTCCGGCCTTGGGCTGATTCGGAATTTATCAATAAGTGCTGCAAAGACAGACCTCTTCATTTTTTCTGTTGTCCCTTTCAGGAGTACTCTAAGTCGAGCTTCAGTGACGTTTCGGGTGAGCTTTCCGCTCTGGGCGATTGAAATGCCGCCCGTTTCCTCACTGACAACCAGACAGACGGCATCTGAACCTGCGGTTATTCCTATAGCGGCGCGGTGCCGTGAGCCCAGTTGTATTCCTGTTCGCTCCTGTGCGGCGGCCTCTGACAGGGGCAATTGCACCCTTGCTGCGACCAACCTGTCTGCCCTTATGATAACGGCCATATCGTGAAGAGCAGTACCTGGCTGAAAGATTGTCCTGAGCAGTTCAGACGTTACCCTGGCGTCGACTCGAACTCCTGTTTCTATAAATTCACCCAGCGCTACCTGCCGCTCAACAACAATAATTGCTCCGATTTTTGCGGAGGAAAGGCGGGTTACGGCGGCGATTATTTCCTCCATCGTTTTTGAGAAGTATTTTTCGGAGCCGGCCAAGAATCTCGGTCTTCCTATTCTTATAAGAGCTCTTCGGACTTCCGGCTGAAAGGCCGCTACGGTGATAATCAAAACGAAAATTAAAAAACCTTTGAAGAGATACTGAAGGCGTTCGAATCCAAACTTTTCGACAACAAGGTTTAAGATGAGAACGACAAAAATGAGTACGAAGATAACACCGCGGAACAGTCTTTCGCCGCGTGTGCCTTCGAGGAAATCCACTGCCCAGTAAACGACAAGCCCGATTAAAATCAACTCAATAGCAACTTCCCACCACGGATACCCCGCCACTCTGATGAAATAGTCGATGAGCGTTTCCACAAATCAAATCCCTTTTATTGCGTATGCGGCATTTTTTTTCGGGCAGTCTGATTATCAGCGTATTTTTTTATCCGTCAGTTTGCTCGGCTTATCCAAAAACCAGGCAGCGTCCAGGTCCTGCATCAACTGCTGGCTCCGAATACGATTGGTGCGAATATGCCTTCTCCTTCCCTCGGCCAAGGTTTCGCCGGGCTGGTCCACACGTGTGCAGCCAAACATAGCGACGGCCAAGAAAGCCAAAACAAAGGCCAAAACCAATTTCGAAGGTCGCATGCCAAATCTCGCACCTGCTATCGAGTTTTTCATCACTTATCCCCTTTTATCTTATATATTCTATGAAGCGCATCCGGGTTTTTTCTCGTAACCGGCCTTATACTTCAGAAGTTAGCAATAGAATCAATATCCCTATTATATCAACCATTAAAGGTTCTGTCAAAGCAAAAATGCTCTTTTGTACCGAAATCACCGCTGCATCCGGGGATAATCCTAGAGGGCCGGGCGAAGCGGCGGGGTAAATTGTTTGACAGGGCCCGTATTGCGGTTATTATATGCTTATAACGTCCCAAAAAATCAACCATAAAGCGGAAATTTTATAAACAGAGGTGCGATTATGAAGTCCAGCAGGGTCAGCAGGATTGTACGGCTTTTAACGACATTGCAGGCGGGTAAGAGTTATAGGGCTGGGGAATTGGCAAAAATTCTGGGGATGAGCCGGCGGACGGTCTTTCGCGACCTTAAGGAATTGCAGAATATCGGGGTGCCTTATCGATACGACACAAAATGCGGCGGTTATAGAATAGAGCCGGAATTTTTCCTGCCCCCGATAGATTTTAACCTTCAAGAGGCGCTGAGTTTGCTGCTGCTGGTCCACGAGACGGGCAGGCAGATACAACTGCCGTTTAAGAATTCGGCGGTCCTTGCCGGTTTGAAAATTGAAAACAATCTGCCCGCCAAAATCAGGAGTTATTGCAATACGGCGATAAAGAGTATTTCCACACGGGCCGGCGCACAGGCACCGATGAACCTTCTCGATGAGAGGTTTGCACAGCTGCAAAACGCCATCGCAAAGAAACAGAAGGTGCTTATAAATTACCACTCCCTTTTCGAGAAGAAAGCAATCGGGCTGGAACTCAGTCCTTATCATTTGCTGTATAACCAGAGGGCGTGGTACGTGCTGGGGTTTTCCAGTACGCATAAGAGCATTCGCACGTTCAAGCTTAATCGAATTGCTGATTTGAAGATGATGGAGAAACGATTCATTGACGGCGATAAATTCGACCTTGAGGAGTATCTCGGTAATGCATGGTCGATGATACCGGAAGACAAAATCTATAATATTGAGCTGAGGTTTCGGCCGAAAGTCGCCAAGAACGTTGCGGAGGTGCAGTGGCACAGCACGCAAAAAGTTTCGCACAACGGTGACGGTTCTGTTACGGTTGAGTTCCGTGTGGATGGGCTTGGTGAGATAATCTGGTGGATTCTGGGATATGGCGACCAGGTGCAGGTGATAGCACCGAAGGTCCTTAGGAAAAAGGTCGTAGCGACAGCGCAAAATATGATTAAGCTCAACGAAAAAATATGAGAAGAAAAATGTGGAGATTATTCATCTCCGGCCAAAACTACCGGTGCATATAAAGCAATCAAAGTGTCGGTTTAAACACCCGAAACAACGTCCAAGATATAATATTGTTACCGACTATTCAGCGGAGGCGTTTAAAAACTTTTACTCAGCCTACTGGACAATTAAAATACATATTATATCATATTGTTATGAGATTGTTTGACATTGACATCGAAGCCGGATTGGAGATTGCCGAAAGAGTTAATGCGAAATATAAGTCTGCTTTTGATAAATTTCCTCCCGCCCAGCGTGCGGCTCTGGCGTGGTATTTTCTGCCGCACAAGTCGAACAAGCAAATCCTTGGCGTTACAAGGCCCCGCGTTGTCAAATGGTTCTGCCCGTTCGCTGACCAGAAAGAGTTTCCCAGCGGCCACCGCTATTGCATTAATGTCTATGCCGGCTGCAGCCATGGGTGCAAATATTGTTACGCACAGGGCTATGAGCCAAATCAGGCCAGGTGCAAGGACAACTTTAAAAAGAAGCTGCTCAAAGATCTGGCCGAGATAGAAGGGTTTAACCTGCCGCCGGCTCCGCTGCATCTGTCTAACAGCACCGATGCATTTCAGCCTTTAGAACTGAAGCAGAGACTTGCACTATATACTCTGGGTCAACTGCAGCAATATCGCCGATACTTTACGAGCATTGCTATTTTGACAAAAAATCCCACCGTACTTACGGAGCCAGAATATTTGAAAGCTCTAAAATCGCTTATAGCTTTACCTGCGGACCACCCACGGAAAAACTTGTTTAACAGCAAGCTGGTGCCTGCTTTGCGTGTAGAAATTTCGCTTGCTTTTTGTAACGAAGATAGCGTAGAATTTTATGAGCCTGGCGCACCGGCAGTTGCCCAGAGAACCGCTGCGATAAAGACACTTCGGCAAAACGATATACCTGTTGTGCTGCGTATTGACCCGCTTCTGCCGCATAACCCGCTGCCAGGCGGCAAATTCTTAGCTGATTTCCAATTGCCGGACGCACAGGGCCTTGCAGCATTGGAAAAACTTGTCAGATTTGCCGCAGAAAACGGTGTGCTGCACATCGTTTATTCCGTCGCAAAAATTGTCGCTCCAAGATATAAACCAATTCCCGAAGCAATACAGCAGCTCAAGCAGGTTTATGAATATATGGCCTGGCCTGATAAACTCGTTTTCCGCGGCGGCTCATGGCGACTGCCGCAAACAATCGCCCAAAAGCATATTGTTAAACCATTTCTGGAAATCTGCGACAGCTTTGGTGTGAAAGCCTACTTCTGCAAACAGAACCTTCTCTCAACGCCATAGCACTTCTGAGCAGGGAAAAATGCGATTCTGAAATAATCGTAAGAATATTCATCGCAGGAATTAGTGCTGTCATAAATTTTCTGATGCAAGCTAAGTTTATTCACGGAAGCTTTTAGTAAATGTCCGATATGACGAGCAAAGCTTTCTCTGAACTTATCCTGAAGATTAAGGATGAAACCTGTTGGTTTGCAAAGTTCAGCGAGTATTTCAAGCCGTTGTCGGATGTTTTCATAAGAAAAATCTTCCTTTACGAGATCAAGCACATATGGCAGGCAGCATATGTCATATGGGTCAAGCATATTTGATATTCTGCGTAATTGGAGCATGCTGTCAGGAAAAGGTGTATCCAGCACCAGGAATTTTAAGCCACTAATGCCAGATAAATGTTTTGCGTAAGTCTCCATCATTTTCCTTCCAACAGCCAGGGCTTCGACAGAAATATCATTTAAGATTATATTGAGATAGATATTTTTGTTGAGCTTGCGACATACATTTGACACAAGATTAAGAATTGCGATGCCAGCCACAGCAGGGCCGCAACCTATATCAGCTACGGTAATGTTTCCACGTTGCACCGCAGAAACAAGTCTTTCAAAAGTGTCTTGCTGCAAGATAGCATTCTGAACTTGAAAAAAGTGCCTTGCGAAAAGCCTGTCAAGAAAACCACACAAGCTTGCTTTATCTTCAGGATGTTTGTATTCAGACTCGGATGCATTACTGGGAGATGGTAAAGAGCTAATTTGTCGTTTCAATATTTTTTCAAGTTTGTCATCGAGTGTCCAAATATCGTTAGGTACTATTTCTTCTCTTATTTCAGCTAATGTTGGGTATGTCATTCATAATCTCCACTAAACAGTATAGTCAAACATCTACTTCCCCCCGTAATTAGCGAGAACCTGCGCATTTGGTACGAAATTTGTGCAATTTTAGGGGTGGTTAAAATTTGTAAGTTGTTGTGTGGAAAGAGATAAAAAAAATATTGAAAAAAGCTGATTAGCAAAATACTACCCACGCATTTGATTCGTTAACCTAGCCTAAGAGGCCATCAA
>CAZECQ010000049.1:0-15010 GCA_964510545.1 uncultured Pirellulales bacterium | reverse complement strand
GTTTCTTGTCATCAAGAACCGCAATCTCACCATTCCTCTTCAAAGCCACCCAACCAGCTTTTACCGGCTTCTTGGTCGGTTTCTCATCTCTTTCTTTAAAACCAGGGAGTTCTGGAACGGGATTAAGGTCACGGAATTGAACGGTACCTGATGCCCCAGCAAAAATCTCCGACTCAAGAATGGCCCTTTCCGCAACACCGCCGGTATGGAATGTCCGAAGCGTTAGTTGAGTGCCCGGCTCCCCAATTGATTGTGCCGCTACTATGCCAACCGCCGTACCTTCTTCAACAAGAAATCCCATGCTCAGATCCCATCCATAACACTTCGCACACAGACCAAACGGACTGTCACACGTCAATGGACTTCTGACTCGGATAGCATCGAGGCCCAAAGCCTCTATACTATTTGCTATCTCAGATGTTATCACTTCATTTTCACGAACAATCATCTCGTCCGTAATAGGGTTGCGAATATTATCCCTGGCGGTCCTGCCGACAATAAGCTCAGAAAGTGAAACATCAGCCTGCTCGCCAGCACTCGCCACGCTCTTGGTAATTCCCTGCAAAGTCCCGCAATCACGCTCAGTAACAATCATATTTTGGGCTACGTCAATAAGCTTGCGTGTAAGATAGCCCGAATTAGCAGTCTTCAAAGCCGTATCAGCCAGTCCCTTACGAGCTCCGTGTGTAGAACTGAAATACTCAAGAACGGTCATACCCTCGCGGAAGTTTGATTTTATCGGTGTCTCGATAATCTCACCACTCGGCCTGGCCATTAACGCTCGCATCCCTGCAAGCTGTTGAATCTGGTCAACGCTGCCCCTTGCGCC
This sequence comes from uncultured Pirellulales bacterium, assembly GCA_964510545.1. GTDB lineage: Bacteria > Planctomycetota > Phycisphaerae > Sedimentisphaerales > Anaerobacaceae > CAYXPG01. The sequence goes on along the minus strand of CAZECQ010000049.1, from coordinate 14,181 downwards.
GGAATCACTCATAACATATATCGGATTCAGATAAGCAGAACCGTCTTCTTTAGTATCTTCTTTAAGACCCCGCATCATCTCGTTAGTAACAGCTACACGGGCATGGGTCCAGGCATCAATAACCTGATTATACCTCTCACGCTCCGTTAAAACGCCATTGCTATAATTCTTCTGAATTTTACCAACCTTCTTTTCGGTCTCCTCAATTATCTCCGGCTTTCTGACCGGTATTTTCAGGTCAGTAAGACCAATGCTCAGACCCGCAAGAGTCGCGTACTTGAAGCCTAAATCTTTTATCCTGTCAAGAAGACCCACAGTTTCGGAACTGCCGGCAAATCGAAAACAGTCACTGATTACCTGACTGAGCTCACCCTTGCCCATAGCTACATTGTAAAATGGCACATCAGGCGATTTCGGAAGCATATCATTAAATATACACCTGCCCACCGTCGTCTCAATTATCCCAGACTGACCAATTTCAACCTGCCCAGACTCCGTAATGACTTGTTTATCTTTACCAATTTTCACCTGAATCCCTGCCTGTAGACCAATTTTGCCCGTCTCGTATGCCATCAAGGCTTCAAAAGTGTCTCGAAACACCATCCCTTCGCCTTTTTCTCCCGGCAGTACGTAAGTCAGATAATAATTACCCATCACCATATCCTGAGAAGGACCTACCATCGGTGAACCGTTAGAAGGTGAAAAGATATTGCTTGTTGTCATCATCAGCGTATGCGCTTCTGCCTGTGCTTCCACGCTCAGCGGCAAATGGACCGCCATTTGGTCTCCATCGAAGTCGGCATTGAATCCCTTGCACGCCAACGGATGAAGCATTATTGCGTTGCCCTCCACAAGGATCGGCTCAAACGCCTGAACACCCATTCGATGGAGCGTAGGTGCCCTGTTGAGAAGAACAGGATGCTGATGTATTACTTCTTCAAGAATATCCCAGACCTGTTCATCACGCCGCTCAATAATCCTCTTGGCGCTTTTAATCGTATCCGCAAGACCGTGTTGTTTAAGTTTTCGAATAATAAACGGCTGATACAACTCCAGTGCTATCTTCTTTGGCAGCCCACATTGATGCAGCTTCAGATTAGGCCCTACTACAATTACAGAACGCGCCGAGTAATCTACGCGCTTGCCGAGCAGGTTCTCACGGAATCGTCCCTGCTTACCCTTAATCATATCCGTCAGGCTTTTTAAAGGCCGATTGTTACTACCAAGCACCGGCCGACGACAGCGACCATTGTCCAGAAGCGAATCCACCGCCTGCTGAAGCATACGCTTTTCATTGCGGATAATCACCTCAGGCGCATTAAGGTCTATTAGTTTTTTCAACCGGTTATTACGATTAATAATACGCCTGTAAAGGTCGTTCAAATCACTCGTTGCAAAATTACCACTTTCAAGAAGAACCAAAGGCCGTAAGTCCGGCGGGATTACAGGAATGACTTCAAGAACCATCCACTCCGGTTTATTAACACTGCTTAGAACGGCATTGACCGTCTTAAGTCGTTTAGTAAAGTCTTTTGTTTTTTGTTTGCTGTTGGTCTTGGCTATATCCGCCCTTAGCTCCTTGGCCAAAACTTCAAGGTCAATCTCTGACAGTATCGCCTTCATCGCCTCGGCCCCCATCAAGGCCTTAAAGGAACTGCCGTATTTGTTCATTGCTTCACGGAATTCTTCTTCACTAAGAAGCTGACCCCACTTCAGCGGGCTCTGGCCAGGGTCGGTAACAACATAGTCCTGAAAATAAATTATCTTCTCAAGCGTTGACGCTTTCATCGCCAGAAGCGTCCCGAGATGGTTCGGGATTGCTTTGAAAAACCATATATGCACAACTGGTGCTGCAAGATTAATATGTCCCATGCGCTTGCGTCTGACCCGGCTGTGTGTAACTTTCACTCCGCATCGGTCGCAGATAATGCCTTTGTACTTGGTACCTTTATACTTGCCGCACGTGCACTCCCAATCCCGCTCAGGACCGAAAATTCGCTCACAGAACAATCCATCCTTTTCCGGACGATAGGTACGGTAGTTGATTGTCTCCGGCTTGCGAACTTCGCCAAAAGACCAACTGCGAATATCATTGGGACTGGCCAATGATATCTTGACTGAACCATAATCATTTATGCGGTCATAAATATTGTTTATCATTTATTAATCCTCGTATCTCATATTTAACAGCACATGCTTAGCAAACAAAAAAGAGTCTCACGATTCACGTTTACAGAGCACTGCTTCCCAGCCGTTTCTTTTCAAGCTGGATATTCATTCCCAATCCTCTTATTTCGTTACATAACACATCAAAGGAAAGTGGCGTACCTGCTTCAAGTGTGTTTGTTCCTTTGACCATTGATTCATATATTTTTGTTCTGCCTTCAACATCATCACTTTTGACAGTCAGCATCTCCTGTAGCATATAGGCCGCTCCATAACCTTCCAGTGCCCAGACTTCCATCTCCCCAAATCTTTGCCCGCCTGTCCTTGCCTTTCCACCTAATGGCTGCTGTGTAATCAGACTATACGGCCCTGTCGCCCTGGCATGAATCTTATCATCCACAAGGTGGTGAAGTTTCATCATATATATATAGCCGATGGTTGCCTGCTGGTCGAATGGCATCCCTGTCCTGCCATCGTGCAATTGTGCCTTCAGAACTCTTGGAATATTGACAAAAAGCTCATCGCTGGATGGCGATTCCTTGTTTTCTTCAAGCTCATTTGCCCTTTGACTCATAAGTTCATTTGCTTCAACCATAAGCTTTTCGATGTCATTTTCGCTGGCCCCGTCGAAGACAGGCGTAATTGCGTTAAAGCTCAATACTTTCGCCACCCAGCCGAGATGCGTCTCCAGAATCTGGCCTACATTCATTCGACTCGGAACACCAAGAGGATTCAGCAGTATGTCCAGACTCGTTCCATCTTCGAGGAAGGGCATATCTTCTTCAGGCATTATCTTGGCGATAACTCCTTTATTACCATGCCGACCGGCCATCTTATCCCCGATTGACAATGTCCTTTTCGTGGCAACGTAAAGCTTTACCATCTGCAAAACACCGCTGGGAAGCTCATCTCCATGTTTGATGCTGTCCATTCGCCTTTGCTTGGTCTCCTGAAGCTCAGTTATCTTCGCCCAGAATTTATCCACAATCTTCTGTACCTCGTCCCGCATTGCCGCCGGCCTTACCCACTTAATATTGAATTCCTCTACCTGCTCATAAATAACCTCGTCGTCCTCACTGGTTCCGGCTTTCTGGCGCGTGGACGGGTCCACAATAGTAACATCAAACTTTTTATGAATAGCTTCTATCATTTGCCGAAATACCGCACATTCTTTCGCTCTCATCTGCCCGCGGTATTCTTTTACCTGAGCCCTCAGGGCCTTCTTTTGTTCTTCTCCACCCGCACCTCGCCTGGTAAACTGCTCCGTTCTTATGACAACCCCTTCGTATCCGCTGGGAAGTTCGAGAGAATCATTTTTAACATCTTCACCGGCCCTGCCGAATATCGCATGCAGCAGCTTCTCCTCGGGCGTCAACTCCGTCTTACTCTTCGGCACTACCTTGCCAACCAGAATATCACCCGCATAGATCCTCGTTCCTTCGCGGATTATTCCACGCTCATCAAGGTTTCGCAGCGCCCTTTCACTGACATTGGGAATATCATTCGTAAATTCTTCCTTGCCAAGCCTGGTTTCACGAACCTCTGCGGTAAACTCATCGATGTGAATACTTGTGAAACTATCATTTTTTACAAGTTTCTCGCTGACAATAATAGCGTCTTCAAAATTGAAACCGTCAAACGATACAAATCCGACAAGCAGATTTTTACCAAGCGCCAAAACACCATTGGCAGTGCCGCCGCCGTCTGCTATCACCTGACTTTTTTCAACTTTCTCGCCGAGTTTAACCGTCGGCACTTGATTAAGACAGGTTCTTTCATTCAAACCAACAAATTTCGAAAGGATATATTCATCAGCACCGTTAATTACTATACGTGTGGCATCCACAGCAGTAACAATGCCGTCCTTTTTTGCACGGACGACCATACTCGAGTTCTGTCCAACCACCTCTTCCATACCGGTACCTACCAGCGGCCTTTCCGTCTTCAGAAGAGGAACCGCCTGACGCTGCATATTAGAGCCCATCAGCGCCCGGTTTGCGTCATCATGCTCAAGGAATGGAATCAGCGAAGCTGAGAGACCTACTGTTTGTTTCGGTGAAACGTCAACATAACTAACATCATCGCTTGAGACGTGGGCCAATTCCCCACCCTTCATCGCCAACACCATACCCTTTTGGATTTCGCCGGTTTGTTGGTCAAATGCTGCCGGTGCCGCAATTATCGCTTTCATATCCTCATCGGCACGCAAATAATCCACATCACCAGTAGGCCTCCCGTCTTTCACCTTGTGGTATGGAGTAAGCAAAAAACCGTATTCGTCAACCTTAGCAAATATCGCCAATGAAGAAATCAAACCGATATTAGTACCTTCCGGTGTCTCAATCGGACAGATTCTGCCGTAGTGGCTGATATGCACATCTCGAACCTCAAAACCCGCCCGCCTTCGGTTCAAACCGCCCGGACCAAGCGCCGACAGTCGTCTCTCATGCGTCAACTGACTCAATGCGTTTGTCTGGTCAACTATCTGACTCAACTCACCACGACCGAAAAAGTAGTTGATACTGCTCGAAACACTCTTGGAATTTACCAAATCAGCCACACGTATGGGCTCCTCAGTATCCCTTCTTGAACTTAAACGTTCCTGTACGGTCTTGCGAAGCTTCAGCAGCCCTTTTCTGATTTCATCACCAGCCAGCTCATCGATTGTTCGCAGTCTTCTGTTACCCAGATGGTCGATATCATCAACCTCGCCTTCGTTATTGCGAAGACCTATAATATAACGCATCGTATTAATAAAATCTTCGGCGCAAAGCGTCATATCATAATCCGGACTTTCAAGCCGTGCCAACTCCTCCTCAAGCAGATTTATCTGTCTCTGCGCCAACTCTCCCTTCTCATCAAGTACCCACGTCTCGAGAAGACTGTCCCCACTCTCAGCTATTTCCTTCGTACTAACCTTGTATTTGCCTCGCAGATGATTTTTGATGCTCTTGTTCAGCGATTCCGATCTGCCTATGAAACCATCCTTGACGCTTTTGGTTCTCAGACTCTGAAAAAAGTATATCCCCTGCCTGTCCGGAACTTTGGACTTGGTAAGTTTCATATCAAGGCCATCGATTGTTATCCAGCCGGACTCCGATGCTACGCTTTCCTTGCATTCTTTGAACAAATCTTCAAGCTGTGGGTTCCGCTTCCATAGACTCTCTACATCCTCACGGCTCATCTCCTCCTTCTGGTTAAACCGCGGCACACCACTGCTGGCATCTCTCGCATACTCCCACGACAGTTTTGTCTCCAATGCCGTCAACTCACGTTTGGACTTGCTGTCTCTTAGAGGCTTACCATCCCTCTCTGTAATGACATACTTAAATGCAAAACCTCCTGTACGCTCACCACCTTTTACCAGATACTTCCTTCGCAGCTCTTCCTGGTTCTCTTCGACCCATTTATGCCCTTCTTCACTCTTAAGCCATTTTTTGAAACCGTCTTCAAGATTCTCCCATAATTCGTCCCGTGCTGTCCGCATTTCATTCTTACGGGACTCGTTGTCCTGCCACTTGATACCGAACTTTCGATTCAGTCTGAATCTACCCACTTTGCCAAGACGATAACGGTTAGAATCAAAAAATTTCTCTCTAAAGAAACTTTTCGCCTTTTCCGAATTCGGCGGATTACCCGGCCTTAACCTCATATAAAACTTCAGAAGGGCATCTTCGCGATTTCGACATTCGTCTTCTGAAAGAGTGTTTAAAATAAGGTTGTCACGCACCTGCTCAACAACTTCAACCTTCTTGATATTGCTTTGTTGTATCAAAGAAACCCTGTCACCAATTTGCTCACCACTCTTGACTATGATTTCACCTGTTTCTGTGTCCACGATTGGCCCTACCGACCACATATCTGGTGTCAGTTTGTTTTTCGAGACGGGTTTCGTCGGGTAAAACAAACGTATAATCGATTCGCTGTCACCGCTCTCCGCATCTATCGCCCGAAGAAAAACCGTCGCCGGTATCTTGCTGGACTGGTCGATCTTAACTACCAAAACGTCCTTCTTAGTAACTCCTATCTCTATCCAACTGCCCCTCTCGGGTATTACTCTACCACCATGCAGCACCCTGTCACCTTCCTTGCTCTCAATAAGAAAATCAACGCCGGGACTTCGGTGAAGCTGGCTCACAATCACACGTTCGGCGCCGTTGATGATAAATTCACCTCCGCCTATCATAACCGGCATCTCACCAAGATATACCCACTGCTCTGCTAAATCTTCACCCTGTTTTTTGCGCAGTCGGCAACAAATTTTCAACGGATACCCGTATGTCAGACGCAACTGGCGGCATCGCTCAAGTGAATAACGCGGCTCCTCCAGTTCATAACAAATATATTCCAAAGTTGTATTCTTGTCGTAGCTTACTATGGGAAATATCTCGCGAAACAGCGATTCAAGTCCAATGCCTTTTCTCTTGTTTGGTGCCACCTCTTTTTGCAGAAAGTCTTCGTAACTCTTCCTCTGTATCACTACCATGTCCGGAATCTTAACGGCATCACGGACTTTGCTAAAACTGCGAACGGCCTTCGAAACCATACCACACTCCCATAATTAAATCATATTATGTATGTCATATATCGTGTTACGTTTTCCTTTTCACGCGATACGCATCACTAACATCGCATCACGAAATTTCAACTACCGCACCGGCCGCTTCAAGTTGCTTCTGGGCAGCTTCAGCTTCTTCCTTGTTCAGCCCTTCCTTGACCGCCTTGGGAACGTTGTCAACAAGGTCCTTGGCTTCCTTCAGCCCCAAACTCGTCAAAGCCCTTACCTCCTTGATAACCTGAATCTTCTTATCGCCGAATTCTTTAAGAATTACATCAAAGCTGGTTTTCTCTTCCGCCTGTTCCGCCGCTCCTTCAGCAGCCGGTCCCGACACCACAACTGCTCCACCAGCAGCAGGCTCAATCTCATATTCTTCCTTGAGATAATCGCCAAGCTCTTTGGCCTGCATCAATGTCAAACCAACTATCTTATCGCCAAGCTTCTTTATATCACTGCTCCACTTCCTGACTTCTTTGACTTCCTCGGATTCTTTTGCCGCCTTGGCTTCTTTGACTTCTTTGCTTCCCTTAGTCTCTTTCGTTTCTTTAGCCTCTTTCGCTTCCTTAGTCTCTTTCACTTCCTTAGCCTCTTTCACTTCCTTAGCCTCTTTCACTTCCTTAGCCTCTTTCGCTTCCTTAGCCTCTTTCGCTTCCTTAGCCTCTTTCGCTTCCTTAGTATCTTTCGCTTCCTTAGTATCTTTCCTTTGTTCTTCCACCATTTCCATTTAACTCCTGTTAGTTAACGCCCAATGGTAGCCGAAACTACGCCGTTTCGTTTAACCCAAAAAACTGGGACAGCCATGCAGGCAGTTTTTAATTACCAATTTTCAAGCCGCCTCTTTTTCACTCCCCTCTATAAGGGTTTTCAAACAGCCGGCTATAATCCCCGCAGGCCCGCCAACCGCAGAGGACAACCGTCTTGCCGGCGACTGCACCAGCATAACTATCTGACCCTGCAACTGGGCTAGCGTCGGCATCTTTGAAAGGGCCTCCGCCCTTTCGGCGTCCAAAACTGAACCTTCAAGAAAGGCGCCTTTAATCTCAATGGCCTCAACCTTCCCGCCCCAACGGGTTATCTCCTTTGCAACGTCAACGATACTGTCGCCACCGTAAGCAATGGTACAAGTCCCGCTGAACAAACCCGCCGCAGGGGCCATCTGGCAGTTGCGAAGTGCCGTCCTAAACAGTGAATTCCTCACAACCATTAATTTAACGCCTTTTTCCTTCAGCTCACCACGCATCAGATTATTATCAACCCCATCTACACCTTTGGTGCTAACAACCAAAAAATCCCTGATGTTCTCATCAACAATCTTTTTCTCCAGTTCTACTCGCAGTAATTCTTTTACGTACTTACTCATTTTTTTTCCTGTTAATGTTTAGCTGTTCTTTAATTGTCTCTCTTAGCGTTTAGTATCTTAACTTTTGTTCTATACTCTCTTGCGTTACTCGCCGCATTCTGTCTCTATATACCAACCGTCACGCCCGGACTCATTGTCGCCGAGATACACATCTTCTTTATATATGTGCCTTTCGCCGCTGCTGGTTTTATCTTCTTTATATGCGACACAAAGACCTCTATATTTTCGATTAGTTTCTCAGGTGCAAAGCTCTGCTTACCGACTACCACATGAATATTGCCACCGGCGTCATTCCTAAACTCGATTTTTCCCGCCGCAAATTCCGTCACCGCATTCACCACATCTGCGGTTACCGTCCCGTTTTTCGGTGAAGGCATTTTACCCTGCGGCCCGAGGACCCTGCCGAGCTTGCCTACTTTGCCCATCACCTTAGGCGATGCAATAGCAACATCAAAATCCATCCAGCCGTCCGAAACCTTTTTGACAAGCTCATCGCAGCCGGCCTCGATTGCTCCAGCCTGTTTGCAAGCCTCCACATCCGAATCCTCACAAAAAGCCACAACTCTTTTTTGCTTACCTATACCATGAGGCAAAGATATTGAGCCGCGAACCAACTGGTCGGCCTGCTTAGGATCAATACCAAGATTCAAAACACATTCTACACTCTGGTCAAACTTTACCGAGTCAAACGATTTGACCTTCTCCACCGCCTTAAAAAGACTGAGGGCGTCTTTGTTCAGCTTCGACAATTCATTTTTATATCTCTTGCTTCTACAACCCATACAAACTCCAGACTTTCGCGAAAAACGCCTCTTTCGAGCCGCCAACTTCGCTGCCACTATTTTACCATCCAACTGCCGTGGTCGGCACTATACTAAATCCCTACTTCAACCTTCTATTTCTATACCCATACTACGGGCTGTGCCTGCTATAATTCTTTCCGCCTGCTCCAAATCGTATGCATTCAAATCCTTAAATTTTGTCTCTGCAATTTTTCTCATTTGCTCACGCGTAACTGTACCAACTTTTTCTTTATTGGGCTCCCCGCTGCCCTTTGCTATTTCTGCCGCTTGTTTTAACAGAACCGCCGCCGGTGGACTTTTGACCTCGAAAGAAAAACTCTTGTCCCTGTACATCGTTATAACAACCGGCACTATTGTTCCGTTAAGCTCCTTTGTTCGTTCGTTGAACTGGGAAACGAACTGGCCGATATTAATCCCGTGCTGACCAAGCGCAGGACCTATCGGAGGAGCAGGCGTCGCCTGACCACCCGGTGCCTGCAATTTAAGCTTCAATAATTCTTCTTTCGCCACTATTCACCTCTATCCTGTGCCATATCTGACGCTGCCCAATACGCATCCCACAACAAGGCAATGCAAAATTATAACTTTTCTATCTGCCAATACTCTATATCCAGCGGCGTACTTCTGCCGAATATCGTAACTATCACCTTCACCACACCACGCTCAGGGTCTATCGAATCGACGACACCTTCGAAGTTTTCAAACGCACCTTCACGAATTTTTATCTGGTCGCCCTTTTGAAACTCGACCTTAATGCTTGGCGCATCTTCCGGCTTCTCAGCTTCCAAAAGCATCTTTGCCACATCGGTATCGCGCATCGGTGTCGGAACTCCTTCCGTGCTGATAAAATCCCCAACGCCGGAGGTCTCTTTAATCATAAACCAGGCCTTCTCCTTAACACGCCCGTCTTCGGACGGCTCCATCTCCATAAAAACATAGCCAGGATATAGCTTACGCGTATGCACCGTCTGTTTGCTACCGCGGATGCGCTTCACCTGCTCGACAGGAACCTCTATTCTGCCGATAATTTCACTTAACTCTTCCAATTGCACCTTTTGCAAAAGGGCTTCCTTGACGAGCATTTCTTTATTTGACTGAACTCGTAAAACATACCACTGCATATTAATGCCTGTAATATAAATAAATCGCCTATTATTGCCTAAAATGTTTCGCCCCAAATACTACTGCAACAGCCGCCGGAACATCTCGTGGAACACCAAATCCGTGACCCCCAGCAGCAAAGCCACAATAATCACAACTACAATAACAATAAATGTCGAAACAGCTATCTCCTTCCTGCTTGACCAGCTGACCTTCTTCATTTCGCCTTCTGCAGCTATCATAAAATCCGCAACCGTAGGTTTATTTACCAGCCAAAAAATCAAAAGTGTCAGCACGACAAACAAGCCTGCCGGCACCATCGTCTCGAACCACAATCCAAGGTCGGCGCCCTCCAGTTTCACATAAAGCTGCCAGCAGCCAAGCCCTGCGATTAAAACCACGCCAAAAGCACTAAAAAGTCGCGTATACTTGCCCTGTCCACGCTTATAAATATCAAATACCATACTTCACCGGCTTTCTCTGCTTCGGTTTTTACATTCAGCAATTATACACTGTTGAACTCATCCAGACGCGTCAGAACTATACTCTCCTTATCAAAAACAGGCCAGGGAGGAATTGAACCCCCAACCTTCGGTTTTGGAGACCGACGCTCTGCCAATTGAGCTACTGGCCTACTACTGATAAATATAATCTTTTATTACCCCTTTACAACCGTAAATTTATTTCCGCCGTATCTTATGTACTGTATGATGGCGCTCGTTTTTACAAAACTTCCGCAGTTCTATCTTCGGCGTACCCTCGGCCACACTAACGCTTGTCCGGTAGTTACGCTGACCGCACTCCTTGCACTCAAGCCAGACATATTCTCGTTTACTTTTCTTCTTAGCCATATATTCTTGTATCCACCGAGCAGCTTCGCCTAATTAAAAAACACTCCCATCAACTGCATCCGCCAGCCAAAAAATGCCGACACCGTTGCCTTTGACATTTGCGGAATTCAACAATGATTCAGATTCGGCTATTCGACAACCTTTACAACAACACCGGCGCCAACTGTCCGGCCGCCCTCACGAATAGCAAATCGAAGACCTTCTTCCATTGCAATTGGGGCGATTATTTCCACCTCCATTGCTATGTTATCACCCGGCATGCACATCTCTGCCGCTTTACCGTCGCGACCCTTAAGCGCCAGAACCGCTCCGGTAACATCCGTCGTCCTGAAATAAAACTGGGGCTTGTAATTCGGGAAGAAAGGCGTATGACGCCCGCCTTCCTCTTTCGTCAAAACATAAACTTCAGATTCAAACTTCGTATGAGGCGTAATACTACCGGGTGCAGCTACAACCTGGCCACGCTCCAGTTCATCCTTTTCAACTCCACGCAGAAGAATACCGATGTTATCACCGGCCTGGCCCTCGGTCAGTGTCTTATTAAACATCTCCACGCCGGTACATACTGTCTTGTTAATCTCCTTGGAAAGACCGACTATCTCAACATTATCACCAACATGGATTTTACCTCTATCTACTCTGCCTGTACCTACTGTACCCCGGCCCTTAATGCTGAAAACATCCTCAATTGGCATAAGAAATGGCTTATCAACCTCTCGCTCGGGAACAGGGATATAATCATCAATTGCAACCATAAGCTCATCAACACACTTGCAAGCCTCCTCATCCTTACCTTCACTCTCCATAGCCGCCAGTGCAGAACCCCTGATAATAGGAATCTCATCGCCCGGAAATTCGTACTTGCTAAGAAGCTCCCTTACCTCCAATTCGACCAAATCAAGAAGCTCAGGGTCATCCACAAGGTCAACTTTGTTAAGGAAAACTATGACCTTCGGCACGTTTACCTGGCGGGCAAGCAGAATATGTTCACGAGTCTGGGGCATAGGCCCGTCATTAGCTGCAACTACCAGAACTGTGCCGTCCATCTGGGCGGCTCCCGTAATCATGTTCTTAACATAGTCGGCGTGGCCGGGGCAATCCACATGCGCATAATGACGCTTCTCTGTCTCATACTCTATGTGCGCCGTATTGATAGTAATCCCCCGCTCTTTTTCTTCTGGGGCGTTATCGATGTCGTCAAACTTCTTGATATTGCCGCCGCCGGCCAATTGGGCCAGACGCATCGTAATCGCCGCCGTTAACGTCGTCTTACCGTGGTCAATATGACCGATTGTGCCGATATTTACATGCGGTTTTGTTCGCTCGTATACTGCCTTAGCCATTTTAATATAAACCTCCAATATGCCGTGTTTAGGACTTCCTTATCTATTTTAATCCTCGAATAAACGCTCTTAAAACCTTTATAACTAATTCACAGCCCGAATTCCCGGCTCTTCAAAAAATAGCAGCTTAATACTGCAATCTTTCGTTGCTCCGCCGAAAATCTCAGCTCGACACGCTTACATTTAGCTGCTGATGGGATTTGAACCCATGACCCCGTCCTTACCAAGGACGTGCTCTACCACTGAGCTACAGCAGCATTCAATCTGCAGTTAAACTTATTAACAGCCCTCGCCTCAGGCGATAAGGCAATAAATAGACCGTTCTCTACCCGGCTTCAATCCCCGGATATACAAAAATCCCCCTTCTTACTGCATACGTAAACCTACAAAAAAACGCAGGAATACTAAACGTCGCTACTTTAGATATTTTATTTAAGCAAAGCAGTTTATAAAAATACTATAACGACTGCAAACAGAAAAAATGAAAAAACCATAAAAATCTTAAAAAAACTAAAAATTTTTGGATTTTTTCGTTTTTATGCAAAAAAACCTCACCAAAACCCTCCCCGCCCTCGCCCCAAAAACCTCAAACCAGCCGTAATGCCCCAAATATCCATTACGCCAAACCTACGCACAAAACGACACGAAAATGCCCCTTTCTGTCCCCGGAAACCAAAATAAGCTCAAGAAAAGCACCCCCCCCGCCGGGGCCGGACTGTCTCGAAGCACAGCATCAACACCAAACCGCTTACAAAACCAGCTAAACGGAAAATCCCTGTACTCATAAATACTCCCGTAATTCAAATGGTATATTAAATTATAATCCCGAAAATGCAACCGTGCCCCCTGCTCAAATATCCAATCCCTGCCCTTTTTCTGCTCGTGCATAAGTCCCGCTTGTCGCGGCTTAGCCTCTGGCGAAGCCGGACACCAATTACACTTTTCCTTCATTGCGAGGAGGCCGTTAGGCCGAAGCAATCTCTTCTGTCATTCCCGCGAAGGCACCAAATCCAGTCCTTTTTTCAAAACCACCGCACCAAAGCCAAGCAGTAAGAAAAAAGGTTTAAGTTTAATCAGGTTTAAATAGAGGCGCAAGTTTAACCAGGGCGTATTCTGCTGCCCCATACCCACCTAAAACTTTAAGTCGGTAGTTGCGATTAGTGGGTACATCAAAGACGATAAAACCCTGTTTCTGCACTTTCGGATTGAGCCTGTCGGCGATGGTTATTAAACCATCAACCCCCCAAGCCTTTCTGCTTGTTTCGTATTCTGCACCATATCCGTCAATCAGTTTAAAAGTAGGAATTCTTCTCGCTTCTCTGTCATTATTCCTGACAGTTATAGTAACAAACAAAAACATAGCATCAGGCAGGTCGTCAAGAGATTTACCGGCTTTCAAAATCCCTGACCACATAGACTTCAAAACGCAATATGAAGTGTATCCAATTTTAAATGTTTGGCCTTCACGGAAAATCGGCGGTTTTGCTGGTTTTGGTTCCGGCTCCCGTCTTCGCCTTGTCTTTGTTGTTTGTGGCTTCGCGCCCGCAAATGACTTTTGGGCTTGAGACTTTGTGGGGCTTGATTTCTTAGGCTCTGGAATAGCATTTGGGATGGAACTATCCATTGAATTGCAAACCATAAAAGCAAAGACAATTAAACAAGCACCTAAGCCCACAACAATAATTATTTTCCACATTTTTTCTCTCCTAAAAAAGTTATACAGATTCCGCCGGTTAAGATTCTGTAAACTTAATTTGTTGTCCGCCACAGTCATTATCTCCCATCCTATCATTTAAGCAAAATTGCCAAAAGACGATACAATTATATTCTAATCAGGCCGAAAGTCAAAGAAAAATAATGCAAAATATTGCCATTTAAGCCGTTTGCCGTTAGAATATACAACTATGGAAAACGGCGAAATTAAGCGAATCGGGGATTATTAAGGAGAAGGAGCAGGATTATGTGGGTATATATAATTGCACCCTTTATCTTACTTGTG
>CAZECQ010000048.1:0-15173 GCA_964510545.1 uncultured Pirellulales bacterium | reverse complement strand
CTTTTTGTTGATATAGGAACGAATGGCGAGGTTGTTCTTGGCAATAAGGACTGGCAGGTTTGTGCATCGAGCTCAGCAGGCCCGGCGTTTGAAGGAAGCGGTGTCAAGCACGGTATGAGGGCGGGAGCCGGCGCTATCGAGAAACTGACCGTTTTGGGCGACGGTTCTGTCAACTTTAAGACAATCGGCGATGCCCATCCGGTTGGTATTTGCGGCTCAGGCCTTCTGGATACAATTGCCGAGCTTTTTGCAAACGACATTATCGACCGGACAGGAAATTTTAAACTAAGCGATGACGAAAGATTTTCAGAAGCTGAAAGCGGCCGACAGTTTCAATTAGTGCCGCCAACGGACGACCACCAGGAAATCGTAATAACACAGGCAGACATTAACAATCTGGTTCGTTCCAAAGCGGGTGTTTTTGCTGCGATTAAGGTTCTTATGGATTCGACACAAACCAGGACCGAAGATATTGATGCGGTTTATATTGCAGGCGGCTTCGGAAACTTCCTGAACGTTCAGCAGGCCGTTACTATCGGTATGCTGCCGGATGTGCCGTTGGAAAAGATACAGTTTGTGGGCAACACGTCTATCGCAGGTGCAAAGACCGTTCTACTTAGCAGGGAGGCCCTTGAGGCGGCTGAGCAAATCGCCAAAAGTATGACATATTTTGATTTGATGAGTCATCCGGGGTATATGGATGAATTCATCAGGGCTAATTTTCTGCCTCATACGGATTTATCGCTGTTCCCGTCGGTAGGTTTTGTCAATAGTGCAGGGTTCCCATTTCGCAATAAATCGCAAAATGGGAACCCTTATAGACCGGAGAGATAGGAAAAAACATATGGCAAAAACTATCGCAATAAGTGGAAAGGGCGGCTCAGGCAAAACGACCCTTGCCGCTATGATTATCAGGTATCTGTGTGAGCAGGGCAAAGGCGCAGTTCTTGCCGTAGATGCCGACGCTAATTCCTGTTTGGGTTTGATGATTGGGGCCGAGCCGGAACAGACCATTGCGGAAATTCGGGAAAAAGCCGCAGAAAAGTCACCCAGCACTCAGGGGACAGACAGGGTACGTTCTTTTGAATATGGTATTCAACAGGCGATTACCGAGAGCAGTGGATTTGATTTACTTGCTATGGGTCGGCCGGAAGGGCCCGGCTGCTATTGCGCCGCAAATAACCTCCTGCGGCAGTTTCTTGACAAACTAAGCGGTGCGTATAGTTATGTAGTGATGGATAATGAAGCGGGTATGGAACATCTCTCCCGCAGAACCACTAATAATATCGACCTGCTTTGTATAGTAGCTGAAGCAACGGCTCTTGGAACAGTTACCGCTCAAAGAATTTTTGAACTCGCTGAAAAATTACCAATAACCGTAAAAGAAATCGGCATTATCTGGAACAAAACTGACAAAGCAAGAGAACTGGATGCAATAAATATATTGGGATGTGTCCCTTACGACCAGACTGTCTGTAATGCTTCAATGCAGGGTAAAACTATCTTCGACCTTGAAGCCGGCAGCATCGCATTTTTAGCTGTTAAAGAAATACTTGAACAAAAAATGAAAGCAAATCCTGTCACAATGGGTAAATGACAGAGTTTGGTCTTAATAGTGATTTTGGTTATTGTAAAATGTTTTAAGTTTAAGAAATTTTAATAATATTGAAAACTTTGGAGGATTTCAAATGCCAGTTCCTGAAGTTGCAGAAAGTTTTACCGGCTCGGTAAATTGCCTTACCCTTGGAGCAACCAAAGATGATGGTGGTACTCGCACATCTACCGTAACCATAGGCGGTGCGAAAAACGTAGTCTATGGCGGCTCTGCGGACCAAATGGGCGAAAAACCGGTTATTGCTATGGACGTTCTCGACAGTAGGCCCGAGGATTGGCCTGATGTCCTGGCTGAAAACTATAAAGATGTGCTCAACAGCCCGACCGACTGGGCCAAAAAGTGCGTCGAAGAACTCGGAGCAGAGTTAATCTGTCTTAAATTCGATGGTATTCACCCTGATAAAGGTGATAAGGACGCTGCTCACGCAGTCAAAGTTACCCAAGATGTGCTAAAGGCCGTTGGTGTACCGCTTGTTTTGTGGGGCTGTGGATTCGATGATAAAGATAATCAGGTTATGCCGAAGGTGAGTGAGGCCGCAAAAGGAGAAAACTGCCTGATTGGCACTGTTTCAGAAAACAATTACAAGGCCCTGACGGCTATCGCCATTGCCGATGGGCACAATCTCATTACCGAAGCGCCTCTGGACATTAATATCGCCAAGCAGGTTAATATTCTTGCTTCGGATATGGGGTTTCCGCTGGAACGAATAGTAACATTTCAAGCCACCGGAGCGCTGGGATATGGAATAGAGTATGCTTATTCGATTCAGGAGCGTCAGCGTCTTGCGGCTCTCGATGGTGATAAAATGATGGCGATGCCGGCCATTTGTGACGTTGGTTATGAATCCTGGCGGGCAAAAGAGGCCAAGCTTGCCGATGCGCCGGGTTGGGGAGATGTTAGTGACCGAGGCCCAATGTGGGAGGCGGCTACGGCTATCTGCCTTTTGCAGGCCGGCGTTGATATAATTCGGATGCGTCATCCACGAGCAGCCAAAACTGTCAATAATTTTATCAATCAACTCTATAGCCGATAGTGGTTGGATTTTGCTGTAAAGTTTAGTTTAGGAAAGGTCTTGATTATGATACTAATTGCAGAAAGAATTAACGGGATGTTCCAGGATGTAAAACAGGCCATTGCTGAAAAAGATAAAAAAGTCATTCAGGATCTTGCCAGGAGGCAAACCGAAGCAGGAGCCACATATCTGGATGTAAATGTTGGCACCGCAGCGGCCGACCAGGAAGGGACTATACAGTGGCTCGTCGAGACAATCCAGGAGACCTGCACAACGCCGATATGTCTGGATTCACAAAAACCTGACGTTATTGCTGCGGGACTGAAGGTCATTAATACCGACAATGGTGTTTTGCTCAATTCATCACCATTGAACAGGAAAAGCGATGAGCAGATATTGGACAGATACATCGAAATGGCCCGGCAGGCGGGGCCGAAGGGAAGTCTCATTGCCCTTACTATGGATAAAAACGGTGTGCCTCAGGATATTGATACACGAGTGGCTATCGCTGCGGAAATCATCTCAAAGGCCATGGAGAAGGGCTTTGACTTACAGCGGTTGTTCGTTGACCCTATTATTCTGCCGGTCAAGGTGCCGGATGCCCAGGTTCAGCCCGGCAATATTCTGGCCGCAGTGGACCAGATAAAATATCTGGCTGAGCCTGCGCCGCATATGACTATGGGACTGTCAAATCTCTCTCAGGGAACAACCGAAAGAAGCCTGATAAATCGAATATTTCTTGCTATGGCTGTCTCCCATGGTATGGATTCGGCCATTGTTGATGTGCTTGATACGGAACTGATGAATGTGGTTGCTACCGCTGAAATGCTGATGAACAAGCAGTTATATTCGGATTCTTACCTGAAGGTTTATACTGCGGCAAACAAAGGGTAATTGGAAATTGAAAATAGTGTTCTGAGAAATGAAAAGCGGGTTTAAGGGACTCGCTGAAAATATGCAAAGAGGGGGAATAAATTGGAAGTGAGGATAATAACTTATGAAGCTTGACGCAACGAAAATGAAGGATTGGCAGATTGCAGAAGCTGCCGAAAAAACTATGAAGCCGGTTCGCCAGTTGGCGGACGAAATGGGACTTAAAGAAGATGAACTGCTGCCTATGGGCCTGCAGTTGGGCAAGGTTGATTATATGAAAGTGCTCGACCGCCTCAAAGATGCGCCCAACGCAAAGTATATTGATGTAACTGCAATTACGCCGACGCCGTTGGGAGAGGGCAAAACAACCAGCGGTATCGGTCTTGTCGAAGGCCTTGGCAAAATTGGCAAGCGCGTAGTCGGCGCTATTCGCCAGCCCAGCGGCGGGCCTACATTCAATATCAAAGGCTCGGCAGCTGGCGGGGGACTTGCACAGTGCATTCCGCTGACCCCGTTTTCAATCCGGCTTACCGGTGATATAGACTCTATCACAAACGCCCACAATCTGGCAATGGTGGCTCTAACCTCACGGATGCAGCACGAAAGAAACTATGATGACGCTCGCTTGGCCAAGAGCAACTTAAAACGCCTTGATATCGACCCCGAGAGGGTGCAGATGAAATGGATTATGGATTTTTGTGCACAGTCCCTTCGGAATATCACCATTGGCAAAGGCGGAAAAATGGATGGGTATGAAATGGATTCCGGTTTTGCCATCACCGTTTCAAGTGAAGTGATGGCCATTCTGGCAGTTGCAAAAGACTTAAAAGACCTGCGTGAACGTATGGGAAAAATTGTTGTCGCCTATGACAAAAAGGGCAATGAGGTTACTACCGCAGACCTCGAAGTTGATGGTGCGATGACGGCGTGGATGGTTGATGCCCTCAATCCTAACCTGCTGCAAACCATCGAAGGCCAGCCTGTATTTGTTCATGCCGGCCCCTTTGCCAATATTGCCATCGGCCAAAGCTCAATTATTGCCGATGAGGTCGGCACAAAATTGGCCGATTATCATGTAACCGAAAGTGGTTTCGGGGCTGATATCGGCTTTGAAAAATTCTGGAACCTAAAATGTCGTATGTCGGGCATAACTCCGAACGCTATTGTAGTTGTGGCAACTATCCGGGCACTGAAGATGCACGGCGGCGGCCCTGAAGTAAAACCGGGACTGCCGCTGAACGAGGCATATCTGAAAGAAAATCTCGGCCTGGTCGAGAAGGGCTGTGAAAACCTTATCGCTCATATCGAAACCGTCAAAAAAAGCGGAGTCCGACCGGTAGTTTGTATCAACAGTTTCTATGCCGACACGAAAGCTGAGATTGAACTGGTGCGGAAAGTAGCCGAACAAAACGGTGCGCTTGCCGCGGTTTCGGAGCACTGGATGAAAGGCGGTGCGGGTTCGATAGAATTTGCCGAGGCCGTTGTTACCGCCTGCGAAGAGGAGAATAATTTCAAGTTCCTCTATGAACTGGAAACGCCTCTGAGAAAACGAATTGAATTAATCGCCAAAGAAGTTTACGGCGCTAATGGCGTAACTTATACGGATGAAGCTTTGGAAAAAGCAAAGACCCTGGAAGCCGACCCACAGGCCGCTAAGCTGGGAACCTGTATGGTCAAAACACATCTGAGCTTATCGCACGACCCGGACGTTAAAGGCCGACCGAAAGATTGGGAACTTCCAATACGGGATATTATGGTGTATAAAGGAGCGGGCTTTATTGTGCCCGTTGCCGGTGCGATTAAGCTGATGCCGGGAACTGCTTCGGACCCAGCTTTCCGCCGTATTGATGTTGACGTGAACACCGGAAAAGTAGAAGGGCTGTTCTAAAAACGCCTTCGGTGTCAAAGTGTTAGAATTTAGGTGCCAAGCGATGCAACCTGTATTACAGTTAGCGTTGGACCACGAAAACCTCAGCCGGGCCTTGAAGGTGGCTAAGGAGGCCGTCGAAGGCGGTATAGACTTCCTGGAAGCCGGGACGCCTCTTATCAAAAGCGAGGGATTAAATGCTGTAAGGGCTTTACGGCGCGAGTTTCCGACGGTAACGATAGTCGCTGATATGAAAATAATGGATGCCGGCCGACTCGAGACCGAATGTGCAGCCAAAGCCGGCGCTAACATTATTCATGTACTCGGAGGCGCATCCGATGCTACTATAAAAGAATGCATTGAGGCGGCGCGGCGTTATGATGCCAAAATCACCGTTGACTTGCTCGGCCTTCAAAGCAGAGAGCGGATGATTCAACGGGCAAAGGAAGTTGAGTTGATGGGTGCGGCCTCGGTTTGCGTACATACACCGATAGATATGCAAATGAGAGGTGCTTTGCCTTTTGATGACTTGAAAGAAGTTGCATCAGCGGTCAGCATTCCGGTTACTGTGGCCGGAGGAATTAACTCTGAAACTGCGGCTGATGCAATCGAAGCCGGCGCTACAATTGTGATTGTCGGCGGCGCGATTACAAAATCTCCTGATGCCAAAAAGGCGACCCAGACCTTAAAAAAGGTCATAACTACGGGTGTTCGTGTTGAAACCACATTTTTCAAACGCGGCGATAAAAAAAGCATCGCTGAGGTTTTGGCGAAGACTTCTGCTGCTGACGCAACCGAGGCGCTGCACAATACCGGCGCACTGGCCGGCATTAAGCCTATAGTGCAATCAGTAAAAATGGTTGGCCGGGCTTTGACCGTCTGGACTTACCCGGGCGATTGGAGCAAGCCCGTTGAAGCAATAGATATTGCCGAAGAAGGAGACGTGCTTGTTATAGATGCAGGCGGAATGCCTCCGGCGGTCTGGGGTGAAAAAGCTACGAAAAGCTGCCTGCAGCGCAAGCTGGCCGGGGTAGTCATTAACGGCGCAATCAGGGACGTTGCTAACATACGACAGATGAAGTTTCCCGCATTTGCAAAACTGATAACTCCTGTTGCAGGTGAACCAAAGGGCCAGGGTATGATAGATGTGCCCATCCAAATCGGCGGTCAGACTATTCGTACCGGTGATTGGATTATAGGAGATGATGACGGAGTAGTGGTAATTGCGCAGGAAAAAATTGTGGAAGTTGCAAACCGTGCACAGGCAGTTGTTGAGCGTGAAGAAAGGGAAATGGCTGAAATCGATGAGGGCAGCACCCTCGGGAAGGTTTCAGAATTGATGCGTTGGGAGCAATTGAGGAAACAATCCAATGTCGAAAACAAAAACGGATAGCGACATTTTTGAAATTGCAGCTGCACAACTTGAAGGTGTCAGGTTGTTGTTTGAGCGTATAGATGCTTCTGTTACCGAACGGCTGGTTCAGTCGCTGCTGCGGGCCAAAAGGGTATTTGTTACCGGTAGAGGAAGGTCCAGCCTGCTGACGGGATGGTTTGCAATAAGACTTATGCAAATGGGATTTGATGTACATGTGCCGGGCGAAGTGACCTGTCCCAGAATAACAAAGGGCGATTTGCTTGTCGCAATTTCCTGTTCAGGCACCACGACAACCACTGTGGATTTGGCACGTATCGCACGCGAATCGAAAGCTATGGTCATAGCGATATCAGCAATTGCCGAATCTGCATTGGCCGGTACCGCCGATGATGCTGTGGTGCTGCCGGTTACCGATAAGGATATTATGAGGCGGTATAAGTATGGCATCGGTCCCTGCAACAATACACTGTTTGAGCAGGCAATGATTTTGTATTTTGACTCGATAGTGTACACTATAATCGAGCGAGAAAGAATTTCAAAAGCGCAGATGAGTAAAAGGCATACAAATCTTGAGTAAATCTTTTATTAGAATTTTAAGGAGTAACCGATGGCAGCAAAGATTATTGATGGTAAACAGGTAGCTGCAGATATGCGGGCCGAGCTCAAAGAAGAAGTGGCCAGACTCGCCAGGGACGGTATAGTGCCGGGGCTGGGGGTAGTCCTTGTGGGTGAGGACCCGGCTTCGCAATCGTATGTTAAAGCCAAGGAGCGTGCCTGTGAGGAAATAGGGCTTTTTTCAGATGACAATCGTTTGCCCGCAGATGCTTCGCAGCAGGAGTTGATGGCCGTTGTCGAAAGGATGAATAATGACCCGAAAATTAACGGCATCTTGGTTCAGTTACCTCTGCCCAAACATCTCAACGAAGCCGAGGTTCTTCTGGCGATTGATCCGGACAAGGACGTTGATGGTTTTCATCCGATGAACGTCGGCAGAATGGTGGTGGGGGAAAAGGCTTTTCTGCCCTGCACGCCACACGGGGTAATTCAACTCCTGCTCCGCAGTGGTGTTGAAATCGAGGGCGCAAATGTAGTCATCGTCGGGCGAAGCAATATCGTCGGCAAACCCGTTGCGAATATGTTGATTCAGAAAAGTAATATGGGTAACGCTACGGTTACGGTTTGTCATACGAGGACAAAAAATCTTGCCGAGCACACACGACGTGCTGATGTCATTATTGCTGCGGCAGGCAGACCTAATACGATTACGGCCGATATGGTCAAAGATGGCGTTGTAGTGATTGACGTGGGTGTCAATCGTGTTGAAGATTCGACAAAAAAGAAAGGTTACAGACTTGTCGGAGACGTCGATTTTGAAGCGGTGAAGGAAAAGGCCGGTTTAATTACTCCTGTTCCCGGCGGTGTCGGCCCAATGACAATAACTATGCTGCTTTACAATACCGTCGAGTCGGCTAAAAGGGCGGCTTGTATCGACAGCGACAAATGACAGTAATCAAAAGAAGATAGAAAGGAAAAGAAGTGGCGACTAAAAAATATCCGGTTGTTTGGCTGCAGGGAGCAGGTTGCACGGGTTGTTCGGTATCTGTTTTGAATGCGGTAAGTCCAAAGTTCCGGAACCTCTTGCTCGATGAGCTGGTGCCCGGCCAGCAATTAAATCTGATATTTCACGCAACGATAATGGCCGGACAGGGCGAGCCTGTTGTCGAGGTTCTTAAGGACACCGAAAAAAACAGAAAAGGCGGCTACATATTAGTTGTCGAAGGTGCTGTCCCCACAGCCGAGAATGGCATCTATGGCAGTATCGGCGAGAAAGACGGCAGACATTTGACGATACAACAGAGCGTTGAAGACCTGGGTAAAAATGCCCTGCTTGTCATTGCCCTTGGCACCTGTGCCACTTTTGGTGGAATCCCTTCGGCCAGACCCAATCCAACCCTGTGTAAAGGAGTGAAAGCAATATTTAACGAGAAGGAAATCAAAACTCCAGTTGTGAACATTCCGGGATGTCCGGTACATCCGGACTGGTTTGTAGGAACGGTATCTGCGGTTTTGTTTTCAGGCGTAGATGCTCTGGAGTTGGATGACCTTGCTCGTCCGAAGCTTTTCTACGGCAGCTTGATTCACGAGAATTGCCCCAGGCGAGCGGACTTTGACAAAGGTAAATTTGCCGAAAAGTTAGGCGACCCGGGCTGCCTTTATAAATTAGGTTGTAAAGGCCATTACACCTATGCTGATTGTCCCTTGAGACAGTGGAATAACGGCCTGAATTGGTGCGTAAAGGCCGGCTCTCCCTGCTTGGGGTGTGTTGAGCCGGAATTTCCGGATGGCACCTCACCAATGTATGAGAAAATCACTTTCGAGGAACTCAAATGAGCACTAAAATAAAAATAGACCCAATAACAAGAATAGAAGGCCACCTTGCTATTGAAGCGGTAATAGATGACGGCGAGGTAAAAGAAGCCAAAAGCGCAGGGACGCTTTTCAGGGGTTTTGAAATAATCCTCAAGGGCAGAGACCCTCGCGATGCCAATCGAATAACTCAGCGCATCTGCGGTGTCTGTCCTACTTCACACGCTACCGCCTCGGCTTTGTGTCTCGATGAAGCTTTTGGCTTGACCGACAAAATCCCTGATAATGCAAAGCTTATCCGCTCTCTTATCTTAGGCGCAAACTTTTTACAGTCACACATTCTCCATTTTTATCATCTTGCCGCACTTGATTATGTCGATGCAGTGGGTGCTGTTGGAGAGCTTTCACCTTTTATACCTCGCTATGAAGGTGATTATCGAGTCTCCGGACAGGCAAACGCCGAACTCGTCAATCATTACATAAAGGCCCTGGATATCAGGCGCAAATGTCAGGAGATGCTGTCAATCTTCGGCGGTAAGATGCCTCATAATGTGGGAATTGTGCCCGGAGGTGTTACCGAAAAACCAACTGAGGACAAAATTACCAATTTCCTCTGGCGACTGAATGAAATCAGAGACTTTGTTGACAATATTTACATCCCGGACATTATCTCCGTTGCAAAAGCCTATGGTGACTATTTTACTATCGGCAAGGGGTGTCAAAGGCTTGTCGCATATGGCGGTTTTGACCTGCCGGATGGCAGATTGTTTAAACCCGGTGTGATTTCAGAAAAACTGGAGCTTGAGCAGTTTGCCGGTGAAAATATTACCGAGGATGTAAAGCATTCCTGGTACGCTGATTCGACTTCGGGCAAAAATCCAGCACAGGGGCAAACAAAGCCCCAGCCTGACAAAAAACAGGCATATTCATTCCTGAAGTCTCCGCGGTATAAAGGCCGGGTCTGTGAGCTTGGGCCCTTGGCGCGAATGGTAAGCAATTATGTTCAGGGTGATGTTAAGGTAAAAGAACTGGTTGACTCAGTACTTACTCAATTTGATGCAGGTGCAGATGTGCTGTTTTCAGTGCTGGGCAGACACGCCGCAAGGGCACTCGAAGCAAAATTTGTTGCTGATGCTATGGCTGATTGGCTCCAGGCGCTAAAACCGCAGGAACCGACCATCGTCGAAAGTGAAATTTCTGAAAACGTCGAAGGTGCAGGCCTAACTGAAGCCCCGAGAGGTTCAGTAGGGCATTGGATAAGCACCAAAGATAAGAAAATTGACCGGTATCAGGTTATTACACCTACGGCCTGGAATGCTTCACCAAAAGATGATAAAGACCAGCCCGGTGCAATAGAGCAGGCGATAATTGGTACTAAAGTCAGGGACAAGGACAATCCATTCGAACTGGTCCGTATTGTCCGGGCGTTTGACCCCTGCCTGGCCTGTTCGGTGCATCTGCTTGATGCCGGCGAAAATGAGTTAGGAGTCTTTAGGGTAGTTTGATATGGAAATAAAAACAACTGCCGGTTTGGTGACAGGATCCCAAAAAAACCACAGAAGCAGACGTGTTTTGATTCTTGGTCTGGGAAATATCCTTCTTAAAGATGAGGGTATCGGTGCCCATATCGCTACAGAGTTGCAGAAGCATAATCTGCCTGAAAATGTGGAAGTTATAGACGGTGGAACTTCCGGATTGGATATTCTGCTGTCACAGGAAGGTTCATATAAACTGGTGGTTGTTGATGCACTGAAGGCCGGCAAAGAACCGGGCACTATTTATAAAGCCGGATTCAAAAGTCGGGATAAAGGTGAATTGACAAAAATTTTCAGCCGCAAAAGGAACTCGAAAATAAGCTTACATCAGGTCGGACTGATTGAGGCCCTGGCGGCTGCTGAAAAACTTAACCGTGCGCCATCTGAAGTTATAATCGTTGGTGTTGAACCCGCCGACGTGGATTGCGGATTAGAGCCGAGCCAACTGGTTAAACAAAGAAGCGCCGAAATCATTAACACGGTACTTGAGGAAATTGAAGATGCTGTTTACGAAGACTAAACCAATAGAAGAAGTTTTAGAATCGCTTGGAGACGAAAAGAATATCTTCCTGCTGGCTTGTGATGGTTGTGCCGAAGCCTGTGGGACCGGTGGAAAAGATGGACTTGTGCAGATGAAAAACGAGATGGAGAAAGCAGGCAAGAGCATAGCAGGAACCTGCTTGGTCGATTTTCTCTGCAATAAAGTGCTGGTAACAACCCGGCTTTCCAGAGAAATGGAACAAATTCAGCAGGCTGATTCTATCGTTGTGTTAACTTGTGGCATTGGCGTCCAGGCTGTCTCCAAAGTTATCAGCAAAGTTGTCCATCCTGCTGATGATACCGTCAGTCTGGGAGGGATGCAGGGGCTTTGGCCCTCCGATGAGCGATGTAATGCCTGCGGACAATGTGCCTTGGACTATACCGGTGGTATCTGCCCGATTACTATGTGCGCAAAAAGTCTGCTTAACGGGCCCTGCGGCGGCACCAAGGATGGAAAGTGTGAAGTTGACCCTGAAAAAGATTGCGGCTGGCAGTTAATTTATGAACGGTTGGAAAAACTCGGACGATTGAAAAATCTAAAGAAGGTTTATTCACCAAGAGACTATAGTAAAATGCTGCCTTCCGAGGATGTGAGAAAAACTTCGTTTTATGATTTAGAAAAGTAAATGAAAAGGAGGCATTTTAAGATATGAAACTTATTGAGCATTTCAAACAGGGCAAGTGTGTAGTAACCTGTGAAGTCGGGCCGCCTAAAGGCATAGAAATTGAAAAAATCATAGAAGAATTAGTATCTTTGCAAAGCAAGGTTGATGCCTTCAATGTTACTGATTTACAAAGCTCGGTGCTGCGGGTCGGCTCAATGGCGACCTGTCGCCTTTTGAAGGAAAAATCTCTTGAGCCGATTATGCAGCTTACCTGCAGGGACCGCAATCGTCTCGGTTTGCAGTCGGATGTCTTAAGCGCCGCTGTGTTAGGCATCGAGAATCTATTGTGTCTTACCGGCGACCATACAACATTGGGTGACCATCCTCAGGCGATGCCGGTCTTCGATTTGGATTCTGTGCAACTGCTCTCGGCTGTCACGGCGCTGATGAACGGAAAAGATATGGCCGGCAATGATTTGGAAGGCCGGCCGCCGCAATTTTGTCTCGGTGCTGTTGTCAATCCCGGAGCTGACCCTCTCGAGCCGCAGATTGCAAAGATGGAAAAAAAGATTGCAGCCGGTGCACAGTTTATCCAGACGCAGGCGGTTTATGAAGTGGACAAGTTCGCTGCTTTTATGGAAAAGGTGAAGCATCTGAATGTGCCGATTATGGCTGGAATCGTCTTCTTAAAGTCACCCGGTATGGCTAAGTTTATGAACGCAAATGTCGCGGGAATACACGTCCCGGACGATATTATCGATGAATTGACTGCTGCCGGAAAAGAAAAAAGGGTCGAAAAAAGCCTGGAAATCTCCGCACGACTTATTAAGGAACTCAAGGGCCTGTGCCAGGGAATTCACATTATGTCCCTGGGCTGGGAACGACATATAGCCGCCGTCCTGGAAATGGCCGACTTATAATAGTCAACGTTGTTACTGAATTTTTAAAGTTGCGTGTTCAGGCGATAAAGTATGAATCTCACAAAAGAAACTTCTTTGGACTTTGAACCATTGAGTAAAATACTGGCGTCAATGTCGGCGACCGACTCAAATGAGCTGATACCTTTCCTCCAGCAAATCCAAAACGCCTACGGTTATCTGCCGCCACCTGTCCTCATTGAGCTTAGCACCAGAACATCAATCCCTGCAAGCCGGATATATGGCGTGGCGACTTTCTATGAACAGTTCTACCTCGAACCGAGAGGCCGACACACAATTCGCTGCTGCCGCGGTACCGCCTGCCATGTGCGCGGCGGACGCAATGTGATAAGAACGGTTATGCGAACACTCAACATCGAAGAAGGAGAAACAACTGAGGATATGGAGTTCACCTTTGAAACGGTGGCCTGCCTCGGCGCCTGTGCACTCTCACCCGTAATGATGATAGACAAGATATACTACGGCAAAATGACACCACGAAAAGCCAAGGCGTTCTTAGCTCGCATGCGCAAGGCCGAAAAGGAGACCACCTGATGGAGAGGCTCAATTCTGTTCGTGACTTCGAGGCATGGCGGAAGAAACTCCTTGTGGCCGTGGACCCAAAAGCTCCGTTGGTTATGGTTTGTGGCGGAACCGGTTGTACAGCCTTGGGGTCAACGGAAGTATATGAAGCTTTCGAGACAGAAATCCAAAAGCTCGGCCTAAGCGGCAAAGTCCGGCTTAAGCGAACAGGCTGTCACGGCTTTTGCGAAAAGGGCCCTGTAGTTGTTCTGCTGCCCGAGCAGTTTTTCTATCCCGGCATTGAGCCGGAAGATGTACCGGAACTAATTGAGAAATCCGTTCTCAAGAAAGAACCTGTCGAGCGGTTGCTTTATATTGACCCCGCCAGCGGCAGAAAAATCACATACGAGTATGAGGTTCCGTTTTATGCCAAACAGCAGCGCAATGTCTTTCGCAACAACGGGCGAATCGACCCTGTCGATATCACCGATTATGTAAGACGCGATGGCTACACGGCATTTGTCAGGACATTAAAAGAATATTCTCCCGGGCAGGTTATAGAGATTGTCACTGCTTCGGGTCTTCGGGGCCGCGGAGGAGGAGGTTTTCCCGCAGGAGTAAAGTGGGGCCTGTGCCGGAAAAGTCCCGGCGATGAAAAATATCTTATTTGCAATGCCGATGAGGGTGACCCAGGCGCTTTTATGGACAGAAGTCTTCTTGAGGGAACGCCCCATGCAATTCTTGAGGGGATGATGATAGCCGGTTTTGCTGTCGGCGCAAAGCTTGGTATTATATATGTCCGTGCCGAGTACCCATTGGCCGTTCGTAACACAAAGGTCGCACTGGAACAGGCCCACGCTGCAGGCCTGCTTGGCGATAACATCCTCGGCAGTGGTTTTTCTTTCGATATCACTATCCGCCAGGGAGCTGGCGCCTTTGTCTGTGGCGAAGAGACAGCCCTTATTGCTTCGCTTGAAGGAAGGCGCGGTATGCCAATGCCCAGACCACCGTTTCCGGCTCAAAAAGGCTACATGGGCAAGCCTACCAATATCAACAATGTGGAAACCTTCGCCAATGTTCCTCTGATAATTCTAAACGGTGCGAAGTGGTACTGTGAAATTGGAACCGAAGGCAGCAAAGGGACGAAGATTTTTGCTCTTGCCGGCAGAGTCAATAATACCGGCCTGGTGGAAGTTCCGATGGGTACGACACTTCGCCATATAGTATTCGATATAGGAGGAGGCATCCCGAAGGGTCGAAAGTTTAAAGCCGCCCAGATGGGAGGCCCATCCGGTGGGTGCATACCGGCAAAGCATCTCGACGTTGAGATTGATTACGACAGCGTCCAGCAGATTGGCGCGATAATGGGCTCGGGCGGCCTTATTGTGATGGATGAAAATACCTGTATGGTGGACGTTGCAAGGTATTTTCTCGAATTTGTACAGGCAGAATCCTGCGGTAAATGTACGCCGTGCAGGGTCGGCACCAAAAAGATGCTTCTGATTCTCCAGGCCGTCTGCCGCGGTGAGGCCAAACTCGAAGACCTTGATGTGCTTGAGCACCTTGCTGAACATATCAAAAAAGGTTCGCTATGCGGACTTGGACAGACCGCACCCAATCCGGTACTCTCGACTCTCCGCTACTTCCGTGATGAATATGAAGAACACATTGTGTTGAAAACCTGCCGGGCGGCCGTGTGTGAAGAGCTTGTAAGAGCGCCCTGTCAGCATGCCTGTCCTGCAGGTGTGAATGTGCCGGAATACCTGGCTTTGGCGGCTGAAGGAAAACTAAACGAAGCTGCAAATATTATCCGGCGGCGAAATCCATTTGTTTCCGTTTGTGGACGGGTTTGTGACCATCCCTGTGAGAAAAGGTGTCGGCGAAGTGAAGTCGACAGCCCGCTGGCGATACGGGCGCTTAAACGCTATATCGCGGACAATATGGA
>CAZECQ010000047.1:0-15393 GCA_964510545.1 uncultured Pirellulales bacterium | reverse complement strand
TGTTAAGAAAGGAAAAAGCAAAGCACTCTACAACAAATAGATAAGGAAAGGAAACATTAATGGCAAGGAAACAATTGAACAAAAAAGTCGCGCTTGTTGGCTCAGCGGTTTTTGTATTAGTGGTGCTGGCCGCTATCGCAGTATTTCTACGTCTCAGTCAAAAGCCGGATAAATTTATTAAAGATGGCGATGCAGCATTGCTTGTGAAAGATTATAACGAGGCGGCACACAGTTATGGCAGAGCTCTTAACCTGGCAAAAACAGATTCACTCAAAGAAAAAATGCATTTTAAGCTTGTGGATGTTTATATCGAAACCGACGAGTGGCCAAAGGTGCTCGGACATTGGAGTGCTATAGTCCAGACTGTCCCGGAAAACAAAAAAGCACGATTCGGACGATTGAAATACTATTACATAATAGCTGACAGTGGAGGCCGTGTGCCGATTTGGCAGGAAATTATAACACAGACTACTGAATTTATTGATATAATAGAGGAGCCGGAGCTTCTTAAAGAAGATACATCCCAATGGGACCCCTATCTAAAACAGAATGAAGCAGGAGAGGGACAGTTAGGTCCTTTTCTGCACTTAGTCAGGGGAAGGGCCTTTTTTGAAATCGCAAAAATGGGGGCTGTGGCCGACCCAAACGAATACCTTACTAAGGCAATCGTGGATTTAAAGAAGGTTCTGGAACTGGACCCGGGGCATATCGATGCCTATTGGTATTTGGCCCAGACAATTATCACAAGAGGGAACATTCTTGCCGCGCAGGGTAGTCTCGAAGAAAAAGATAAGGCCGCAAAAGAAGCTGAGGCATATTTAAAACAGGCGGTTGAGATTTCTGATAACGATGTACAAACACATATCAATCTTCTGACTACCCGACTTGAGCTAAGCAGCAGGGACCAGCGTCAATCTCTTGAGCCTGAATATTTGTCGCTTTTAGACAAGTTTCCTTTAGAACCGAAGGCACACTGGGCTTTAGCTAACTTCTATCTGAATCTTGGTCACAAAAGTTTCGATAATGCGATAGAAGCGGCTACAAAAGCGATTGAGTTGGACAGGGAAAACGTAAATTATGTGTTAGCTGCGGCAAATTTATATTATCACAAATACTCTATTTATGGTCAAAAGCCGTCGCTTATTAAAGCAGTAGAAGTGGCCAAGAACGCCCTTGCATTACCGGACGCCCAGGAAAGCAAAGGCCCGTGGCGATGGGCAAATCGAATAAAAAGAAATTCATTGTATATTTTTCTTGCGAATTGCTATATCGAACAGTTGCTTGAAATTAACGACCCCCAGTCGCCGGTTGCTAAAGATTTGTTAGCGGATGCCGAGCAGGCAGTGTACCAAATTGAGCAGCTCGCCGGAAGTGGAGAGAACCCACAGGTTGTTAAGTGGCGGGGGATGCTTGAGCTTGCTAAGGGAAACGTAGCTGTCGCCGTTAGGAATCTATACGAAGTTTATGAGGAAAACAAAGCCTCCAGACCACCTCCGGACAGAGATGCCCAACTTTCATATACGCTTGCTAAGGCCTTTCGTAACACCTCTGAAATAGGGGCGGTTGCAGAATTCCTGACAACCGCACTAAACGCAGGATTAGGTTCGGTCAAGCCTGAAGTTTATTTGGATTATGTTGAGATTCTTCTGAGGTTCAGGCTCTTTTCGGCTGCTGTACCAAATATAAAAGTTTATGAGGAAAACTTTGCTCCCAGCGAAAGAAGCCGAATGCTCCGCATCAGTACATATATTGCTGCAGCCCAGTTCGATGAGGCCGAAGCAGAAATAGCCAAAAGACAACAGAACGAACCTAATACAATTAAGCTAAACCTCGCATTGTTGCAGGGCAAAATCAGACAAATTCAAGGTTCTTTGGCACAAAAAGAGAGTTCAGCTTTGTCACCGAGCATAGAAAAAGACAAGGTTGAATCAAGTACTGCTGAAGAAGAATTGATGAGAGCTGAATTGAAGGGCTACAGGCAGACTTTAGGCAAATTGACAGAGCAATTGCTGCCGATGGAGCCGAATTCCATTGTTGGTGGCCTTATTGCTCTTATTTGTGAACATTATATGGCCGAGAGGCAGGTAGAAAAAGCCAGAAATTTAGTGAATAAATATTTGGACTATTTCCCTGAGAATGCAACAGCTATGTTTTACAAAAAGTTACTTTCGGAGCCCGAGCCTCAAACGATTCCTCAACAAAGGCGAAAGGAACTTGAAAAAGATGTTTTATCAAATATCTCTGAACCGGTCCTCAGAACTATGAGCCTCGGAGCATTTTATCAAAGAAATAACGAGCCGAATAAGGCGGTTGAAGAATTTAAAAAAGTGCTTAGTGTGGACCTTCTGGCCAAACGTTCTGCAGTCGATGATACTGAGGAAATGACAAATTCACAGCGAATAGCTGCTAACTATATCTTTCAATTGTCGCTTGCGTCAAAAGACTGGGAGTTAGCCGAGCAGATAGCAGAGATAGTCCGCCTAAAAAATCTTGATGATTGTGGCGGTAAATTCTTTGCCGCAAAGCTTGCTGCAAACAAAGGCCAATATAAAGATGCGATATCATTATTAGATGATTGTCTGGTGCAGAGACCTGTCTTTTCACGTGCTTATATGTTGAGAAGCTCCGTAAACAGTGCTCTTGGAAATGAAAGTGCTTCTATTGAAGACGCCAAAAAGGCCAATTCCCTGAACCCTATGGATGGGGATGTTGCAAAAGTATTGGTCGGTGTGCTGTATACGCGTAATAGAAAACTTGGGAATAATGCGTCGCATGACCAGATACTTGAAACCGAAGAGGCCTGGAACAGAGCATTGGCACTGAACCGGACTGATTTGCGACTGCGCAACTTGTATGCCCAATACTTAAGTGAGAAAAAACCACAGGAGGCTTTGGCAATCCTGCAGAATCTGCAAAGAACTGCTCCGAGTATGGAGAATGCTCTGCAGCTTGGCAAAATAGCGACGAATATGGCTCGTGAAGAAATAGACCCAAAACTCAAGGATGCGTATTTTGATATCGCTGCTTCGTCGTTCGAGCAGGCCCGGCGATACGAACCGAATAATGAGAGGGTGCTTTACGGGTATGCAGATTACTACCGGGCCAGGGGTGAAGCTGAAAAAGCAGAAAAATTATTGATGGAATCGGAAGATAAAATAATGCTTTGGGATCATTATTATAAAGCAGGTCGGTTCGAAAACGCAAAACGAGTTTTGGAACCTTTATACACTAACGGCGTCAAAGACAGTAATGTGGTCAAAGGACTTCTGCTTGTTGCTGAGAAAACAGCCGACAAAGAAGCTGCAAGGAAATATTCTGAAAAACTTTTAACTCTTGAAAACACAACTGATAACCATCTTTATCAGGTTCAGGTTTTCCTCAGGCTTGGCCTTATTGAAGAAGCTGAACACAAGTTGCAAAGCTTTAAGGAAAAGTATCCGGATAAGCCGAGGGCATTGTTGTTTGAAGCGTGGCTGACTATGAAAAAAGGACAACTGGAAAAAGCTTTTGACCTGATAAATCGATATCTTGAAACCAATCAGGACAACGCTATGCCCTGGCGTTTGAGAGGTGAAATAAATTATTTGTTGGCAAAGTATGAGCAGGCAATCAGCGACCTCAAGATGAGCCGGTTACTGGCGGATGAGCCCTCTACTAGGCTTGTTTTGGCCAAGTCTTATCGGAGGGCATCTCGAGAAGAGGAAGCCATAACTGAACTTAAAAGTACGATTGACCACCCACAAGCTCCTATGGAAGCCAGATTACTACTTGAACTTATTTACACACAACTGCAAAGAAGGGCGGACTTAATAAAATTTTATGACGATTCCATTGTAAAATTCCCTGATAGTGGTTTCTGGTACAACCGGGCAGGGGCTTTTGCTGTGGCACAAAATAACTTGAGTCTGGCTGAGCAATTGTATCAACTTGGATGGCAAAAAAATGTCGAGGCCAACGATAAAAGGGCCGCAGAAGATGCTTTCGGCAGATATTTGCAGGTGCTTGTGTTGGCTGGAAAGCTTGATAAAGTTTTTGAGGAGGCGGGAAAGTATGTTGATGGTGATTTTGCATCTGTAGCCTACCTGGGAATG
Source organism: uncultured Pirellulales bacterium (assembly GCA_964510545.1). Taxonomy (GTDB): domain Bacteria; phylum Planctomycetota; class Phycisphaerae; order Sedimentisphaerales; family Anaerobacaceae; genus CAYXPG01. Next base: position 11,302 of record CAZECQ010000047.1, on the reverse strand, counting down.
GCTGAGGCAAAACTGAAGATGAACGATAAACAAAATGCCATACAATATTGCCAAAGAGCACTTGTTAAAGCAGAAAATGATGAAACCCGGGAACTGAGGGTTTTACAGAAAATGTACTCGCTTTTAGGGGGAAAAGAAGTTTTAGCATACTGCAATGAAAGACTTCAAAAAAATCCGGACTCCCTCCCTGCTAACTACACTATGTTTAATTTGATGAGAATGAATGGTCAGTATAATAAAGCCATTGACTATATTGACAGATGCCTGGAGTTAACTGACCCTGACAGCCCGAGCGTAGTTAGTTACATATTGGGAAAAGCAGCCGTCTTAGGTATGTCTTACGCTAAAACTTCCGATAATAATTATCTTATAAAGGCTATTGAACAGTACGAAAGTCTCTTACCTAAAATGCCGAGTAATACAGTAATTCTGAATAATCTGGCTTATATGCTTGCTGATGGAGATATGCAGCTCGAACAAGCTCTCGAATATGCCGGACGGGCTCACCGTATAAAACCGGATGACCCCGGCTTGTTAGACACTTATGCTTACGTGTTATATAAGAATGGTAAATATACAGAGGCAGTTCAGTATTTGCAGTCGGCACAGCAAATATATGAGCAGGGTGCTGTTTCTGCACCGGCAGAGGTGTATGAGCATTTGGGTATGATAAAGGAAAAACTCGGGGCCAATGCCGAGGCTCTCGCAGCATATAAACAGGCATTGGAAGATGGAGAAGGTCAGTTATCAGAAGTATCAAAGCAAAAAATAAGAGGAGCTATTGAACGTCTTCTACGTTAATAGCAATAGGTAAAGTTAAAAGTTATAATGGTGGAACGAAAAGAAATAATAAGCAGGATGGCGGCACCAAGGCCGGCGGCTGCTCCCGTGACGCTGACGCCGAGGGATGTTTTTCTAATATTGCGCCGCCACATATCGCTGATTATTTCTTTGACTATTTTAGGATTTATAATGGGAGGTGTTGCTTGGTTTTTCTTACAGAGATATGCTCCGAAATACACCGCTCAGACTCTTGTTAGAGTTCTATCGCCTATTGAAAAGGACCCTACGAAAATCGGCGAGGGAATACCGGCACGGGAGATTCAATATGGCCATCGTTTGTCAATGGCTGAGCTTATGAAGAGCCAGGGCTCTTTCCAGGAGTTACTCGGTAGAACACCCGTACAAAACACCAAATGGTTCAAACAGTTTGGTGATATTAGATACGAAAAATATAAATGTATTGCAAAAAGCTTTAAAAAGTTGAAAAAACGTTTTGGCGTTTATGCCCAGAGAGATGCAGAATTTCTTGTGGTCTCGATGACCTGTGGCGATGGAAAGGAAGCAGCGCTGATAGTAAACGAGATGGTTCGTTTATTTCTTAGTTCGCGAGGAAGTAGCAAGGAGACCGAGGTTGCAAAAAAACTTGCAACTCTTGAAGACCGGCGGGATAAGGTTCAAGGTGAATTGACTATGATTGAAGGAGCATTGAGTACCATCCGCCAACAGTATAATTTAACAGATATTGAACAGCGTAATTTCCAGCATGTCATAACTCAGAGACTTGCTGATTTGGAGCGAGAGGAAAATAAACTTGCTCTGGAAATAGGCCAGGCAATGGCTGATATGAACAATCTTCAGATCCAGGCGACAGGCCCTGTTACTGAGTTGGTCAAACACGAGATAGAGAGAGACCCTATTATGCTTTCGCTCCTCCAGCAGCTTACTTTCCAGCAATCATTTCTTACGGGTATGCTCACGAAGTTTGGGGAGAACCACAGAGTTGTGCGTGAAGCACGAGACCGAATAGAGAGACTCAAAGAAGAAAGAGCTGTCAGAAAAGCTGATATCGCCGAGCAGACCCGACAGGCAAATCTCCAGGCTGCACGGAACCAGTTGGCTGTGCTGGCAGGCTCGCTTGAGGAGTTGGAAAAATTGCGTAGGGCTGCAGCAAGTAGAAAGAGAGACCTTGACCTAGCACGCGTACAGTACGAGCGGCAGATGAGTATAAAAGATGAACGCAAAGCCATGATTAATTCAATCAAGGAGCAGATAGACCTGCTGAGAATAATGCAGAAGGACCCGGAAACACCTAAAGTCCAGTATGTAAGTGATGCCCTGGAACCGTTGGAAATAAGTTCTCCGAAATTAAAAATTTATCTCCCTGGTGGGACGATGCTGGGCCTTTTGATGGGTATGGGCCTTGCGTTTTTGATAGAGTTGCTCAATGACCTGGTGCGCACCCCAAGAGACGTAGCCATGTATTTACACATTCGCCTTTTAGGAGTCATCCCCGATGCAGCGGAAGACAGACATATTAGAAAAATCAACCCTTGTCTTGTTGTCCAGCAGGCGCCTTATTCTATCTTAAGCGAATCATACAGGCAGCTTCGAACCAACTTAAAACTGTCCAATCCAGCAGAACCTTCGAACGTCTTCCTCATCAGCAGTGGTGCCCCGGGTGACGGAAAAAGTTCGGTAGCCGTTAATCTCGCAACAACTTTTGTTGCTGAAAGCAAAAGAGTCTTACTTATCGATGCCAATTTTTGGCAGCCGATTTTGCATAAGGTATTTCCTGCGGCAGATTCAGAGCAGCAGAAGCTTGAATCCACACCTTTAGGATTAAGCAATGTGCTCACAGAGCAAGCCGATTACACCCAGGCTATAAGGCCCACTGGAATCGATGGCTTTGACCTGCTCGATTCAGGTACGCTGCCTCCTAATCCTACCGAGTTGATAGGAAGTGCCCGAATGCAGGAGTTAATCAGCCGGCAGCGTAATAATTACGATTATATTGTAGTTGATGGCCCGCCTGTCTTACTGGTTAGTGACGCTAAAATATTGGCAGGGCTTGTTGATGCCACAATATTAGTTTTTAATACCGACTCTACGAGAAGAGGTGCTGCTTTGAGGACTATCCGTGAACTGACCAATGGCGACACAAAAATTGCCGGCTGCGTTCTTCTTGCCGCAAAAGCAATGAAGGGCGGATATTTCCACGAGCAGTTCAGGTCCTTCCAAAAATATCAAAAGTTACAGCTTGCAAACTCCATTTAAAGCAGACATAATACTCACCATCACTTGTTTTTCTGAAAGGCCGTTTAATGGAGAAGTTTTTGGTTACCGGCGGTGCCGGGTTCATCGGTTCGAATATCTGCGCAAAACTTGTCTCGCAGGGCTGTTTTGTAAGAGTCGTTGATAATTTAATAACAGGCAAAAAAAGCAATCTCGCAAATATTTTAGACAGAATTGAATTTATAAAAGCCGATATGGGCGATGAAAAAATCGCTCGTGCCGCAATGAAGAATATTGATGTTGTTTTGCACCAGGGCGCCTTATCTTCGGTCCCCCGCAGCGTTGATGACCCCGCCGCCACACACCGGCATTGCGTCGATGCCACTTTCACACTGCTTTTGGCCGCTCGTGATGCCGGAATAAAACGTTTTGTTTATGCGGCCAGCTCCTCCGCTTATGGCGATACTCCCACTTTGCCCAAAGTCGAATCTATGCCTCCCGGCCCGCTGTCACCTTATGCCGCCGCCAAACTCGTCGGTGAATATTATGCCAAAGTTTTTTATGAAGTTTACGGCCTTGAAACTGTGTCGCTGCGATATTTTAACATTTTCGGCCCGAATCAGGACCCTGCAAGTCAATATGCAGCCGCGATACCGGCCTTTGTAACGGCTATATTAAAAGATGAAAAGCCCACCATTTATGGCGATGGCCGGCAGAGCCGCGATTTTACCTACGTCGATAACGTCGTCAACGCAAATCTCCTTGCCGCAAAGGCCGAACACACTGCTGGCGAGGTCCTTAATATCGCCTGCGGTACAGCCGTTACCGTAAACCAGATTATTGCTCTGATTAACGAGCTGCTCGGCAAAAATATTGAACCGCTTTATACCGACCCGCGACCCGGTGATGTAAAGCATTCACTTGCCGACATTACCCTCGCCAGCAAGATTATCGGCTATAAACCAACAGTACAATTCAAACAAGGACTTCAATTAGCCATAGATTGGTACCGCGAAAACCTCCTGTAACCACCCCCGAAGCTTGTAACTACAAGGCCTCTGTCATTCCTGCGAAGCTTGTCCCTGCGCCCTCATTCCGGCCTACGGCACCAATTCAAAATTACCATTTACCAGTTACCATTTTCTTACACTTTTTTTCACTTTTTTGCGATATTCGTGGCTGAAATATCAAATCCACCTTTTTATCCATGAAGTTACGCCGATACTTCTTTTTACCATAACCAACGGTTTTGAGCATCTGCATGCTATCTTTTCGGGTAGAGTCTGATGAGTGAAGCGGTAAAGCATCGGCTTGTTCGTCGCACCCATCACTACCAGGTCATGGTTTTTAGATTCTTTCTGGATTGCGTAAACGGCGCTTCTGGATTTTATGGTCTTGCCCTCGAAAATGTTACGCTCAAGACCCAGATTCTCGCATTGCACATCAAGAAAGCTTTCGATATCGAAAGAATATTTTCCGGTATCGACGGTCAGTGCGGTTATCTTCCGCTTCTCAGGATGCGCCAGTATCGCAGCTATCTCAAGAGCAAAGCCGGCATTTGGTCCGCCCCCGACGGGAACCAGCACATTAGTAAATTCATCCTCGCCCCCGCAATCCTTCATAACCACAACGTTGCACGGAGACTGCTCAATTATGGGGTCGAGTTTTGAGCCGAGCGAAAAGTATTTACTCGCAGGCTTGCCGTGCCAGCCGAGAATGAGCATCTCTGTCTTTTTCTCGCGAATAGCTGAAACAATGCCGCGCGCAATGCTGCGGCAGTAGCGGACCGTTGTACTCAAAGGAAAATGAATAGACAAATAGAGCATCGCCTCGACGAGTGCTTCCTGCCCCGGTTCCATATATTTTCTCGCATCAGCAAGGCCGACGCTTTCCGGCACGGGAACCATGTGAATCAAATCGACCTGGGCATCCTTGGCACTGCAAAGACGATACGCATTGCGCACCAACTCGAGTGCATTGTCCGGATTGGCTACCGAAACCATAACACGGTAACGGTCGGACTCAGCTAACTTCTCCTCTTCGAGAACTGAAATTTCGTCTTCGGTGGTTATCGTGTGAGACTTTGAGTATGTCTGGTAAATTAAAAACCCCGCAATTATCCAGGCCGGCGCAACGACCCAGGCAATCAGGCTCATATGGACAAGCCAAACCGCCAAAGTCAGCTGGAATATAATTGCCAGAATAGGAAACAGCGGAAACAGTGGCATTAAAAAACCATAGGTCAGTTCGTCAGCCATACTTCGCCGGATCTTGATTACGCACAGGTTGACTAAAAAGAACAGGAACAAAAACATTATGCTGGCACTTGAAGCGACATCTTTCGTAGGAAGGATTGTAGTAACAGCAAGTACAATCACGGTGGTTAGCGACAATGCGCCAATGGGTATATTGCGCACTTTATGAATTCTTGCTAAAAACCGCGGCAGCATTCGGTCCCTGCCGAGGGCGTAAGATGCGCGGGTAGCCGAATATATCGTGGCGTTCAGAGCCGATGTCGAAGAGAATATGACGGCCAATGTCAGGATGAAATTCCCGAATGGCATTAGTCGCGCAACCGCTTCGCCAAAACCTTTCTCACGGTACTGGCCAATCCATTCCCACGGTGCTTTGTCAATGCCAGGGGAGCCCGCTTTAACAGAGACAACCGTCGCAAATGCCACCAGCACGTATATGCAGGTTACGATAAAAACGCTGTATATCATCGCTTTAGGCAGATTCTTTTTCGGCTCGATTGCTTCATCGCCGGTTTGAGCGATAACTTCGTACCCTTCGAAGGCGACATAAGTAAACCCCATACAAACAAGTAATTGGCTCCATCCCTTCGGCATGAAAGGCTGAAAGTTTGCAAGGCGGGATGGGTCTTTCATTAATATTGCGACACCGAAAACCCCGATGACTATAACGAAAATGGTTTGGCCGAACGTGATAATCGCCCCGATACTGCCGGTCTCCGAAGCGCCGCGATAGTTTATATAAATGAACAGGCAGACGGTTACAACAGCAACTGTTTTTGCGGCAAACCAGGCGGCCGCTTCCTGGCTGGCGGCATCAGGAGAAACGTTGAACAGTGTAAAAATCCAGTCCAGGCCGCCCAATACCTTTACATATCGAACAACATAAAGTCCGAATGTCAATGCGTACATACTGCCGGCAACGCTCGAGGCAAACCACTCCATCCACCCTGCAAAAAAACTGCTCCTCTTTCCAAAAGCTAACCTGGCAAAATTATAAGCGCCCCCGGCTTTCGGAATTGCTGAGCTTAGTTCCGCAAAAGACATCGCGGTGAATATTGCCAACAGGCCGTTCAAGGCAAAGGTCAGTACAACGCCCCCGGGACCCGCCTCACTGATAGAGATGCCCATCCCGAGAAAAACTCCGGCCCCTATCATCATTCCCAGACCCATCATCGTGATGTGAAACAAAGACAACTCGCGGGAAAGTTCACCTTTGAGATGTGTTCTATCGTCCACTATTGAGTACTTTCAGAGTTTCGCGGGAGGTATGATAGCCTTTCCGGGAAATCTTATTAATTATCCGCAGAGACCAAACGACCAGAATGAACAAAAACAGCATCGCAACAATAAGAATTGCTGCACCTGTAATCATGCTACTATCCATAGCGGCATAGTTTAACAAATACACCTCTTATTGACAATATATTTAAACACTTTTTCCGGCCGGCATAAGGATCCTTGCCTTTTTCATATTGTCATTATAAATATATTGCCATGTGAAGGAATTGGGCTCATCATTGTCATCAGCGGTATATATCGTACGACTGACAAACAGCCCTGAATCATTATAAACCTGTTTTATCTTAATGCCTTCGGGATTTGTTATCATGGCCGTATTATTTGCATCGTCATAGTCGAACAAATAGTCACCACCTCCCACCGTCTGCTTATAAACCATATCATTGCTGTCATAATAGTTTCTTACCACTAAATCGTCATTGGCATCGTAAACATATGTAATGTTATGGCTATCATAGAGATAAGTAGTGCTAAGACCGGTAGGATACTCATCAGTTGCCGGCCCTGTCACACCTACCAGGTCGTTTGTATTGGGGTCATAGTTGTAGTCCCATGTCCTGCCTGAAAAATCAGCAATCTGGGATAGAAGGCCATCACTGTCATATGACAGGGTTACCTGACGGCCTAAATCATCCGTGATGGCTGTCAGTTTGTACGCCATCGCCACAAGGCCGCGACCGCCGACCGGACCGCCATAATTAGGGTCAATAAAAAACTCCGATGGGCCGTATACAGGCAGCAGGATGTCATTGCCGTATTCGTCCTGTTCATAAGAAAAAGTAATGCTGTTGCCATGCTCATCTGTAATCGATGATAGTTTGCCGTCAATATCAAAGGCATATTCAGTGCCATCGTTGTCCACACGCGTAAAGGTATTGTCTATACTGTTATAGTCATAATAGTGGCTAAGATACGTATCGTGTACATACTTATTCGGGTCTGTGGCATCCTGTGTATATTCGTACTTACCGCATTTACCATCGCGAAAAACAATGGTATTTGGGTCATCTTCAACAAGCTTGTAAAGTTTGAGGTTATAACTAACGTCCCAGCCAAAACCAAAGCGGGAATTATAGTTATGCAGACTGCTGTATGACCTTGTAATCTCTATCGATAGGCTCCGTCCGGGAATGGATACATCTGTAGCATAGACTCTAAAAATACCATCTCTCATTGTAACAGGGTCGCCCGCTGTGGCTAAGCAATGACCGCCACCGCAGCCGCCGCTACCGGAACCTCCTGGGGCAGAAGAACATGAAGGACCTGGCGGAGGCGGCGGAGGCGGCGGAGGCGGTGGTGGGGGCGGAGCACCACAACTTGGACATCTTTCACTAGGGGGAGGGCAGCAGCCACAGCAATCCTCTTCACATCCATCATCAGAGTCATCGTCCGCCGGCTCGCCTCCATTTTCGGCTGCATGGTCCGCTATTGCTGCCAATGGTGAGAAAACAACTGTTACTGTAAATGTAATAACAAACAGTATTAAAGCAATTCTTACATACGTTTTTGAACTCATAATTATTTCTCCACGATGACTTTACGGCTTACAATTCCGATGTGGTCTTGGTCGCTTCGGAATCATAAACAGCTAAAACCTTAATGCCGGTTTGTTTCTCAAAAGCTTCAAGAACCGGCTGGCTGAAAAGCTTATCAAGAGATGTGTAAATTACTACCTCTTTTTCGTTGGAACTTTTGTCTTTGCAGCCAGTCCCAAACAACGTCAACACAACTAATAACAAATAAAAAGTAAAGAGAAAAAAAACTTCTCATAGTCACTCCTCAAAGGACTGTCAATATATTCGCCCTCACAAGGCCAATCATCACCCCACGACAAACCAACAATGTATGTTGGAACTGCCCCCAACCACATGTGCAGCCGGCAAGCGGAAACACAGTGCCTGAAGTAACCATATTAACATTTGAAAAAGCTGCAATGCGGCTAGCATAACCAGGAATACAACAAACCTTCTCGATAAATGTGTCTTTATCATTTTATTTCACACTCTATTATAGAATAAACTCATCTAACCTACCACGTAATCTGTAACGTCTCTTGTCCACCATATGCATTTGATGATCAGCAGCACAATGAAGATTGTAACTGGAACTAATGGTGACGAATCATCCGGGCCCAAGCCCAGTGACTCTTGCCAACAATCATGGCCAGCTTCTACAGATTCTTCACATGCTTGTTCATTATCAGGATTCCTGTCACAACAATGCATGCAATCCACATTAGGTCCTGAATCTCCAGCGTGTGCCTCACATACCTCCGAACACCTCTTTACTTCATAGCTTACCCCTTTGCAAACAGGACAATTTGTAAGGTTACTTTTTAAACCAAATGGATCAAGTCGATTAATAGGATTGTTACCAACGTATGTATATAAATTCACACCATCAACATAACCGATGGGATCGGTCTGCAGGTATCGGCCTATTTCTGGGTCGTAATATCGAGCACGGTAATAATAATTGTTCGTCTCCGTATCAAGACGTCTGCTAGTGAACAAGTAAGAATTATCTACATTGCTCTCAGAAATTTCCGTGTTGTTTACGTCGTAGATTTTCAAGGCTCCTAAAACCTCATATTTGTAGCTCTCTACAATATTAGCATCCGCATTGGATAGGGCAACTACAGAACCTAGACCATCGAAGTGGTAGTAGTATACCGCATTATTATCTTCAACGTCAATTATGATAATCGGCTCATCAATACCCGGGCTGTAGATGAATGGTTGCTTATGAATAGGATATTCAGCAAACTGCTCAAAAACAACCTAATCTTCCTTCTACATGGAAAATACGAAACTCAAGCCCATAAAAAACCAAATAATCATACCAATAAAACTCAGGAACAAACTTGTTTTACTTGGGCGAACCAAGTACATCCAGATTGTTATTACTGGTAGAACTAACATACCAATCCCCAAGATCATATCTGACAGATTAGCTATTACGCCGTTTGCCGGTAGTGTCAGTTCAGATATATGGAATAGTGATACTCCCAAAGCGAGCAAGGGACCTAAGTGAGAGAGAAGCCAAGTACATAGAAAAGGCCACAGTGTGTATCCACCTCGAAAAAATGGCAGACTTAAGAATAACAGCGTAAGCATTGAACAGACAATGAACTCGACAAGAATTACCTTCATCGGTTTTGATAATTCAACCTTCATGATCAAACATTTCCTATCGAAGATTTTAATACACTGTCTGTTGTCAAACCTTCATTCCTCGGAAGAGCCATACCATATAAGGGAAGGTGCTATATCAACGGCAGAATGTCTGATGGAACTCGGCCAGTTCCATGGCGCGTACCAATGAATGGCTGGTTGCCAGATGTCATAGCTGCCGCCTACAAGCCTACCGTTTCTGTAACAGCATTGGGAACCTCCTGGCCCAGATGGGTCCCCACGACGATAGCATTGTTGACCCCTGTGAAATGGATTCCAGCGTTCCCTTCTCCAAGGATTAGGATTATCACCACATTCGTCTACTTGACCATCTTCTGGCTCATTTCGTGGGCAAATGTTGTACCTATTGCGATCCCTATGCCATAGGGGTGGTTTAGGCTTAGGTAGTGGCACTGGGTATGGCCGTGTCCATGGTCCCGGAACAGGTGGTATCAAGCCCATTGGGTCTGTCAAATTGACCGGATTGTTGCCAACGTATGTATATAAATTTACACCATCAACATAACCGAGGGGGTCCGTCTGCAGGAACCTGCCAATTTCCGGTGAGTAGTATCTGGCGCGGTAGTAATAGTTATCAGTCTCCGTGTCTAATCTTCTGCCGGTAAATCCGTATGGGTTCCCTATCGCAGATTCAGTCAAGACATTATCAGAAGCGTCTTTGATTGTCGTGCCTCCAAAAACATCGTATTCGTATTGCTCCGTCATCTGTCCTCCGTTATCCGAAATAGCCGCTACGCTGCCTAAGCCATCGAAGTGGTAATAATACTTTGTTTCGTTTTGGCCATTTACAACTATCATAACAACCGGTTCGTCTATTCCAGGGCCATAGACAAACTTTCTAACCAGAACATCATTTTCATATTCTGCGATTACCTGAGCGCCATCGTAACAGTATTTCGTTGTATTGCCATCTACAATCTTTCTAACCCTTCTGCCGGCAAAATCGTACTTATACGAAGCTACGGCACTGCCGTTTTCGTTAACGTCAATCAGACGGTTCTCGCAGTCGTAATAATACTCGTATGTGCCGTCATCTGTCAAGTTTCCGTTTTTGTCATAGCTGAAGCTATTGCTATCTACGCAGGTATATTGGTTTAGGCAGTTGCGGGCGTAAGTGGTTGTTCCGCCGCCCGTTACTCTGGTACGATTGCCCAAGGAATCGTAATAGTATGTTGTGCTATTGCCGTCATTGTAATCGACCGCTGTTAGCTGATAGAGTTTATCGTAAGTATAAACGTGAGCGTTGGAGTCATCTATTTTCATACTCAGCCGGTTGCCGACCTTATCGTAATTTGCATAATCAAAGACAATGGAGTTGGTATCATCAAGATTATTTGTTAATTTTGTCAATCTATTACCAAGGTCATATTCGTAAACGGCGTTAGCGTCATTACCCAAGGTAACCAATGTTCTTCTTGAAAGCTCGTCATAGGTGTACTCGGTTATGTTGTTGCCATCATCATCTTTGATTTTACTCAGTCGTGATAAGGCCATACCCATAATTTTCAAATACTTTAACGGAAATATCTCCGCCCAAAA
>CAZECQ010000046.1:0-15458 GCA_964510545.1 uncultured Pirellulales bacterium | reverse complement strand
TATAAGCTGCTAAAGCTTGTTGCTTAGCGTTTTTCTTTTTGGAAAGTACAGTATCCATAGTAATCTCACTAAAATAATCCGTTTGCTAACTTATACCACAAAAAACGTTGGCTTTCAAGGGGTCACGGGCTTCGGTCCCGTGATACTTAGCGGCTGATTCTTGCTGATGAGCCTTTCATTACTTTTTCTACTTCGGCAAGGCTGGCTGTTGTGGTGTCTCCGGGTGTTGTCATTGCCAGAGCCCCGTGTGCAGCACCGTAATTGACAGCGTCTTGCGGTTCTTTACCTTCCATTAAACCATAAATCAAACCGGACGCGAAGCGAGGCGAGGAAATCCCAGTAGAATGATTTTATGTTGAAGTTCTACTTACTTTGATGATTAGCTCAGCAAGTAATTTTCTGACATTAAGTTCCCGGTAGATGGAACTCTCTTTAGAGAGCCGCAACGAGCAGCTAATTCATCTGTTACTGGCTTGGCAAATTTAGTCAAACCATTTGTTCTTGTTCCCGTGATTATCATTTTTACAAAAAATTTTTCGCTTGCAAGTCTTGCCTAAATAAAGGCTTATGTGTCACGTCGTTTTTTTTGTGAAAAATATACTTGACATTATGACATTTATGTATTACTTTATGCAAGTTATGTATTGCTTTATGCTATATAGAGATGTCATAAGGAGCCAAAGTGAACCCGAGAATTAAGTTAAAATTGGCCCGAGTAGAGCACAACCTCACACAGGCCGAACTAGCGGAAAAAGTAGGTGTCACACGCCAGACCATTGGCCTCATAGAAAACGGCAGGTACAATCCCACCTTGTCTTTATGTATTGCCATTGCCAAGGCGCTCGACAAAACCCTTAACAATTTATTTTGGGAGGAATCCAAACATGAAGGATGAACGCATTCAAACCACCATCAATCGTATCGCAACAATAGGATTTTCAAGCTGCTTGTACTTTTTGTTACCAATTTCCATTTTATATCGGATGCTGATTCTGAAGCAGCACATCCGGGAGTTCTGGGACATTTTCGCCATCTTTTGCTTTGGCATATTCTTCGTATTCATCGCATACGCTAAAAAAGGCGTCTTTGACCACGATTTCAAGGGTAGATGGTTGCCCATTTGCATCGGCGCATTCATCGGCATTTTGGCGGTGCTATTCATCATGGGTCAAATACATTCCGTCGTGGATGTAGGCATGGTGCTGTTCGGCTTTTTACCCGGGATTGGACTATGCATCGGAATAGCCTACTTCCTGAATCGGCGATGGAAGCGAAAAGAAGGAATCGAAGACGAGAAATGATCTATGGCCTGTAGTTTACAGTTACGATTGGATGTTATACCCGCTTAAATGATATTACTATCATCGGGTTTTAGGCGGTGTCTAATCTGCCTTGTTGAGCGAACTGACGGATTTTTTAGCCTTGTACAAAGATGGTGAGAAAAGCTTATCATCAGTTGTAATGGTTTCTATCGCCGCAATCTTATTAAAAATAAAGCCAACTAATAATCGCAAGTGAGCGGTCCCCACAATGATATAAAGTCACTTTTAGTGCTAATTTCTATGGTCACTCATCGATAAATCACATCTCTCTGAGTCGACGGACAGACTCTTGGCATTGTAAAGTAATTTACCCTCCCAATTCCTCTTGTCAAAACCATACTGAAAAACCCCTCAGAATAACCCTTCTTACTCGCTAACTGCCTTCATGGGTGCTCAAATCCCACGATAGCCAATTCTTTGGTGCAAAGCGAAAATTATAAAAACCATGCCCACTTTTTTTAACAAGGGCTTGACCACAATGTCCCGCGGCCAAGCCCATATTTTGTACAAATAGGCCGGGGTGAAAATATAAATGGCAGAACACACAAAAATCAGCTTCAATCACAGAAAGGAAATCTCTGATTACTCAGACCTGGTTGAAATGCTCTTTCCCGGCAACCGCAATCAGCAGCATGCAGCAGCTTGTATTCTATTCGAGCTCAAGTGGGCGGACAATATAGTGTCCAATCTTTGTCTATATCGAAAATAAATACAGCACATCTCGCCGAATACTGCAAAGAGCCAGGGCAAAACTCTCCAGGCTCGGCCTTATTGAACACGTTAGTAGCTTCAATTCAAGATATGGCGGCCAAGCCGGCTGGAAACTTTCCGCAAGATTCGAAGCCGCATTGAAACATCTCGCTGATAAGTGTGCTATCCTGCGAGACACAAAAAATTCTTCAAAAGATAAAGATTCGATGTTTGTCAATTTTGCAAAAGTTCAGTTATTATAGTGTTTAAGAAGAATAGCCATTGCCGGAAGCGACTGTGCCGAAGCAATTTTGTATTTTCGATGAGTTGAGATTGCTGCAGCTTGTCTTCACCAGCCCCGGCAATGACGAAAACAGCATTTGTTGCTCCAACAATCTGCTAATACCATAAGCATAAGATTTTCTTGCTGCATAGCTTATGTATGCCACCGTGTGCCATTGTAGGCCCTCAAGAGACATGAAAAAAGGTAAAAGTTATACGGTGAGCTATATGCCCGGCAATAACAAGTCAAGGCCGGATTTCCCATTTAAATCGTGAAGAAAACGCAGAAATTTCATACTATAGAGCTTATCGAGGTCATTCAATGGCGTTTTTCACTATCATAAATTGGAGAACCTGATGGGTGAAAGACGCAAGGATGCTCTAAGACTCAGTTTCGACTGGAAATTAAAGGTTGAATTTCAAGCGAAGACGGCGCAAGATAATTGTATTCGTAAGTCAGCTTGGGTATTTTTGTGAAAGAAAAGTTTGCCAGCGTAGCTAAATTAATGTTAAATGGAAATGTCAGGTAAGTATAGTTTACTTTGCAGCTGTGTACGCTGTATAACTGGAATATTTTGGGTGCTGGAGAATACCATCCAAGCGGAAGTTTGTTGATGGTGAACTTGAAAAACATGCTCGGTTCCTTTTTACGAGAAACAGCACGAAACGTAACCCAAGCGGAGCAGGATGTTCCCGATGCGGAATAACCTGATAAAACACGAGCCTTAATAATAAAGTCAAGTTAGAAAATCTTGCTGGGTAACTGTCCCAAGTAAGCAAGAAAAAAATGACAACAGAACGATTTTGCTATAGTATAATTAACATAGTCTGATAGATTCCCTTCTGTAAAGAAAGGTGTTTAAATTTTGAAACATTTTTTGTGGCAGAGATTATGAAAAAAGTTAGGGAAAGAGTGTTTGTGTATGGTTCCGGGGCCCGAGATCATTGTCTTTGTGAAGAATATGCTGAAAGTTCTCACGTAGAAAAAGTTTTTTTCGTTCCTGGAAATCCAGGTGTAAACTATACTCACAAAGGTAAAAAAGGTATCATAAAACAAATTCCAATAAAAGATTTTGATGAAATAGCAAAATTCTGCAAAGAAAATGATGTTAACTTAGTGGATGTTGGCTCTGAAAATCCTCTGGATGAAGGGCTTGTTGATGTTTTGACAGGCGCGGGGATATCATGCATAGGACCTAAAAAAGAATATGTTAGGCTGGAAAATGACAGGGAGTTTACAGATAAGCTTCTAACCAAAGTAGGTAAAGAAAAATTTGGTTATGAATACGCAATAAAGCCGGAATGGAAAAGTTTTACCAACCCTGAGGAAGCAAAAAAATATGTTAAGGAAATTGGATATCAAGTAGTCGTAAAGGCAAACGGTTTAGCAAAGGGCAAAGGCGCGATTGTTTGTAATGATGTTGATGATGCAATAGAAGCAATTGATACTATTATGATAAAAAGGAAATTTGGTAAGTCGGGAGATAAAGTCATTATAGAGGAAAGAAAATACGGAAAAGAAATTTCCTTTTTTGCTTATCTTGACGGCGAAAATGTCCTGCCGCTAAGAATGTTTGCACAGGACTATAAGCCAGCATTTGACCCGGAAAACATTTTGGAAATATTTTACCATCATTATGGAAGAGAAACATCAGGTAAAAAACTCTCAGGTATAAGAAGAGGCCTACAGGAAACCGGGATAAGATGTCCTGACAACTTGGAACAAATGACAGAAAAGCAAAGAGATGAGTTTCTAATCTCTAAACTAGAAGAAAAAAACATAAAGCTAATAAATTCAAATACAGGAGGAACCGGCTGTTATTGTCCTCATAGAGAAGCCAGCCCACATTTAATAAACACGATAATCAGAAAGATTGTAAATCCAGTTGTGGAAGAAATTTATTATGAGCTTGGATGGAAATATAAGGGAGTTTTATATTTTGGTTTAAATCGTGACCCGGATGGCAACCTATCCGTTTTTGAGATTAATGTCAGACATGGGGACCCGGAAGCGGAAGTTATTTTAAGAAAATTCCAGGTAGATTTTTATGAGCTTGGAACAGCAGTTCTGGAAGGGACTTTAGATAGTTTCAAACCGAGATGGAATCCTAATTATTACGTGGACATTATAGCGATGGTAGGGAAAGGCAAAGACAAGAAAGGAGCGTGGTATCCTGGTTATCCCGAGAGATATGGGAAGGGCTACAAAATAGGGGGTATAGAAGAAGTAAATGAAAAAGGTGTAACTATATTTTATTCAGGTGTAGATATTGATGCCGAGAAAGGACTTGTAACAAAGGGTGGAAGAGTCTTACACATTGTTGCCAGTTCTTCTAATAGTTTAAGTGAGGCAGTAGAAAAAGCATACAGAAACATAGAAAAAATAAAATTTATTGACCACAATAACAACAATGAAAATTGTATGCGATATAGAAGAACGATAGGACGAGACTGAGCCGGAATTAGTGCCCAGTCGGTTAAGCCGCATTATAGGCTATGTCATAAATATATACATCTTTTCCTTTTTGCCTGTTCGCCTTTCTAACGATGCCATTTCGGCAGGACTTTTATGCAAAAATGACATTATCACCATCAAGCCATAGCCGTGTTTGCCGCATATAAGCTTATGTAAATAATAAACTTAAAGGCTTTAGAGGGGTTCTGGCACATAGTTTGCTGAGTATTCTAATGGACGTAATAAAAAGTGAAAAATGAGCAATAAAAAGAAAGGCAGGTGAGTAAAATGGTACTCTACAATATAATCCCAAGAAAAAGAAATAATGGTCTTCGAGTAAGAAGGCTCTTCGGTGAACCATTCGAGCTTATGAACAATAGGATGAGCAGCCTCTTTGATGACTTCTTTGAAGGTTTTGGAACAGAATTAGAAGCATTTTCTCCTCGTATGGATGTTGCCGAAAACGAAAGAGAATTTACTGTGGCTCTTGAATTACCCGGTGTCAACAAAAAGGACATTCATCTGTTGCTTGAAAAAGATAGTCTTACCATTGAAGGAGAGAAAAAAGAAGAACACGAGAAAAAAGAAAAAGGCTATAGCCACATTGAACGCTCTTATGGTTCTTTCCGAAGGGTTATTCCACTTCAAGCCGAAGTCGATGAAAGCAAAGTAAAAGCCACATTTAAGAAAGGTGTTCTGACTGTAAAATTACCAAAGAGCATAGAGACTCAGAAAACAACCAAGAATATACCAATCGAGAATAATTGAGAAAGAGACTTCAAGCATAGACAACCGGCCTTCTAAGGATTTAGGAGGCCGGTTTTTTTATAAGAAAACATAATATTCATGGGACCGATGCCATCAAATTAGTTCGGCGGCACTGTCGGGAATCCAGCCATCACTATCATCAAAAAGTTTTATATGAAGCCAGCCTGGCCGACTCTCGAGCAAATCAAATTCAGTTCCGGCATGTAACGGATCTTTAAAGCTGGGCGAATAATTTTGACCATCACCCTGACGAGCAACGACCTGCTTAATTGTGATAACACCGCAAATTCTGCTTGCCTGTGTTCTGGATTCCACAACGAGTGATGATAAAAAACAGACTGTCAATATAGCACATATTATTGCAGATATCATCCAGGGGACACTTCGACCAAACCATATTACCCATGCGGCGCATAGACAAACAATGCCAAAGAAAATACATGTAAGCAAAAACTTGGTTTTAATAGCAAAATCATAATGCCAAAAAAACAAAGTTTGTAAAACACGCTTTTCTGTTTTTGTCCTGACTTTATCTATTTTTTTACTGTGTGCGAAGGTTAAGTTCTTTTGGATATTCGTATCTGAACTGTCAAGTTTTTCGGCTCGTCGATAATTCAGTATGGCTTTTCCGATGTCACCTTTTAAAAAATAAGCATTGCCAAGATTATAATATAGCTTTGCATTTTTAATCTGGCCTTGTTCGGCAATTTTTTCGAAGGCAAGTATTGCTTTTTCATAAAGCCTTTCAGCCTGTTTAGAATCCCTGGTTGAATTAGCCTGCCGAAAACTTTCATTAGCTTGACTAAAAAGCAAATAGGCCTGGTCTTTCGACATCTGTGCCTTAGCAGGCCCAACCAGGCTAAGGAGGAACAAAACAATCAATATTATTGTTAATCTCTTTGTGGTCATTTCTTTAATTTTTTTTCGATATTACGGATAAGCTCAATTATGTCCTTGGTTTTTCCAGAATCAATACTTATGTCTATCGATGCATAACGTGCTGATTCACAGTGTTCCATTGTCTGGCGGTATTTGTCGGCTATTTCAGCATCTTTTGTAGCATTGATAACTGCCTCGTAGCAATCATTTCCGGTAAGTGAGCCGGCTATTTTGTCGAAGCGGTCACCAACGTACCGTTTCATTATCGAAGCAACCTGCTCATTTTGCTGTGAAGTATCCATTGAAATAGTTTTCTTTAATTGTGCTATCGCTTTACTACCGGCCTGCCGACGTCGTTTTGCAGCTACTTTTTCCGGGCTGGTGTGGGTCAGGAATTTCGCAACAGAAGTCAAAATCAATACGCCTAAAGGCACCGCCCAAATAGGAGCATAAACAGGACTGATTAAGGCAGCGGCTGGCGAAAAACTCATATTCTCTAAAACATCGGGACTTTCATAATTAGCTGAAAGACCTTTTTTTATTGCCTCGACCTCTTTGTTAATTGGAGCAAAATCCTTTCCTTCTATATCTGCAGCAGTAAGTCTTTTAGAAGGTTTAAGATCGAGCTTTATTGGCTTGGACTTGGCTACATTATAGCTGCCGGTATCAGGGTCGAAATAGGCCAATGGTATCGAAGGTATCACATTTGCCTGATTGTTGTCGGGTCTGATTGTTTGCGTGAAGACTTTGGAGTCATCGGCAATTGTGGGGGGCGCTTTTTGAGACGGCATCTTAAAGTTGGCAGCTAATCCGGGTACTTGTTCAAGTTTAGGCCACTGGACAAGTTTTAAGTATTTACTGCCACCGATTTTAATGGTCAGTGTAATAGGGTCACCCATATATACATCTGTAGTAGGTTTCGCTGAGGCTGAAATTGTGTACCGCCCGACAAGACCGTAAAAGCCATCAGGTTCACCTTGTTCCGGTAGTGGCAAAACGGTAAGTGTCAGTGGTTCTGATCTTACCATAAATCTCTTATACTGTTTGCCGGAGCTGAAAAAATCATCGAAAAAACGACCTCGCGACCGCGACCGTCCCACGGCAACATCTGTGGATACTACTGTCGGCTCAAGTTGCACTGGGCCTGAAACCTTAGGTATAAGAATCTTTCGCAGAATAAGCACATTAGATTGTTTGCCTTTATGCATCACTTGATGCTGTGAAACCAGAACGGTTGTGCCAGAGCCTAAATCAAACTCTTTGACCTGCTGGTCTAAAATATCAGGGTTTTCAAAATAAAATGAATCGCCGTTAAAGACAGGAATATTAAACTGTGGGTCACTAATATCAGCAGAAAAGTAGAACTTAATTGTCATCAAAACAGGCTGGCCAACGTAACATTGCTGTTCTGACAATGTTACTTCTAAATCCAGTTGGTCAGTAGTGCCTGGCTTTAGAATATTCACAGAAACAGGATTGGTCTGATAGCTTTTTTCAGCAACAGTAACTTTGACAGGACTAATCTCTATACGGCCGGCTTGATTAGATACCAGCGAATAACTCATCACATATCGTTTAACCACATTTTGGGTTGTTTTTCCATTTATAATACTTATCGAGGTTTGTGACACATCCCTGTTACCTGCACTTCGAGGGTTATATTTTGCCAGAGGTGCCAAGTCAACCTGGCCCGGGTTGTTTTCGCCATCAATAATCACATGGTAAGTGAAACTTTCCCCAACATAGATATCTTTCTGGGAATCAACCTGGGCAAAGACCTGCACTTGAGCAACGGCATTGCCTGTAAACAATGCTGCGAAAGTTAAAGCAACAAAAGTCTGTTTGCTAAAAATATTCATATTACCAATCTTTTTCCACTTTCTGGTAACGAGCTCTTTGCAAGATTTGTCTTTGTTTTTTGTCACGCTGTTCTTTGTCGAGTATTTCCTGTGCGGTTGTATCGGATTTTTGCTTTTGTTCTTCATCTTTTTCCTGGGCTTGCTGCTGTTGTTGCTGCGGCTCCTGCTGCCGAGGCTGGTTTGGGTCATCCTTAGAGGCCTGTTGTTGCTGTTGTTGCTGCGACTGGTTAGGGTCCTGAGGCTGATTAGGGTCTTGCTGCTGCTGTTGATTTTTGAGCTGGTCGAGAATATCTTTTATAGTCAGACGGGCAACTTCAATGTTTTTTGCGGCTTTTGTGTTTTCCGGCTCGATATCCAGTACACCCCGCCACTGGCCTATAGCAGTTTCCATATCCTCGATTGCCTTTTGCAGATTTGAGTCTCTTTGTTTGGAGCCCTGCTGAAAAAAACTGTTGCCAAGATTGTATTTTGCCCTGGTAACAAGTTTCATATTTTTACTTTCAGCAGCAACCTCCCTATATAAATTCATAGCCTGGTCAAGGTCATCGAGACGAAAGTAGCTGTTTGCTTTATTGAATTTAGGCTCTAAGGCTTCAGGACTGGTGATAAGAGCCTTGTCGTATTGTTTGATGGCTTCGTCGAATTTTTCCTGCTCGTATAGACGGTTGCCTTTGCCAGTTGAAACTTGAGCCGAATCGGCAAAAGCTATTTGAAACACAAACAAAACCAGCGTTATATGTAAAAGTATTTTATGTCTTCCTGCGTTCACTTATAAAAACCTCACAAATAATCAGAGCCAGACCTAAAGCTATAAAAACCTGAAATTTTTCATCATATTTTAACATTGTCGCTGATTCAATCTCACGTTTTTGGGCCGAAGCAATCAAGCTTTCATAAATCTGACCAAGGTCCAGGGTTGTGCCCGGTTCAACCGAAAGATATTTTCCGCCCTTAGTTACATAAACAATCTCTCGCAACATATCGCCGTCAACTTTTGACCAAACTTCTTGGCCATTATATTTTAAAAATGTTTTTTCGCCATTCGGCCCTGTAATTGGAATCCGTGAACCCTGATCTTGATTGCCAAGGCCAATCGCTATTATTCTTATACCATCGGCAGCTGCTTTTTCAGCGGCCTGAACGGGGAAACTGTCATGGTCTTCACCATCAGTAATCAGGATTATGTCCTTATACTCGCGACTTTGTTTATCGAAAACTTCTTCGGTGGCTTTGCGAATAGCATCGCCTATCATTGTCCCGCCTCTGCTGTTACTTTCCGTAGATACATCCGCCAAAGCCATCCTCAGGAAGGCATAATCCTGGGTTAATGGACATTTTACTGTGCTGTTACCGGCAAACGTTACAATGGCTACGCGGTCACCTCTAAGCGTTTCCAGCAGGTCCCGTATTGCTATCTTTGAGCGCTCAAGTCTGTTCGGTTTGATGTCTTCTGCCAGCATTGAACGGGAAGTATCCAATAAAATACAAACATCCCTTCCTTGGCGTTTTATTCTTTGGGCCTGTGGATTCCATTTGGGCTCGGTCAATGCTATTACGATACTAATGAAACCAACGGTCAGCAAAATGGCTTTGAATATTTGCTTTTTCAAACTCACTGAAACATTGATATTCTTGAGCATTTCATTGCTGGCCAATATTTTAAGCGCCTTAGCCTTTTGCCAGAAACACCAGATATAGGCAGGCAGTAAAACCACCGGCACAACGAATAACAACCACAACGCTTTGTCATTTCCCAGGTTCATAATCACCTTGCATTTTTTATTTTACGGAATCTTGCGAAATATCGTACAGCTTGCCAGCATCTCCAAAACCAATATCAACAATGCCGCCAATGTCCAGGGGCCGAAAAGTTCAGCGTATTGAGCATACTGAATCGACTTGACCTCAGTTTTTTCTAATTTGTCGATTCTTTCAACAGTTTTTTCAAGTGTTTTGGCACTATCAGCCCGGCCGTAGAACCCACCTGTTTTTTCGGCAATTGCTTTAAGCAGTCTTTCATCAAGATTTTGACCGGTCGGCATCTTATACGTTCCCAATGGGGTTTGAATAGTTGTATATGCCTGAGCAGAGCCGATGCCGATAGCATATATTTTTATGTCCCATTCCTTCGCCAGTTCAGCGGCTCCCATTGGGTCATATTCGCCGGCATTATTAATGCCATCGGTAAGCAGGATAATTACCTTACTTTTAATCTTAAAGCCACTATCCTGCTCAGCCACACCCTTTTCGCCGGCCTGGATCAGCAGAGCCCTTCTTTGCCGGAGTTCATCTTCAGCGCTTTTCAACCGAGCTGCTGCCAAAGCAACCGCATCGCCTATCGCTGTGCCATCTTCGCTGCGAAGTCTGACGAGCTCTGTATTCTTCAGAAATTCCAGTAAAACATTATGACTGAGCGCTAAAGGGCAAATCGTATCAGCATAACGAGCAAATGTAATCATGCCCACAAGATCGTTACTTCTGCCGGATAGCTCTTTCTTATTGCCCTCTATAAAATCAGAAAGTACCCTTTTAACTACTTCGAGGCGGTTTACCTTTTGACCATAATAGTCCATTTCCGTTTGCATACTTCCGGAGCGATCGACAACTACTTCAATTGCCACACCTTCGGTGGAAATTTCTGACAGTACCGTTCCTTTTCTTGGCCTGGCAAGGGCAAATATCAAAAGACCGATACAAATCAATCTGGCAATTAACAATGAAGATCTGAACCTAATACGCCATGAAACAAGACAGTTTTTCATATCCACCAGGCTGGAGAATTTGATCGCAGCAGTACGTTTTTTATGCAGGCACATAAATGTCATAATCGGCAATACCAAAAACAACAACAATACCCATGGCGAATATAACTGCATTTAAGCAACCTCTGCTTCTACTGTTTGTTCGGTTACATCAACTTTCTTTTCGTCAGATTTTGTTTTCTCGATAAAGTTTTTAACCAGATCGAATGTTTTCTGGATTTGTTCTGTAGTCGGATTGTGTTTAGCAAATTTTACCAGATCGCAATGCTTGAGAAATTCTCCCAAGTCATCCTTATCGGAGCTAGGAAGAACCTCTGTAGTTGCCAGCTCGATTAAGAATTCTTCTGTTGTTCTTTCCGGGGCTCTGAGATTAAAGCGATGCTCAATATAATGCCTTAAAATATCGCTCATTTGTTCGTAAAATTCTTTGATTTTACCTTTCTTTACCAGGTTCTTTTGAACCAGAGCGCGCAGGCGTTCATACGCAATTTCATGAGCTGGCTTGAAAATCCTGATGAGTTCAGCTTGCCTCTTTCGCCCCAAATACACCCAGACAACTATACCAGCCGTAATAGTTCCAACTACACCTAACACCCAGAGCCACCAGTAAGAGGCCTTTTTAGGAATATCCACAACGTCTTCAATATCAGCTATTACCAACTCGGCTCGCTGCTCGCCAAGCAGAGAAGTTACTTCAATATCTATTGGCTCAGTTGCAAGTTCGTACGTTTTTTCTTCCGGATTGTTTACGTCAGTAAATTGAAATGTAAAAGCCGGTATTGCGAAAGTGCCGGATAAAAAGGGCTCGAGACGATACCGGTATCTACTTACCACATTGTTATTTTCATCAAGTTTGTCACCCAAATTATCCCAATCAACAATGCCAAAATTTTCAAGTACCTTGTCTACCTTTGGCATCTGAACTTCAAAGCCAGATTCAATCGCTGCTTCAAACTCCAGCAAAAAAGTTTCGGCAATAGTCATTTTGGCTTTGTCGATACGTACATGAACCGTCAAAGGGCCTCGCTGGTAATCTTTGTCAATCTCGAACTCGGTTTGTCCGCCCTCGGTACCTGCATCCTTCTTACAACCAGCGCAAGCCAGTAGCAGCACGCAAGTTATAAGTGCATAGGATGCCGTTCTTGTTGTTTTATATTTTCGTGTTCTACTTGTCATTTTCGGTTTTACCTGCAGGAGTCAATACAGATGTATGAACAATAACATTGTACTCGTCCATTAATTGTTTTATAAGGCTTTGCTGAATGTCCTGGCTTTTACGGTTCACAAGCTCGCTGGTTACCTGGTCTCTAACTTCATCAAAACTTTTCTGCCGCTCGACAGAGTTGGGGTCTTGTTGATTTGCAGGTTCTATGAAATTTTCCTTGTTTGCCTGATAATATGTCCGAAGATCGGTTTCAGTAATATTAATTTTACCGGCAAGCTGCCGGTTCATTAGCTGTTGGCTTAAAGCACTGCGTGTTAATTCATCGATAAAACTTTTAATCTTAGAATCCCTGGTCAACTCGTCTTCCAGTGCCTGCCTGTACATGATCTCTTGTATAATCCATGATTGAAGGAACTGTCCCTTTGCTGCAGGGTCTTTGTATTGTTCAAGCATTTTCTTTTTTTGCTCGTTTAGCTGGTCAGTTGTCATAAACACCGCCATGGGAGCAAGTTGGTTATCGATTGTTGCTTCAATTAATGCATCGAGGTCAGATTCGGTTATTTTTTCGGCTCCAATCTCAGCTACTATTTTACTGCCTACGGAAGAGGATTTCTCAAAGCTTGTCCTATCCATCAACTCATATCGCAAAGCTGAAAACTTGCCAAGTTTCTCGAAACAATCCTTGATATGAGCATTAATCTGAGATTCTAATTCGGTAAGTTCAGCTGTAATTTCACTGCGATAGTAATATTCAATCGCCTCAGCATAAGAGCCTGCTTTCTCAAGTAGCGTACCAATCTGAAAAAGCGTTTTAGCGTGTTCTGCATCCGATAACTTGCCGGAAGATAGATAATCCTGCCAAACTTTAGCTGCTCTGGTGTATAAATTGCGGCTGGTAAGCTTAGCAGCCAACTGTTTGACTTGTTCAGGCGAAAGAGAAGAGGCTGCATTTTCAGTGGGTAATCCCTGATTGCCGGACTTTGTGAGAAGATTAGCTGCTCCCAGAGCTATCAGGATTAAAAGCAGTACGATAACTATTCCGAACGCAAAAGAGCTTTTCCGCCTTTTATCTGGTAATGAAAAGTCCAATTTTTCTTCCATAACTTATACCTCACAATTTCGGTTCGCCACATGTCGCCGTCTATAACTTAATATCTCCGGTGTCGCATATGGAAAAACCTGACTAAATCCTGTATATATGGTTTGTCGGTGCTTATACTGATACAATCAACATTAATTGTTCGCAGCATATTTTTCAGCTCATCAAATCGCTGTGCAGTCGTACTACTGTACTGATTTCTGAATTTTCTGCTGGAGGTGTCGACAAGGATAATATCGCCGGTTTCAGCATCATTGAACTCAATCAGTCCTATTCCAGGCAATGTGATTTCAGCTTTGTCACGAACAGAAACAGCAATAATATCATGACGTTTATTGATCAGACTTAGGGGTTTCTTAAAATCGGTTTCTATAAAATCAGATACAAGAAATACCGTCGCTTTCTTGCGTACCACCTTTGCCAGATAATCCAAAGCCTGGCTGATATTTGTTCTTCTTTTCGGCATTTTAAAATACATCAGTTCCCGAATCAGCCGCAACATATGACTGACCCCCTTTTTGGGTGGGATGTACAGTTCTATCTGGTCTGTAAAAATCAGCAATCCAACCTTGTCATTATTCTTCGCTGCTGCAAAGGCCAGCACAGCACAAAATTCGGCTGCTAACTCGTTTTTGGCTTTATTTACAGTACCGAAGTCACCAGATGCACTTAAATCAACAGCGAACATCACTGTCATCTCACGCTCTTCAACAAAGCGTTTTACATAAGGCCTGCCGGTACGAGCAGTAACGTTCCAGTCGATGGTACGGATGTCATCTCCGGGCGTGTACTCACGAACTTCGTCGAACTGCATGCCCCTGCCTTTGAAAACGCTTTCATACTGACCGGCAAAGCTGGCATCTACCATCCTGGACGTGTAGATTTGGATCTGTCTGATTTTTCTTATTAATTCCCGGGGTATCATTGTATTTTTGAAAATAAATTCATGCCGTTTCGTTTATGGCACTTCAATGTTGTCAAAAATCGTCTTTATGATATCTTCGCTGGTTTTGTCTTCAGCTTCGGCTTCATAGCTTACAATTACCCTGTGTCGCAGGATATCAGGACCGATACTTTTGACATCCTGGGGGGTAACATAGCCTCTCTGCTGGATAAATGCGTGTGCCCTGGCAGCAATAGCAAGGTAAATTGTCGCTCTCGGCGAAGCCCCATAGCTTATGAAATTACCCATTTCTATACCGTATTTACCAGGCTCTCTGGTGGCACAAACTACATCAACGATGTAATCTTTGATTTTTTCATCAATGTATATTTCATCTATAACAGAACGTACCTCGAAAATCTGTTCAGGGCTGATAACCGCTTTTACGTCAAACTTCTTGTCTGTCACGGCCATTCTGTCGAGAATCTGGCGTTCCTGACCCTTGTCAGGATAATTGATCTTAAGTTTCAACATAAACCGGTCAAGCTGAGCTTCCGGCAGTGGGTACGTTCCCTCCTGTTCGATAGGATTTTGAGTCGCAAGTACGAGAAAAGGTTCGGGAACATCAAAGGTTTCTTCACCAATTGTCACCTGTCTTTCCTGCATAGCTTCCAATAGAGCACTCTGGACCTTAGCCGGAGCCCTGTTGATTTCGTCAGCTAATATGATATTGGCAAAAATCGGCCCCTTACGGGTGTAAAATTCGCCGTCTGATTGACGATATATCTGTGTTCCAATCAAATCAGCCGGAAGCAAATCAGGTGTAAATTGTATTCGCCGAAAATCAGCATTAATCGTTCGTGACAGAATTGTAACCGCCATGGTTTTAGCTAAGCCCGGCACGCCCTCCAGCAATATATGCCCATTAGCCAAAAGTCCGATAAGCATACGTTCGAGCATATATCTCTGTCCGACAATTACTTTGTCCATCTCCCCAAACAGTGCCCGTACAAATTCGCTTTTTTCCTGAACTAAGTTTCCGATTTGTTTCACATCTGTGGCCATAAAGAATTTCTCCTTAAAATTTTAGTAAATATCATAATTTGAGCCCAACCAGGGACACGAGCCAGTAAAAAATAATTAAATTTTTCTACGCTTCACACCTGAAAATGGTTCATATTATGCAAAAAAACCAGCAAAAATCAAGCCTTGAATCGTTTGTTCCTTTGTAGTGGGTGCCCGTCAAGTTTGTAGGTAGATTTTTCAGGCTGCCAGAGGCTTTTGCGACCATAGT
>CAZECQ010000045.1:0-15555 GCA_964510545.1 uncultured Pirellulales bacterium | reverse complement strand
TGGCAGACGCGCAAGGTTTAGGTCCTTGTGTCCTTAGGGACGTGGAGGTTCGACTCCTCTCGCTCGCATTATTTAGAGGCTCTTAGGCAAAGCAATTTACACAGAGGCGCTGAAAAATGATTAGTAAATATTTTCAGCTTAAAGAAAAACAAACAAGTATAAAAGTTGAGTTTGTGGCGGGGCTGACAACGTTCCTGACGATGGGGTATATCATTTTTGTCAATCCTCTGATTCTCAGCTCTGCGGGGATGGACAAAGAAGCGCTGATAGCTGTTACGTGCATAGTCAGCGCTGTCGCTACAATTATCGTAGGATTATTTGCCAAGGCTCCGATAGCTATGGCGCCGGGGATGGGGTTAAACGCATTCTTCGCTTACCTGGTCGTTTCAGGGAAGATGGACTGGCAGACGGCGTTAGGGGTGGTGTTTCTATCAGGATTGTTCTTTTTAATACTGACTTTACTTGGGCTGCGAAAAAGAATTGTGGAGGCGATACCGGCATCCTTAATTTCGGCCATCGCTGTGGGTATAGGGTTGTTTATTACTTTCATCGGCCTGACCAAGCTGGGCATAGTGGTCAAGGACGAACACACACTCGTAGCGGCGGGGCCTTTAACAGCAACGGTATTGATAGGGCTTTTTGGTTTGCTGGTGATGCTGATTTTTGAAATGAAAAAAGTAAGCGGGGGCCTTGTGGCGGGGATTCTGGCCGCAACCGCACTGGCAGTTATATTCGAGGAAAAAACAGTCCTGCCGCAAAAGCTCATCTCTCTGCATCTGAATATACAGCCGATTTCGTTTCGCTTGAATATTCTTGGGGCTTTGAAATGGAGCTTTTTCGGAAGCATCTTTACCCTGATGTTTATGGATATGTTCGACAGTGTCGGGACGCTGGTGGCGTGCTGTCACGAGGCCAAAATGGTGGATGAAGAAAATAGAATCCGTGGTCTGGACCGCCTGCTTGGGATAGATGCCGCTGCGACAATGATTGGAGCGGTATTGGGGACATCAACAACGACATCGTATGTAGAATCGGCGGCAGGAATCGAGCAGGGCGGACGAACCGGGTTGACCTCAGTAGTTACGGGCCTGTTATTTCTGCTGGCACTGTTGTTTGTGCCGATTATCGGTATAGTGCCGGGATATGCAACGGCACCGGCACTTATTATGGTGGGGCTGTTTATGATGAAGGAAGTTAAGACAATTGATTTTAGCAATCTGGGAGAGGCGTTCCCTGCATTTATCATAATTGTGATGATAGCGTTGAGTTACAGTATTAGTACCGGCTTAGCCTTTGGCTTTATCTCATTTACTCTTATAAAATTAGTATCGGGCAAAGCAAAAGAAATAAAGGCGGCAATGTGGATTATTGCGATTTTGTCTGTGTTGTTTTTGACGTTAGAGCGGCTGGGTGGTGTGATTGAATATTTGAGGACACTTATCTGAATTTATTGTCAGGAGGAAATGCTATGGGGGAAAAGATTATCGTGTTAGTATTGGTGCCAATACTATTTTTCTGCTCCTGCCGGGACGATGAACAAGCCAGCTCAGGGGCAGCAGGAGGTGAAAGAATGTCAATTATAATTACAAGCTCTGCATTTGAAGATAACGGCTTGATACCAGCCCAATACACCTGTGACGGCGCTGATATTTCTCCGCCGCTGCAGTGGGAGGGCGTTCCTGAGGGAACCGGCAGCATTGCCCTGATATGCGATGACCCGGATGCGCCGATGGGTACGTGGGTTCACTGGGTCATATTCGACCTGCCGGCAGAGACAAGAGAACTGGGGGAAAACGTACCTACCGATGGGACACTGCCCAACGGCGCGAAACAAGGAATTACCGACTTCGGCAGAACCGGCTACGGCGGTCCGTGCCCGCCGGGCGGCACCCACAGGTACTTTTTCAAGATTTATGCTCTCGATACGGAAATTGACCTGACACCGGGCGCCACCAAAAGTGATTTGCTAGAGGCGATGGAAGGGCATATCCTCGGGCAGGGCCAGTTAGTAGGCAAATACAAAAGACAATAGAACTGTAATTTGCGGTTTGCGGTTCGATTGTTTTACTAAGCGGGTTCCTGAAGGTTCTTCAGCAGATTGGATGTGTGGATTCCAATCATCATAAGATAGTCCAGGTCGCTGAGGCTGTAGTGGTCGTCGCCAATGGCATTGTCAACATATAATATGCCGAAACAACCGTCCTGGGCCATAATGGGCGCTATCACCACAGAACGTAAATCACCTTCTTTTGACTGATTTGGGATTCGCGAAAAGAGAAAGAGCAGGAACTTCTTTCTTTCGGCCGCCTGCGTAATTTTTTCACTAAGTTTTAGTTCCTCAAGCTGAATTGAGTTTCCATCCCGTTTTTTGCCTGCGTGGCAGGTCATAGGACCTGTTGGCTGGGTCCTCAAAGCACACCAGACGGTATATGCATCGAATTGCTTTTGAACAGTATCCAATAGGGTTAAGAGCAACTTGTCGATATTGTCGATTTTTGAGATGGCCTCGGTGGCCTGCATAAAATCATCTGCCCTTGTGGCGGGGAATCTAATAGGCGGCGCCTGGTCGGAATCCATATCTCTTGCTATAACCTGCGGTCCGTGAGAGAGTGAGATGGTGTCCTCCATATGAATCGGTTCAGTGGATTCGGATTCAACTTCAACAACGCCGTCTTCAAGATTGATTTCGATTGCAAAATCAGTTATATTCAAAACGTCGCCGGTTTTAATTTCAGACTTGTGAATCGGTTCGTCGTTTAGATAAGTTTTGTTGGCCGAATCCAGGTCCTCGACGACCCATTTGCTGTCGTGGGAAAAAAATAACACAGCGTGCTGTCTTGAGACGGATTTGTCGGGCAAAAAGACCTGGCTGTGCGTATGCCTGCCAATGTAAATAGGCCCTTTTTCGAACTGGTGTTCGTTGATAATACTACCGTTTTGTTTCACAACCAAACGCATAGGTTTGTCTGCCTGCATTTAGATTCTGATTTTCTAAATATTATTATCCATAGTTTAGGTTAATTTGTCAAGTAAACTTTGAGGCCAAATGTCGGCGGCTGGCATTTTTTGACCTGATTTGCCCTGCAAATCTGCAGAATACGGTGTTAGTTGCCGGAACGAACCTGATTCGTGTGCCGCGAGCTCCGCTAAAGTCTTTTCTGATAGTGCCAATGCTCTGAGTGGTCAATATCTTCCGGGCGATGTCGGTATTTTTTAGGCTGATGTCATTGTCCGTGCTGTTTGTTTTAATGACTTTTTCGCCGCCAAAAATCTGTACACGATAGTGTCCCGGGTCGGAGTCCCTCTTTATAAGGGTATTGGTTATATGATATTGTTCCGGTAGTAAGAATTTGCGAATCATAGTTATTTCCCGAATGAAGATTTACTCTGTCTCAATTTGTCACACTGTAATTATCGGCTATTCAGCAGCGGCGATTAACTAACTTAAGCCGGCTGATGCCATATTTTAGACATAATGCTACACCATTTTTAGGGATTTGGATTACTGATGAGGTTTATCATCCACTACACTTATCAGCAGGAATGGCAAAATCAGCAGGAATGGCAGTGTTATTTCAGGTCAGCTATGGTTATTATCTTTCCTGCGCCGATGTCTATGTACTTTTCACTGAAATGCTCATCAAACAGATGTTTTGCCTTTTGAGAAGTACAGTGACAGGGTGCTACGTATTGCACGTTCAGCCGCCGAAAAGCTGAGATGCTTTTTTCGATATTACCTGCAAGTGACCATTCGAGATGAAACCCTCCCATTACCAAAAAGATGTCGCCTCTCAGTAAATCTTTTGCCTTATTTACAATATTTACGATGCCCGGATGTGCGCAGCCGGTTATCACTATGACACCTTTTTTCGTTCTGATAGCTAAGGCCTGCTCTTTTATCCGTCTGCCGAGCCAGCCGGTCGAATAAACATCTCCACAAATTTCTAAAGATTGCTCAACCTCAACCATTTTCGCTCCGCAAGCCCGGATGTTGTCCTTAAATTCTTCCGGAAAAGGTTTCAGTAGATAAATACATACATTAGGATTTTTTTGAAGAAAGCTCTCCAATCCCCCGGTATGGTCATTGTGAATATGGGAAAGGACGACTACATCTATGGATTCAGGAGCTATTGCGAGTTTTCGCATGTTCCTGAGCAATGACGGGCCATCCGGGCCGGTATCGAAGAGAATGGTTTTTTCGAAGCCGCTAAGAAGGCAGGAAAAGCCCCAGCCGGTTTCGAGCTTGTTATCGAATGGATGGTTATCGTAAACAACCGTAATTATCATTTCGTTTCCTGTCCTTTGATTTACAATTGCCTTGTGCACAATCATAATTATTGTTGTAAAAGCCGAAAAAAGCAAGCCTGCAAGTTGCGGGTCAGCCGGTAAAAATTTGGCAAATTTGATGATATTTTGTTGAAGTGTAAGAAACAATGTTATATTTTGTTAGTTTTTGAAAGACCTTTAGAAGCACAGGAGCTTGAATGGAACTGATAAAGAAAATTAAAGAGGCAGAGGCACAAGCCCAGGATATTATCGCCAAGGCCAAGGTTGAGGCGGCACAGCAAGCCGAAGCGATGCAACAAAAGCGGCTTGGGGCATTGGAAAAAGCAGAACAGGAAAGAAAACAGACAACCGAAGCTGCCGTTGCCAAGGCAGAATCCGAGGGCCATGCTGAGGTTGGGGGCCTTAAAGCAGAGGCGGAAACACACCGTCGGGAGTTGCGCCAAAAAGTGGAAAGTAAAATGGCTGCAGCAACAGCAAAAGTAATGGATTACTTAAAAGGATAACTATGGCCATTTCTCAGATGGCAAAAGTTATAATCGTAACCCACCATACGGAAGCAGCAGAGCTTCTGGAGGTACTTCAGCGCGACGGTATCTGCCAGATACTCAATGCAGAAGAAGCGATGGTCAGCAGGGACTGGCCGGAATTGGGCATCGGCGCCGAACGGCCAAGAGATATCGAAGAGCTTTTAGTCCGGCTGACAAAAAGTATTGCATTCCTGAAAGATTATACTCAAGGGCCAAAAGGACTTGCCGGCGTTCTTTCACCTCGCACGGTCATAGATGAAAAGGTATATAAGAAGGTAGTGTCAGATGAGGAGCTTTTGGGTATTGCCGGTGAATGCAACAAGTGCGAAACAACGATAGAACATCTCAGAACCGAAACTGAGAACGTTATGGGAATTATAGAGAAACTCGAACCATGGGAAGCACTTGAGAGTCCGGTAGAAGAGCTTGGTCAACTTGAAACCACAACGTGCCTGGTCGGGCTGATACCGACCCAGCAATTTAAACAGGTAGAGGAGGGAATTGCAGAGTTGGGTGCGGCACTTGACCAAATTGGGACGGCCGAAAACAAAAACGCCTGCCTTATTGTTTGCCTGAATGAAAATGTTAGTGAAGTACAAAAACTGCTGCGGTCAGCGGAATTCGAGCCGATTAACTTCGAGGGGATGACAGGCACCGCAGCGAAGCTGATAACTGAATACCGTGATAAGCTAAACGGGATAAGGAGTCAATTACAGCGGCAGTACGAAGAGGCAGGGAAATTAAGTAAAAATCTACTTAATCTTGAAATACTCTACGACCATAACAACAATCTTTTAAGCCGGGAACAGACCAGGGCAATCTGTCCTGCTACAGAATCCACGGTCATTTTTGAAGGTTGGGTGAAGAAAAAGGATTATGCCCGGCTGGAAAAGGTGGTATCGAGCTTTGGCGCATCGAGTTTGAGTAAGATAGAGGCGGCTGAAGGTGAAGAAGTGCCGGTTGAGATAGAAAATAAAAACGTCATAAAGCCTTTTGAGGTAGTTACGCGTCTTTACGGTATGCCTCAACATTTCAATATTGACCCGACGGCATTTCTGGCACCTTTTTTTGCGTTGTTCTTTGCCCTGTGTCTGACAGATGCCGGTTATGGAATCATTATGATTGCCATAATGGCTTTGTTCATAAAGAAGATGCAGGGCGATAAGAAACTGATGTGGATGCTGGTGATTTGTTCTGCAGTTACAGTCGCAGCCGGTGCGATGACCGGAGGATGGTTCGGTGACGCTGTTCAGCAACTGAATATTGGCTGGTTAAACACAGCGCGAGACAAGATGATGTGGTTTGACCCGCTCGAGAAGCCAATGATGTTCTTTAATATATCGTTGGTACTGGGCTATGTCCAGATTCTGGCTGGTCTGGTAATTGCACTCGGACACAACCTCAAGAAAAAGGACTATGCGGCAGCAATATTTGACCAATTGACGTGGCTGGTAATGCTCAATTCAATTGTAATAGCCATCGCTAACATAGGAGGGCTTGGAAGCTTTTTCGGTAAGCTGGCCCTTGTTCCAGCGGTAATGATATTCCTTTTCAGCCAACGGGAAGGTAACTGGGGAGGGCGGCTCGGTATGGGGGCATATAATCTTTTCAGTACAATATTCTATATGGGAGATGTGCTCAGTTACCTGCGATTGATGGCACTCGGTATGGTTACAGCAGGTCTGGCAATGGCAGTAAATGTTATTGCCAAGATTACACTGGACATACCATACATAGGTTTTGTGGTAATGATAGTAGTTCTTGTGGGCGGGCACGGATTTAATCTGGCGATATCAGGCCTGAGTGCTTTTGTTCATACATTGAGACTACAGTATGTGGAGTTTTTCCCCAAGTTTCTTATCGGCGGTGGAAGACTCTTTGAACCGTTATCAAAACAGTATAAACACATTTACATCAATAAAGTTTGAGACTACTTTTTAATCAAGAAAGGCAGGTTGAAAATGGATTATGGATTAGCATTGGCTTTGGTTGGTGCGGGATTAGCGGCACTAATGGCCGGTATTGGTTCAGCGATTGGAATCGGTATTGCCGGCCGAAGCGCAACGGGCGTATTGAGTGAAAAGCCGGAAAGATACGGCCAGATGTTTATTATGGTTGTGCTGCCGGGAACCCAGGGTTTTTACGGCTTTTTGGCGGCTTTCCTTGTAATGCTTAACCTGAATTTCTTCGGTGAAGGCGGCGTGCCGGAAATTAGCGTACAACTCGGGTGGCAGGTGTTGGCTGCGTGTTTGCCTATTGCATTTGCCGGTATGATGAGCGCTATTCATCAGGGAAAGGTTTGCTCAGGCGGTATTTTGATGGCAGCGAAGAGACCTGAGATGGCGTTTAAGGCCGGCGTTGTCTATGCGGTTATGGTTGAAGTTTATGCGGTGCTCGGGTTGTTGGTAACAATGTTTATTCTGCTCAAAGGCCTTAGTTGGCCGACGGTAGGTTGAAAATCAATTAAATAACATTTAATTGGATAATAATAATGGAAGCTGAACAGGTAGTAGAAAAGATACTGTCCGACGCGCAAGCCGAGGCGGAAACAATCAAAAAAGCGGCAGATGAAAAAGAAACCGCCGAACAGACAGAGCTTGCTGAGCAATTAGACGAATACGAAAAACAAACCGAAATACTCGCTCAAAAAACCGGCGAAGAGCGAAAAATGCGTCTGTTGGCTGCTGCGAGAATGGAGATTGCCAAAGACTTTTTGGGCGAGAAACGAAAGATACTCGATGAGGTTTTTGAACAGGCCCGGATACAATTTACAAACCTGCCGGACGGAGAATACCGAAACGTTATGGCCCAACTGATGAAGAAAGCAGTCCAGAGAGGCGACGAAGAAGTTATTGTCGATAACAATGAGAGCCGGATAGACCAGGAACTAATCAAGCAGGTTAGTAGCGAATTAGGCAGCGGCTATAAAGGTGATTTGAGACTCTCCGACGAGAGAGGCAACATAGGAGCAGGTTTTATTCTAAGACGCGATAAGATAAAAAATAATGTCTCACTGGAGGTGTTGCTGGACCAGGCGCGAGAGGAACTGGAAATTGAATTAGGTAAAGAACTGTTCTCAGATTAGAAAACACGGAAAAAGGGTTTTCCGTGCATAAGAGAGGATATACGAAATAGATAATGGCTGAGATGGCAGAACAGGCTGTTTTGGATTTTTACACGTATCCGGCTGTCGGTGCCGACGACTGGCGATATACGTTCCATACAGCCCAGGTGCGGGCACTCGAGATGGAGATGCTCAGTAAAGCAGTTCTGCTGGATATGGCTAATGCAGAGGATTTCGAGCAGGCGGCTGAATTACTCAGCTCAACTGAATATGCAGTCGGAAGGGTGGGTAAAAACTTTGCGGAGGTCGAGGACATTTTGCAACAGCGAAGGACTGCGGTGCGGGATTTATTTGCAGATTTGATGATTGATGAGTTGGTTGCAGAAGTGTTTAGAACGAGAGATGATTTTGCGAATATGCGATTGGCACTTAGACGCACACTTACGGAAAAACCGATAGGGATCGACTACAGCAATGATGGTAATGTGCCGGCTGAAATCTTCGAAGAAGTGTTCGAGCAGGAAAATTATTCTATGCTGCCTCTTCATATGCAGGAGGCGATAGAAAGGGCTGTCCTTGCCTATTATCAAAACAAGGACATACGTCAGATTGATTATTCAATCGACAGCGTACAGGCAGAATATAATCTAAAGAAAGCACAGCAGTTAAAGAGCGATTTTTTGACGGGGCTTTTCAGGACACGGATTGATTTAACGAATATACGCACGATGCTTAGACTCAAATTCACAGAATCAGAACATCGCAGGGTTTTTCTCAATGGCGGATACGTTGAGGCCGAGCAATTAAAACACGGTCTCGATATCGGTTATGAAACACTGACGCAGTTGTTTTTTGCAACACCATACTATGAAATTGTCGAGCTGGGTGCAAATTACTTTATGTCGAATAAATCTTTCCTGAAGGTCGAACAGCAGTGCGAGAAGCACTTAATGGGATTTTTAAGAACAACGACGCAGATTACCGCCGGGCCGCAGCCGGTCATAGCCTATCTGTTGATGAAGGAGAATGAAATTCGGCAGGTTCGGCTGATTCTGACGGCAAAAAAGAATGCTTTGGAAACGAGACTTATTCTGGACCGTTTGGGCGAATAAAAATGGAAGGTAAAGTAGCAGTTTTGGGTGACGCAGATTTTGTGATGCCGTTTTCGGCACTTGGACTTGAGACATACTCAGTCAGTCAGTCGACCGAAGAAATCATCGCTGCTGCGAAAGAAATTATCGACAAAAAATACGCCCTTATAGTGGTGGCCGAGAACATAGCGCCGACGGTCGAGGACGCTTTCTCTGCCCAGCAAAACACTGCGATTCCCTGTATTGTGGTTGTGCCTTTTACCACCGAATCCGAGGGATTTGCGACAAGAGACTTGGGCAAAGTGCTAAAAATGGCTACGGGTATTAACATTTTGGGTGAATGAGTAAATGAGTAGATGAGTGAACGAGTGTTATGAAGACACATAAGGATTTAGATATTTGGAAGCGAGGGATTGGGCTTGTTGAACACATCTACAAGGTTACAACTAATTTTCCAAAAGAAGAACTTTACGGCTTAACATCACAAATAAGAAGAGCGTCAATATCCTACCCAAGCAACATCGCCGAAGGAGCTGCAAGGTCTTCTAAAAAAGAATTCATTCAGTTTTTATACGTTTCATTGGGGTCAATATCTGAAGTGGAAACTCAACTGATAATCGCTGAAAAATTAAGATATATAAGAGCAAATAAGCTGCTTGAGGAAGTCGAGGCTTTAAGAAGAATGACTCTAAACTTTAATAAATATCTTAAATCTAAAAAAAATGAGTAAATGAGTCTACGCATCCACGCATTTACGCATTTACGAAAGGTTCTGACAATGAGTGAAGCACGAAAAGGCAAAATAGTTAAAGTGGCGGGGCCGGTTGTTGTCGCCGAAGGAATGGCCGGGACCCGAATGTATGACGTTGTTCGCGTCGGCAAACTGAGCCTGATAGGCGAAATCGTTGAGTTGAATGGCGATTTTGCGTCAATCCAGGTTTATGAAGAGACCGGCGGTATCGGGCCGGGTGAGCCCGTGGTCGATACAGAAGCACCATTAAGCGTTGAATTAGGGCCGGGGCTGATTGAAAGTATCTATGATGGTATCCAAAGGCCGCTCAATGCTCTTTATGATTTCGAAGGCGAATTTATGAGCAGAGGCAGTGAGCAGCCGGGCCTGAACAGAGAAAAGAAATGGCATTTTAAGCCCGTCGTGGATAATGGAACGAAATTAGATGCGGGAGATATAGTAGGGGAAGTCCAGGAATCAACGCTCGTGGTGCATAAGATTATGGTGCCGGCTGGTATAAGCGGAACGCTTGAAAGTATATCGGAAGGTGACTACACAGTTGAAGAGACAATTGGGGTTGTAAATTGTGAGGGCGGTAGCAAGGCTGAACTGAAACTAATGCAGAAATGTCCCGTACGCGGCGCCAGAGAGACAAAAAGCCGGCTCGCACCAACCGACCTGCTTATTACAGGCCAGCGAGTAATCGATGCGTTCTTCCCCATCTCCAAGGGTGGAACTGCCTGTGTGCCGGGACCTTTCGGAACGGGCAAAACCGTTGTCCAGCATCAACTGGCTAAATGGGTCAATGCGGAGATAGTTGTTTATGTCGGCTGCGGTGAGCGCGGAAACGAAATGACGGATGTCTTAACGGAGTTCCCGGAATTGAAGGACCCATATTCGGGTGAACCCTTAATGAAAAGGTCGGTACTGATTGCAAATACCTCAAATATGCCCGTAGCGGCAAGAGAAGCGTCAGTCTATACCGGTATCACCATAGCTGAATACTTCCGTGATATGGGCTATACGGTGGCATTGATGGCTGACAGTACAAGTAGATGGGCAGAAGCAATGAGAGAGATATCAACCCGTCTGGAAGAGATGCCTGCCGAGGAAGGTTACCCAGCCTATTTGGGTGCCCGAATTGCAGCGTTCTATGAAAGGGCCGGTCGGGTGGAGTGCCTCGGCAATCCACAGCGTCAGGGCGCACTTTCGGTTATCGGTGCGGTGAGCCCGCCGGGCGGTGACTTGTCGGACTCGGTGGTACAGGCAACACTGCACGTAGTTAAGGTCTTCTGGTCTCTGCAGGCACGGCTTGCTTATCAGAGACATTTTCCTGCCATTGATTGGCTGACAAGCTATTCGTTCTATAAAGAATACCTGAAAAACTGCTTCAAAGACAAGGAGCAGGGCCAGGAGATGGAAGCGATGACGGTTAAGGCGATGGGGCTGCTTGAGGAGGAAGCCGAGCTTCTTGAGATTGTTCGGCTGGTTGGTGCAGAAGCACTATCACCACGAGACAGGCTGGCGCTTGAGACCGCAAGGTCAATACGTGAAGACTTCCTTCACCAGAATGCTTTCCATGAAGTTGACACATTTACCTCGATGGAAAAACAGTACGAGATGCTCAAAACCGTGCTGCACTTCCACGGTCAGGCGATGGAAGCAATAAAAGCCGAAGTTGAAACAGCACAAATATTCAAGCTGGCTGTGCGGGAGGAAATCGCAAGGGCAAAATATATTCCGCAGGATGATATAAGCAAAATAGCCGGGATAAGGGAAACAATTAACGAACAAATGAAGCAATTGCAAACTGCTGCGGTGTCTTGAAATACGAAATAGGAGACAGAGATGCTTAAAGAATATCAAACAGTAACAAGTATCGCCGGGCCTTTAATGATGGTCGAAATGGTCGATGAGGCCAAATACGGTCATATCGTGGATATCGAATTAGGTGATGGTTCGATTCGTCACGGCCAGATTCTGCAGGTGGAAAACGATAAAGTTCTCGTGCAGGTCTTCGAGGGAACAACCGGTATCGATGTTAATGACAGTACTGTCCGCTTTCTCGGTAAACCGCTGGAACTGGCGGTATCGGTGGACATGCTGGGCAGAGTCTTTAGCGGGCTGGGCGAACCAAAAGATGGCGGCCCGCCTATCATCGGCGAGAAACAAATGGATATTAACGGCTTGCCGATTAATCCATACGCTCGTAACTATCCGAACGAATTCATCCAGACGGGTATATCGACGATTGACGGCTTAAATCCGCTTGTGCGGGGTCAGAAGCTGCCGGTGTTTTCCGGTGCGGGCCTGCCGCACGACAATATAACGGCACAGCTTGCCCGGCAGGCAACGGTTTTGGGCAAAGGCGAAGAATTTGCAGTTGTCTTTGCAGCGATGGGTATTACTTTTGAGGCAGCGCAGTTCTTTATCGACGACCTTGAAGAGACCGGCGCCATCGAGCGGGCGGTAATGTTCGTCAATCTCGCAAATGACCCGGCAATTGAGCGAATAGCAACACCAAGATTTGCTCTTACCGCTGCTGAATACCTTGCTTTTGAAAAAGATATGCATGTTCTGGTAATATTAAATGATATGACAAATTACTGCGAGGCGCTTCGAGAAATCAGTGCGGCCCGAAAAGAGGTCCCAGGCCGACGCGGCTATCCGGGTTATCTTTATACAGACCTTGCAACGGTTTATGAAAGGGCCGGCCGAATCAAAGGCAAAAAAGGCTCTATTACAATGGTGCCGGTGCTGACGATGCCCGAGGACGATAAAACACATCCGGTGCCGGACCTGACCGGCTACATTACCGAAGGGCAGATTATTCTCTCCCGTCCGCTGCACAGAAAGGCGATTTCGCCGCCGGTCGATGTTTTGCCGAGTCTGTCACGGCTTAAGGATAAAGGCATCGGTGAAGGAAAAACACGCGAAGACCACGCAGACCTTTATAACCAGCTCTACGCCGCTTATGCCAGAGGTAAAGAGGCACAGGAGCTGGCGACGATTATGGGTGAAGCGGCCCTGTCGGAAGAAGATAAAAAATATATGGAGTTTGCAAATAAGTTCGAGACCCAATATGTCTCGCAGGATTATTATGAAAACCGCACAGTAGAAACAACTCTGAATCTGGGTTGGGAACTGTTGAGCATGTTCGAGAACGTTGACCTCAAACGAATCGATGTCAAACTTATTGAAAAGTATATGCCGAAGTTCCGTAAAGAGACCGACAGCAAATCACAAACAACTGCCGAAGCAGAGCAGGAACAAGCAAAGGAAACCGACTAAATGCTTGCAAATGTTAACGCAACACGAATGGAGCTGTTACGGCTTCGCAGACGGGTGGTACTTGCCAGTCGGGGCCATCATCTGCTGAGCGAAAAAAGGGACGAGATTTCCCGGCAGTTAATTAAAATCGCCAGGGAGATTCAGCCGCTGCGCAGGCGCGTTGAGACCGAACTGCTGGAGACCTGTCGTCGTTTTATGCTGGCCCGTGCGACAATGGAGCCGGAAGATACGAAAGCCGCGCTGGAAGTGCCTACAAAGAAGTTCAGTCTGGCCATTAAGTTCGCCAGCATAATGAGTGTAAAAGTGCCGCATCTGAGCAAGGAAATGACAGGCGAAATCATCTCTTACGGATTTGCGGCAACATCGGGCGAGCTGGATGTTGCGCTGATGGCACTTGAAAGGGCTTTTGACCATCTAATCGAATTGGCAGAAAAAGAAAAACAGGCCCGGCTTCTTGCAATCGAACTGCAGATGACCCGCCGAAGAGTTAATGTGCTCGAACATGTTGTTATTCCTGAACTGCACGAAACCATCAAATTCATCTTCGATAAACTCGCTGAAGCAGAGCGCGACAATACAAGCAGATTAATGAAAATAACCGACATCATTCGTGCCTGATTTATCGACTCAATCATAATACATCCTACAGGCGGCCCTTTAGCCTTCCAATAAAAATCTTCTGCCGCTGTCAATGCAGCATACTCCATTTCATCGTCAAAGCAGCTATAACCGGCACCACCAGCTAAGCGCACAAATCCAGCCCGATAATTTGGCAAAAGAATTTTATTTCTTATACTTTATCTGTAGTTGAATTCACCCATGGGGCGCAGAAAGAAAATAGCCAATTTCAAGTTAAAGTCGAGACCTAAATTTCACGAACATAAATGTGTTGTTTGTTAATAATGGATGGAGTGTGATTTTAAAACATTTTCAAACATCTAACCCCTGGAAGGCTTACTTCCACAGATAGGATGAGGGATTTTTGTGATGAAAAGAACAAAAGCACTATCGGCCGAACAAAAGGCCGGTAAAAATATCATTATAGTTTTGGTATGCACTTTATTTCTCCTTAACGCGGCTGCGGCGGGCGGCAAAACCAGCGTCAGAAAAAAAGGCCTCTCGTGCAACGGACTTCGCTCGATGGCAAGGGTCTATATGGCCTATGGCGATTATGCCAAAGCCCAGCCCTTTGTAGAGCAGGCCCTGTCTCTGGCCCAAAAAACCAATGCTTCCAACACTCAACTTGCTTCGTGTCTGATTGACCTGGCGTATGTTTACGAGAAGCAGGGCAAATTATCTCTCGCCGAAC
The DNA here is from genome assembly GCA_964510545.1 of uncultured Pirellulales bacterium. Taxonomy (GTDB): domain Bacteria; phylum Planctomycetota; class Phycisphaerae; order Sedimentisphaerales; family Anaerobacaceae; genus CAYXPG01. The sequence continues at coordinate 1,256 of CAZECQ010000045.1, read as the reverse complement.
AAATGTGTGAGATGGGTCTGAAACTACAGGAAAAGGCCTATTATAAAACCCATCCTTACGTGGCAATGACGCTGCGGATTTTAAGTACAATTTATCAGGGGCAGGGCAAATATCGCCAGGCCCGGCCTTTACTTGACAGGGCAATGACGATTATGAAGAAGAACCACCCCACAGATGAGCAGGTTACTGCTCCGTTCGAGGTCGATATTGCCAATTTACTTACAGCACAGGGAAACTTTACAGAGGCCGAGAATTGTTTTTTGCAGGCCATTAAATCACTCAACGAAAGCTACGGCCCAAAACATCTTTATACTGCGGGTGTGCTCGGAGATTTGGCAGGGTTATATATGCTGCAGGGGAAATTCGCTGAAGCAGAAAAGCTGATTGAACAAGTACTGCCAATCCAGGAGAAAATTTACGGTCTCGAACACCATCTTTTAGCTCCGACATGGCTGACAATGGCCGGAGTTTACCAGGCAAAGAAAAACTACCCACAGGCAGAAAAGCTCCTTCGAAAAGCACTTGTCACAGTGGAAAATAAACAGGGCACCGAACATCCGCTTACAGGGAGAATTTTGAGCCGGCTCGGAGAATTATATCTCGCAAAGAAGCAGTACACCCAGGCCGATGATGTTTGCAGACAGGCAGTGGAAGTGCTGGAAAATTCACTGGGTGCGGATAACGATTGTACGGCAATGGCTTTTAATAACCTGGCGAGACTGTATATTCATCAGGGTAAATACACCGAAGCACAAAAGCTGTGTCAAAAGGCATTGGATACGCTGAAAAATACTCTTGGGCCCAACCACCCCAACGTCGTAAAGGTATTGGAAACAATAACCCAGTTGAACAGCAGGACAATAAAGGTCGCGAAACTGCACTAACATACCGAAGAAGCCGAACACAGCTAAACGAAATAATCATAATAGAAAAGCCCGCCTCTCGAAAGAGGCGGGCTTTTTATTTCTAAGTCAGCTTGTCTATTCTGTCGGCTTATAGTCCAGCCAGACGGGCCTCAACATAAGCAGCAATATTTGCATTTGACGCTATACCTGCGCCATATTTTTCCATAGCAAATGCTGTGGAATTACCTACCGGTGCGCCCAGTCCCGTCTCCAGAACAGTAACATACTCGACAAAAGCATCGATGTATTCCGCTACTGAGGCAAACTGTGAGCCTTCAGCAGCAGCAGCTTCGAATGTCATAGCAATCGACGCTCCCATTTCCGGAGTGAAGGGTGCATCGGCCGGAGCCA
>CAZECQ010000044.1:0-15641 GCA_964510545.1 uncultured Pirellulales bacterium | reverse complement strand
TCTGTGATTAAGCAATCTCCTCACTAAAGCAACTGCCGTATCGAGAATCGGCAGTCCAAATACTACCACCGAAGCCATCCACCATCGCGGAACTCCCTCAGCAAATAAAATCATCAATGCAGCCATCATAAAACCCAGCAGCATACTGCCGGCATCACCCATAAATATCTTGGCCGGATGTCGATTGAAAGGCAAAAAACCACAAACTCCACCTACAAGACCGATACAAATTATAATCCGTACAGGGTCACCGACTTCACTGTATCCCCAGGTCATCAGATGTATTGACAGAATCAGCATAGCTATCGTAATAATAGCTGTCACACCGGCACAAAGTCCATCAAGGCCATCAAGAAGATTTAATGAATTGGTTGCACCGATTACAAAAAATATCACAATTAAAACTCCCAGCCCTATTTCAAGAACACCTGGCATCGGTAAACCTAAAGGGTCAGTAATACCACGCAACCCAGGTGTAATACCTACCAGCAGGAGAATAACAGCAGCAGCAGCCTGACCGAGAAATTTCTTTGTGGGTTTTATGTTGAATATATCATCGGCTAGACCGACGAAGCATGCCAACATTCCGCCCGCCAGGATTCCAAACAACCATTTCAATGTCGGACTGAAAATTTCTTCGTCTCTCAAACACGCAATACCGGCCAAGACCCCAACCACCAGGCCGATGAGCATTCCGACACCGCCAAGGTATGCTATGGGTTCCTTGTGCGTTTTGACCAAGTCGTCCGGCTTATCAACAATACCGAATTTTATGGCTATTTGTTTACACAGCCACGTAGCACACAGTGAACCAACGAAGGAGGTTAGAAGTACCGGCCAAAAGCGAAACAACCATGAAACCGGTCTTGCAGGACCAATTATATTTTCAAATATCATCTCTCCACTCTTCTCATTTGGAACTTTATAACCAGACTTCGCCATCAAAGCGAAGCATAATCAACTTATCTTTAAAATTGTCGAAGCGAATATTTGTTTTCCTGCCGAGCATCTCCTGTATTATCCACTTCGGAAAATTCGCACCTGCTTTTATAGACAGAGGCACACCTCCTCCAAATCTCGGATTTATCTCGATGAATTCCACTTTATTGTCTTTGGTCAAGAACAACTGCAAAGTTATAACGCCGGGACCGGCACCAAGTGCCTCGACCAGTTGTGCAGCCCTTTTCATAATGTAAGGATGTTTTACAACCTGTCCCTTGCTTACTTCGCCGGTTCTTACCTCAATACGCTTTCTTGGTACAACACAGCGAACTTTCATATCAAAATCGACATAGACATCACAGGTGTGTTCGGTGCCTTCGATAAATTTCTGGCAGATGGCATTCGGCACTTTCCCGGCAAAGAATAACAACTCTTTTCGATTATTTACTATGGCATTGCCTCGGCTGGCATAACCATCCCATGGTTTAAGAAAATACGGCCAATCGAGTTTTTTCTTTGAAAGTGCCGCTCGAACAATCATCGTAACAGGAGTGTTAAAACCGTTTTTAAGCAAAAAACGATAGGTCTTTCTTTTGTCCTGGCAGATATCAACCACTTCCGGAGTTGATATAAGTACACAGCAGCCCAAAGCAGCAAACCTCTGCTTGTTCCGGGCCAAAAGTTTCAGATCCAAATCAACGGTGGGAACAAGCAATTTTATCTTGTTGACCTTGACAATTGTCAGAATCTGTTTGATATAGCTTGGGTGGGTTACGGGTTTGACGAGAAAACCTTTATCACACAACTGCAGGGCCGAACTTAGCTCGGTGGTATCAGTGCCAAACAATGAAGTTTTTACCTTAAGCTGACTGCCCGCCCGGCGAAAGCTCCTGAGCAAGGAAACACGCCTGCCAATGCACGTGAATAAAATTCTCATGTCCTTCATCTTCCGCTCTCAGTTCAAAATCACTATCTAAAATCACTATATAATTCACCCTAAGCTTTAATTGTAAATCGTCAATTATCGAGCGTCAATCGAAAAAAACTCCGCACAATCACCAATTATTTTGACTTTTTGAGTACATATATCTAAACTATCTGTTCCGAGAACTGCTTTGGCAGATGCAGGTTTAACTAATCGACCGAAAAGGCGTCTCCGCTTAGGCATTGTAGCCGGAGCGCCCAAAGAGATGGTTATCGACAATTTTTATGGATTTTTGAGGCAGTATATGAAAGTACCAATTTTAGATTTAAAAGCACAATACGCCGCTATTAAAGATGAAATCAACCCTGCAATAGCACAGGTCTGTGAAAGCCAGTTTTTCTGTCTCGGCCCTGCTTTGGCGGAATTCGAAGAAAAAATTGCCGCTTATTGCCAAAGTAAATACGCCATCGGCGTTTCCAGCGGCTCGGATGCACTGCTTTTAAGCTTAATGGCTCTGGAGATAAAACCGGGTGACGAAGTAATAACTTCACCATTTACCTTTTTTGCAACAGCCGGTTCTGTCGCCCGCCTCGGTGCAAAACCGGTTTTCGTCGATATCGACCCCGACTCTTACAATATCGACCCCGCTTTTATCGAAGAAAACGTTACTGAAAAAACCCGGGCCATTATTCCCGTACATTTATTCGGCCAAATCGCCCGAATGAAACCTATTATGGAAATTGCCGAACGTCACAACCTTGTTGTTATCGAGGATGCCGCACAATCAATAGGTGCTACCCAGAATGGAAAAAAATGCGGTAATTTCGGGCTGTGCGGATGCTTTTCATTTTACCCAACCAAAAATCTTGGCGGCTTCGGGGACGGTGGACTGGTAACAACAAATGATGAAAACTTTGCTGAAAAAGTAAAAACTCTCCGCGACCATGGTCAAAAACCACGATATTTCTACAAAATACTTGGGGGCAACTTCCGTCTTGACTGCATTCAGGCGGCGGTGCTGTCTGTGAAACTAAAATATCTTGACCAATGGAACGACAAAAGAAGACAAAACGCTGTGATTTACGAAAAGTTCTTTGCCGGCTCAGCAGTCAAACCGCAAAAAATTGATTTGAACAATATCAGTATTTACCATCAATATACAGTTGCCGTATCCGAAAGAGACCGACTGCAAGAATATCTGGCTGAAAAAGAAATCGGCTCTGCGATTTTTTATCCCAAACCGCTGCACCTGCAGGGATGTTTCAGCAGCCTTGGATACGACAAAGGCGATTTTCCAGTTTCCGAACAGCTTTGCAGAGAGGTCCTATCGCTGCCGATTTATCCGGAACTGACAAAACAGCAGATTGAATATGTCGCTAATACCGTACTTGAATTTTATTGACTATTTTCTGCCGATGGTTTTTAATGTTATTGCAGTTATCAATCAATTAACACAGGAGAACAAATTGCTCAAAGTAACTGACAACCCTCCTATGACGTGGCCTGATGAAAAATCCATCGACGATTTCAGCGGCTTATGGTGGGTCGCACACACCAAAAGCAGAAATGAAAAAGCCCTCGCACATCATTTGGTCAGCAAAAACATCAGTTATTTTCTTCCGATGAACTGGAAAGTCCGACGCACAAGGGGCAGGACAATACGCTCGCTTTTGCCGCTCTTTGGTGGTTATTTGTTCTTCTGCGGCAATGAAAACCAACGACTCGAGGTGCTGCGGACAAACCGCGTGGCCAATCTAATCGAAGTCAGGGACCAAACAAGGTTAATTAAGGAACTTTTGCAAATTCAGAACGCCCTTCAAGCCGGTGCTCCACTTATCCCGCATAAGTACATCGAAGCTGGCCGGCGATGCCGCGTTATAGCCGGACCGTTAGCAGATTTGCAGGGCGTCGTCGTCAAAACAAAAGGCGTCACTCGGCTCATCCTGCAGATAGATATGCTCGGCCAGGCCGCAAGCGTCGAAATTGAGCTCGATATGATAGAACCGCTCGATGAAACAAAACCTTAATTGCAAAATATATTACCAAAAATATAAAGGGAAAAGACTATGGCACTGATTATTAAAGTTATCGGAATACTTATCATTTTGCTGGCTATTTTGTACTTCATAAGACCTGATTTCATAAAATGGATGTTCAATTTCGTCAAAAAGGGTAAACGAATTTATTTTATAGCATTGATAAGGTTTGCATTGGCGATTGTTTTTTTACTTGGCGCACATGACTGTCGGTTTCCGAAGGTAATTGCCGCATTTGGAATTCTATTTATAATTTCCGGCCTGCTCATCTTCATACTCCGCGATGAAAAGATTAGAACTATGCTCGACTGGTATCTGAAACAATCGCTTTTGTTCCTGCGGGTTCTGGCTTTAATCGCTTTGGCTATCGGAGCACTCATTATCTACTTCGCATAATGGAGAATACTGTATGAAAGTACTGGTAACGGGTGCCGCCGGCTTTATCGGCTCACATCTTAGCGAATGGCTTCTCGCTGACGGTTCAACAGTAATCGGCGTTGACAACTTCGACGAGTTTTATGACCCAAATGTAAAACGCAGCAACATTGAAAACTGCCTGACAAACAATAACTTCCAGCTCATAGAAGCAGACATCCGGGATTCGGCGGTTATGGACGAAACTATCGCTTCCGGCTTCGATATAATCGTACACTTAGCCGCCAGGGCAGGCGTCAGACCATCAATCGCTAACCCCGTTCTCTATGCCGACGTCAATATCAACGGCACAATGGTACTGCTTGAGACCGCCAAAAAGCATAAGATTAACAAATTCATCCTGGCATCAAGTTCAAGCGTCTACGGCAATAATAAGAAAGTCCCCTTTTCTGAAGACGACAATGTCGATTTCCCAATTTCGCCCTACGCCGCAACCAAAAAGGCCTGCGAGCTTATCTGCCATACATATCATCATCTCTACAATATTGATATGACCTGCCTGCGCTATTTCACCGTGTATGGCCCGCGTCAAAGACCGGACCTGGCAATACACAAATTCGCAAGACTTATCGAGCAGGACAAACCTATCCCCGTTTTTGGTGATGGCTCAATGATGCGCGATTTTACATACATTGACGATATAATCGATGGCACAGAGGCCGCTATGCGAAACTGCAGCGGCTTTAATATCTACAATCTCGGCGAATCAAGACCGATTTCGGTCGATGATTTGATTATTGAGATTGAAAAGGCACTCGGCAAAAAAGCCGTCAGGCAATACCTGCCGCCGCAGCCCGGCGATGTCGAGCGCACTTACGCCGATGTTACCAAAGCTGTTGAAGAGCTTGGTTATAACCCTTCTACACAAATTCAGGATGGCCTGAAAAAATTCACCAATTGGCTGAGAAACTAAACTAATAGTCTCTTAATATAAAGTCCGTACAAACATCGGTTTTTGACGAATTGTTGATTATATTATTCTTGCCGCCGCTCTTTTTATTCCTGCATAAGTCCCGCTTGTCGCGGCGTAGCCTTTGGCGAAGCCGGACCCAGCAGCTCATCAATTTTTACTTTTGTCTTTTTACTTGCTTCTCAATGTTTTTTCGCTCTTTCTTTCATTTTTTTACACTTTTTTGCATTTTTTAGCACTTTTCGAATGTGGTTGCTATTACTCCCGTCCTTTGCACCCGCATTCTATCGGACGTCGAGAATTTGTCGGATAAACCTCATCAGTTAATTTGATTGCCGCTGAATTATTATTTATATTTTATTGTATGGCTTCTTTGGGGAGTATGGGCGCTTCTGAGAGATTTTTACCATCAAAAAAAGAGGAAAACTGATACTTGTAAAAAAAGGTTAAGATTAAGCTTTTTTATTATGGTTAAAAAGTCTATCATTCTTGGCGTTGTCTTGTTGTTTATTGGCACCGTGGTATTTAGCCTGGTCACTATTGCCAGAAGAAAACAACACAAGCAGGCTGCTCACTATCAGTCAAAATATGCCACCGAATATGATGATTATCTTAAAAAATATAACCAGTGGCTGCAGTCGGACCCGCAAGAGCGTACCGAACTGCCCTGGGGCATTGACGAATACGGCCAAACAAAACCCGAAGCTTCTCTGAGGATAGAGCAGCAGGAAAGACTTAAAGCCGACCTAGACAAACTCGCCGCCGGTGAAACTGATATTTATCCCTTTGCTGATTTCCTTTATGGCAAAGGCTGGCAACAAAAATTAAACAAATATAAAACACAAAAAGAGATAAGCGATTTGTTCTACACAGTCTCTATTGTATCTATGCTCATTGGAGCATTGATTCTAACCTCTTATTTGTTACTGCGGTCGGCCTGGTTGTTTATTAGAGGCTTAACTTATATGAAGAAACTTTGCATCGACTTTTTCAAACGACGCAAGCAAGCCTCTGATATTCCTCCTGCAGAGACCCAAAATAAAGATAGCGAAGAAATTTCGCAGCAGCAGCAAAAACCATCCCAAGTAAAGACCCAGCTTAAGAAACATTCGAAAGTTCTTGTAGATCACGGCTGGCAAAGTGTCGAAACAGATAACACTGGCTCGAATGAACCGGCTCAATCGCAGACAGACCTTCCCCTATCAGGTAAACCCTGTTTGAATAACTCATCTAAAAATGCCGGTATAATTGCTCGGCTGTTTTCCGATGAGAAATCGGTCGAACTGGAAGAGTCCTCAAAAAACACCGCCGAAGGTGCCGACTTAAATACGAAAACGCCTGACCACCTGCCCAAAGACCTCGAGGAAACTGATTCCTTGGTCTCTGATGAAATTCAAAACCTTCTCAAAACGGAAGGTTCACTTAAAACGCAGACTCAAAATATGCAAAAGCATATCACCGAGTTCAGGCAGATGCCCCAGACTATTCAACAGGCCGCACTTGAACATTCCCAGCCGCTTAATAATACACTCAAAGAACTCGCTCAGCAGGTCTCTGCCATTCGGGAATACGCCTCACAGCAGCAGCATAGGGTTAGCAAGTTACAGGATGGATATGACTGGAATATAATCAGAACTTTTTGTCTTAGAATTATTCATTGTATTGATAATCTCGAAAACCGTATCGAGCATATGACAAAGCAGAATATTGAAACAAGCGACCTTAAGGAGGTAAGGGACGAATTGATTTTTGCTCTTGAGTCCAGCGGAGTCGAGCAGTTTGAGCCGGAAATCAACAGTGACTACCGCCGCCAGCAAAAAAAGGCCGAAGCCGTCAAAGACAGAGAACTTGTCGACAACCCCAATCTCAAAGGCAAAATCGCAAAAGTGCTCAGGAGAGGTTATCAATTCGTTATTGATGAAATGAATTTTAAAGTTGTACGCACGGCTCAGGTAAAGCTGTTTGGCTGAGTTCATTAAATGGGGGATATAAAATGGCCAACATCGTGGGTATAGACCTCGGAACAACTTTTTCGTCACTGGCAATTCTCAATGCTATTGGCAAACCCGAGATAATTCCAAATGCCGATGGTGAAAGACTCACTCCTTCAGCGATTTTCTTTGATGAAGAAGACCAGGAGCTAATTCGGGTAGGCGTTGAAGCAATCAATTCACGCCATCTAAATGCCGAAAGGTCTGTCAGGTGGATAAAACGCCATATGGGCGATACAAATTATCACAGAACCATTGATAACAAGGACTGGACGCCTGAGGAGTTATCGGCCTTGATACTGAAAAAGCTCAGGCAGGAGTGCTCCGTAGAACAGGGCGAAATCACCGATGCTGTTATTTCAGTACCCGCTCATTTTGACGAAATTCGAAGAAAAGCAACGATGGATGCTGGAGCTATGGCGGGGCTTAACGTAATTGCAATTGTTAATGAACCTGTCGCCGCGGCATTGTATTACGCCACCACTCGTAACGTTTCCGGAAAAGTTCTCGTATATGACCTTGGCGGCGGAACCTTTGACGTAACAATTATGAACGTAGAGAGACACCAAATGGACATCGTCTGTTCACAGGGCGACCATGCACTTGGCGGCATTGATTTCGACAGAGAAATTTTGGCATTATTGGAGCAGAGCTACAGAGAAAAGTTTGATACAGAACTGATTAATTCTGATGAGGACAGGGCAAAATATGAAGATGAAGCCGAGGACATTAAAAAGACTTTGTCAAGACGCCGGATTGCAAAAAAAATGCTCTATGGGCCGGCGGGAAGTATGAGAATGGAAATCTCTCGTGAGATGTTTGAACAGGCCATCTCTTCACTGATGTCCCGTATAGATATCCTGCTCGAAGTCGCTCTTGAGGAAGCGGATATCAAACCTTCCGGAATCGATAAGGTCCTCCTCGTGGGCGGCAGCAGTCGAATTCCGTTAGTCAGGCAGCGACTTAAAAAAATGTTTGGCTCTACACCTGAAACAACGGTTAATGTTGATGAGTGTGTTACGCTTGGTGCTGCTTTACATGCCGGCCTGACAATGCTAAGAGAGAAACCTGACCAGGTACCGGCAGGAATCTCCGGGGGACTGAGGGATATTAACCTCGTTGACGTTTGCAATCATAGTTATGGTACTATTTGTGCACCTATTGATAAAGAAACCGGAAAACGAATAATTGAAAATCGTACCATCCTCAAAAAGAATACTCCTTTGCCCTGCCAGGCGTCGCAGATGTTCTATACCGTCTCCAAAGGACAGACAGAACTCGAAGTAACCATAACGCAGGGCGAAGATAACGCACCTGAGTATGTAAATAAGATTGCTACCAATAAACTTAAGCTCCCGCCGAACAGACCGGCCAAATGTCCTGTTAAGGTCACTTACAGCTACGATTTAAACCAAAGAATGCAATGCAGCTTCGAGGATGTCGAGTCCGGACAGGCCCTTGAAGTTGACCTCCAGTTAGGACAAAATGACCAAATGTCTCAGTGCGATGCGAAACAGAAGAAAGCCGACCACTTGGAGCTCTTTAAAGTTGAATAGTATTTTCCACAGGCATAGATATGGAAAAACTTTTGGTTACAACCTTGCTTTCCTGGCTTAAGGGCTTCAAGTTTCCATTGCTATGCCGGAAAATCGGTATTGAGGTTCCGGACATTTCTGCTCAAGCCGACTTGAATGGTTTTAATTGTCGCGTCCAACTGACTAGGCAACAAAAAAACGGTTCTGTTGTTGATTTGCTCTCTGTGGAAATTTGCGGCTCAATTCACGCCCCCGACAATGGGCACTATACCACTGTCAGAATTCTCGTAACAGACATAACAGACAGCTCCTTTAGTCCTGAACCTGTGCACTCCAACATCAAAAAGTGGCAGCAGCCGGACTCGCAAAACTTTTGTTACAACGCCGACATCGGCAAACTTCCTCACGCAGAAAATACTTTGGCTGACTGGCTCACTGTTGCTAAACTGCACTGTGATTGGCTGAAATTGCCTCATAAAGGCAAAAGAATACTGAAGTTTAACACCTCGATACTATCGGCCGGCGGCGGACAGGAACTTGCCTCTGGCACCTGTACTTTCACTTATGAGAATGCCTCCTTGGCTAATATCGACCTGCGGGAAAATATCAAACGAACAAAGACTCTCGCAGTGGCTCTGGCCTTTGCTGTCGGTGCCGCCGACAATAAACTCTACGATTGCGAGGTCGAACTTATAAAAAACTGGGCAAGGAATAACATAACTCTTCCTAAAACGCCTAAAAAAGAGCGTCGCCAACTCGAGAAAGCTTTGAAACAAACCGTTGCTTTTTTCCACGAGGGTAACCAAATCGATTGTTACAACATTTGTAAAGAAATTGTGGAAATAGCATCAATTGCTGACTGCTATGAAATTTTAGACCTTTGCATTAATGTAGCAGCCGCAAAAGGAACAGTATCTGTTGAAGAACTGAATCTATTGAAAAACCTTGTTCACTGGCTCGAAGTTGATGTCAACAGGTTCCGGCAGATGATGGAAAAAGCCCTGCCGGCCGATATGCACCAAATTGAAGATTTGGAAATTGTACTCGGTATAACTTCCGATATGAGCAAAATACAGACTCGGCACCATCTGAATAATGAGTATCGAAAGTGGAATGCAAGAGTAACCAATTTAGACCCTAAAATTCAGAGCCAGGCCGATTATATGCTCAAGTTCATTGCAGAGGCAAGAACTGCATATGTAGGTTAAACGCCTCATATTATCATCCCGGTGACAACGAGAAAATTTGTTACTACCAGCATGCTTGAGGTTGGTCAAGATTGCATTCAAGCCAGTTATCAGCCAGTTCAGCAAAATCATGCCAATCAACCTGGCAGTCACCGTTAACATCACCCGCTATTTTCGATGTACATTCTGCAGCTTCAGGCCCGTCCAGTATCGTAAAGTATATACTCCAGCCGCCGTAACGAGCGTCCTGCCAGACTACCAAATTGCCGCTCACAGCAGGATTAATCTGGTCGTAGGAATTATCTGTAATTAGAAATTCCTGCCGGGTCGTCAGATTATAACCATATATGTCCCAGTCACCATTCCGGTCATCCTGCCAGACGACTAAATTTCTGCTGACATCGGGATTTTCCTGAGAATACTCGTTGTTGCAGACTGTAAATTCGACCGGATTGGATAGGTCGGTTATATCAGCTGCGTAAATATCCCAATCACCGAAGAAGTTATCCTGCCATACCAAGGTATTTGCATAAACAGCTGCAGATTGCTGATCGTTCGCATCGTCGCAAATGCTGAATTCTGCTAGTTTGTTTCTTAACCAGATATCGGTGGCAAAAACGTCCTCATTGCCGGCGGTATCGTCCTGCCATACTACTGTGTTTCTGTAGATGGCAGGGGCACGTTGGTGGTAGTAATAAAAAGCAATAATGAATTCAACAAAGTTGCAGGGGTCAGTGATGTCACAGCCGCGAATGTCGAAATCAAAATCATTGCCATCCTGCCATACAACTGTATTGCCGCTAATGGCAGGGGCCTGCTCATTAACATCTATGTAATTGGAAACCCAGAATTTTTGCGGGTTCCCTTGATCGTTGATATCCGCAGCACGAATGTCCCAGTCCGTATCAACATATTCCTGCCAGACGACGATATTCTCATAAACAGCCGGCGCCTCTTCTTTTTTGTCAGAGGTTCCGGCAACAGTGAAAACCTGTGGGTTGTCTGGGTTGGTTATATCAGCACCGTAGATGTTCCAGTTCCCCGAAACAAATTCCTGCCACACCACAATATCGCCATAAATGTCGGCAAGCTCCTGGTCGCCTTCTGTAGCTGCCTCTTTTGTACCGCCGATAGCATACTCCTGCCACTTGCCCGCCTGAGCCGTCGATACCAAAACAACTGCGAGAAGTATGGCGGCCGTCGCTCTTGTCAAGCGCTCCGTTCTCATCGCTCAAGACCTCCTCGCAATCCTTATAGGCCGTTATCTTCGATGTTTTCGTTTTTAACTTTTTCCAGCAGCTCAAGCAATATTGTGGCCGCTTCTGCATTGTAGGGCTCTAAGCCAGCCTGCTCTAATGGCTCTATTGCCTCCTCGAATTCACCTATGCCAAATAATTGATACCCCAAGAGAAGTTGAAGGTCGCTGTCAAAGCTGTAAACCTCGGCTGTTCCCGCAAGTTGCTCAATCTGCTCAAACAGGGTATCGTCCTCGCTGTACAGCCCGCGAGGGAAAAACACATCCGCCTCACCACTCTTAAGCTCGGCGAGGGCTTCTCGTAGAGCTCCAGCCGCCTTGGAGTATTGCTCTTGTGCAAAAAGGGCCTGAACGTAGGCAAATGGCATCACTATGTCATCGGGCGCCAGCTCGATAGCTTCGGCAAAATTCTCTACAGCTACCTCATAATCACCAATCTCGAACGCTTTCACGGCCTCTTCGAATAGTCTATCGGTGGTAGTCTCCTCGGCTGGTTCCTCAGCCGCCTGACGCGCAAGTTTCTCACGGACATCAGCAAACGTATTCTCGTCAACCGGCCGGATAACATTCGTTACCGGGGCGCTCGTTTGTGGAACGGTCTCATTACTATAGTTGTAGGTATAGTAGTTATATGTATCACCGCCTACTCTGTAGGCCCACGGATAGTACCCATACCAATAATATGGGTGGTAGCCATACCAGTAATATCGAAGATGTCTATATCCTAAAGGCCAATAGCCGCCAAGGCTGACAAAAACATATCTGCGGTGGTGGTACGGATAAACGTATCGAAACGTAAAATACGGACCCCATCTGTAGCGGATAATGTAACGGCTTCTCGGCCATACTATCCTGTGGAATATCCTTCCGGGATAGTGTCCGAACCTGCGGCGGTTCCGGTGGATATGCCTTGATGCTCTACGCCTGCCGTCTCTAACTCTTCCGCGATGGTTTTCACTTACTGAATCGCTTCTGTCAGTTTCTCCCTTTCGTATCCGCGGACTTGATGAAAGGGCTTTCGCTGTACGTGGGCTTGACCGCCTTGCTTTGCGCCTCTCGCTCGAATCTTCCTCATTTGACGTTCTTGAAACTCGCAGCTTGTCCTTAGAAATTCGTTTGGCAATTCGCACACGAGTTCCCCGCTTGCTCTTATCAGCTTCCCCGGAACGCTTAGTCCTTGTTTCAGTAGTGGTTTTTGTAATACGCCCACTTTTAACATCATCCTGCGACTGTGCAATTTTACTTATACGGCCGCTGTCACTTTTCTTTTTGACCGGTTCCCTGATGACCTTAGCCGTACGAGTTACTACTTTCGGTGTACTTTTGCTCTTCCGACTCGATGCAGAGGGCCTGTATTGTATAGTGCGAGTTGGCGTAATTACTGTTTTTCTTTGCGTCCCGCCAACAACCGTTTGCACTTTACTTTCGCTCGGACGTACGACCGCAACCATGCGTTTTACACTGCTGGAACGAGATGGACTTCTCCCCGCGTTGAAGCTTAATTGAAGTGAACCGCTGCTTTTCCCAGGTGTATTGTTTCTGTTGGAATTTAGTCTGTCTGTGCTGCGGGTCGCTAAAGAAGACCGACTTTTTGCTATCTTACTGGATGTGGGTTGTGTTCTCGCCGTTTTACGGCTGGAACCGACATTATTTGTTGGCCGGCTTACTCTGGACGAACTGCTGCTTCTCGTGACAGTTCTGTTATTTCGAGTACTGACAGCTCTCCGAGCGGATGCTTTATTTCGGCGGCTGATGGCTCTACCTGTGCTGGCCCTCGTGCTCCTGCTCGATCTGGCAGGGGCCTTGGATACCGATTTAGTACTGGTTTTTTGCCCCTTTGACTTCTTCGAGCCGCCCTTGCTTGTCCTGGCGAATGATGGAGCAAAACCAAGGACAAAAATCAGAACCATTAAAACAACAACTTTTTTTTGGTTCATCGGCGTTAACATGATACGCCTCCTTTCTCTAACGGTCTTTCTGGGTCAATAGGCCCGATGGTCTGTTTTTGACCACACCCGTCAGACATAAACTGCACCATTTTAGGACTACATATTTATTTGGCTCAGAGCCTATATAAATTGGGCCCACTATTTTTCAATACTCTTATTGAGACCGAGATGTTTGTCTAAATGCGTTATCGCACGGCTCAATACTGTCATTAAAATCTGTTTTTCATCATCAGTTACGTTAATTGCCTTGAAAAGCGCCTTAAATCTTTCTGCCCTTTGTTCTTGAACCAGTCCGACCGCTTTTTTGCCCTTGTCCGTTAATTCAACTATGGTTGTGCGCTGATTTTCCGGGCTTATCGTTTTTGTGACCATTTCTTTATCACGCCATAGTTTCGTCACATCGGTAGATATTGTGCTGTCGCTGACATTATGGTCGGCGGCGGCAATCTGGGAAACACTCAACCGCCCTCGCTCTCGTAACAAACCAAGTATCATCACCTCTCGCTCGGTTAATACTTCGGATGTGGTTTTATCTTCTTGCTTGGCCTTAAGAAGCCGCATCCTGAAGCTGAGTCCTCGAATTGCTTTTTCAATATCTCGTTCCATTTCAAATCCTTCTAATAAATGTTCCTAATTCTATATACTTTTTTACAACAGAAAAGTTCCCGTGTCAAGCATTTTTTTAAATAAATAGTTCGATTTCTGAACAATTTTATAGAAAAGTTGTTCTGGCTTTATGGTGGTATTGCCTTAAATAATTGTATTATAAGGGCTTATCTAAAGAACAAAAAGCCCTTGTGGCTGGAAATTTTTTTTGTCTTTCAGTGAATTTTCGGTGATAAGAGGTTGTGTTTTTTGGCCGAATGAAGAATATCTTGCTCTTTTGCTGCTTGGTATTTGCCGCAATCTATGACAGCCGTTTAGCCAACTCTGCCAGCTTTTTAAGTGTTTGTTCGTCAAATGGCCGGAACAGTTCTTTGGCTTTTCTTACTTGTTCGATGTCCTCATCCGTTATCTCCTCTAATTCAATACCGTCGACAATTTTCTGTTGAAGTTGTTCAATGGTTGCTGTTAGTTCAGTAGTTTGCCGCTTAAGCCGCTCATCAACCTTCTGCTGTTCTATGATTTTCTGTTGAAGTTTTTCATTAACAGCCGTCAGCTCAGATGTCTTCTCTTCAGGCTGTCGCTCAAGTTGCTCCCTATATTCTTTCAGTTCACGCTCAGCCTGCTCATGCCTGGCCATCTTCTCCTGCAACTGTTCTTCAATTTGGCTGCGCTGCGTGATTTGCTCCTGAAGCTGCTTCCTAATCGTTATTAACTCTTCGGCCTGCTGCTTAAGTTGCTCCCTTGCCTGCCTGCGTTGGGTGATATCTGTAACAAAAACAATAAGTCCAATGCCTTTGCCTCCCTCGTCTTTCACCAGAATCATTTTCATTTGTGTGGGGAATGTAGTGCCGCCCCTTCGCATATGTTCCATCGGCCCCGATAGTTGGCCTCTGAGCTGCGCTTCTTCAATAAAGGCGGTTACATCCGTTTCCATATGCTCTTTAGTATGAAATATATCAATCGTTTTGCCGATTATCTCTTCTTTTGTGTTGTACCCGTGCATCCTCACTAATGCTGTATTGACAAACTGAATGGTTCCATTAAGGTCAATTAGGGCGATTCCCTCCTCTGCCTGTTCGGCTATCATTGCCAAATGCCGCAGTGTTTGCTCAATTCGTTTGTGCGCAGCGATTACATTATCCATCTAATTCATCCTCGAAGGACTATGGATATTACATATAACAGTGTTCATCAGTAAATTTCGATTTTCTGACTATACTTGAGACTCCTTTCATAGGTTTGATTGACGCCTAATTCCAGTCGCCCTATGGGCTCCTTCCGTTAGGCGTCAGACATCCCCTAATAGGTGTCTCACCATTTCACGGGGCCAGTATATTCACTGCCCGGGATACTCAGGACAACAGGTGTTCTTTGTCCACCTTCTACCACCGATAATCACAGTTACTGTTTTCCAAAAAACTAATTCTCACTGAAACATCGGTAAAAAGAAACTGTGACTTTTTTGTATAATATGGGCAGATGCAACCCTTTTTTGACAATTGTGGTTATACGACATTGTGGAATATATTATCGGCCTCGCCTTTGCAATTGCTTGCTTTGCCTTGGCGCTTTGCTCTACTTTCTACTATCAACTTTCCGCTGCGTGATAGTCTGTTGCCAGATTGAATCGGGGCGACAGGACTTGAACCTGCGACCTCGTGACCCCCAGTCACGCGCGCTAGCCAAACTGCGCCACGCCCCGCAGCAGCAGCATATTCTAATCTTATTTTGGGCACAATCAAGCTTATTTTTACTTATTGCGTTGTCAATCGTATAAACAGGGCTAATAATAAGATAAACTGCTGTGCGGGGGGTGGTTTGAATTGGGTTTGTTTTTCTTCTAAATAGCTGTTTTTGACGCAAAATCGGG
>CAZECQ010000043.1:0-15837 GCA_964510545.1 uncultured Pirellulales bacterium | reverse complement strand
CTTCTGAGGTCCAAAGCACTCTTACAATACTAATATCGACAGGAGCGGCTCGAAAACTTTAGAAAAGTTTGACTTTTACCTAAGCCACACATAAGAAAACAGTTACATAAAATTTAAGGCAAAATACGGCTTATCAGCGTCAAAAAAATGCTTTTTAAAAATTCGATTTCTATGTAAAAATAGGCTATAAACGTCTAACTGGGGAAAATGGGTAATATACTATATATAGTGTTTGGCAAAAATGTTAAAAAACACAATGCAACTGGGGTAAGTCCGGGGTTTCTAATAATAATATTTGAAGTCCATATCAACCTTCCACATATCAGCCACGCCCTTTTTAGGCGTCAGGGTTATCCGTGTACACTGTAAATTAGCCCAGCGAAGCTGGATGGCAGAGAGAAACTGGGCAAATGTTGCTATGCGAACTTCTTTGAGAACCACCTTGGCGCCCTGGCTTTTCTGCCCGCCGGAAACCATTACAGGCAGTGAACTCATCGTGTAATCGCTTGACGATATTCTGAACATGCCGGCAAACCTGTCAACCTCATAGGTATAATCAAATTTGGTACCGTTCTTATTCGGGTCGGCAGAGTCCAGTCGGCCGGGGTCAAGAGCCAGAATCTCGTCTATGGTCTTTTCGGCTCTGATATACTGCTTCTTCCCATCCTGCCACATCTCTTGCGCCCGGGGTGTATATACAGTCCCAACCAACAACGGCCACAACGCCACTACCACAGGAACGAGTACGTAATACAAAATCGGGTTCTTATATACATCCTTCATAAAGTTTTTCCTCATTTTGACGCAATCGCTATTCGGAAATTATCACGACCACCTTTTGACTCGATACTTTCCCTCGAACTCTCCAGTCCGTTTTGTTCAAGTGCTTTGAGCAGTTCAATCGTCATTGCCCGGCTGAAGGTACTGCCCTGCAGGCTGATATTCTTGTCGGTAATTGATATCGAGTCTACCTGTAACTTCGTCTTTTTTGCACATTGGTTAAAAGCGGTTAGTACCAGGGTCAATTTTGCCGATATCGTTTTCTCCCCTTTTGCGCCGAGCTTGCCGCTTTGAACATTTTTAATGCGTCTTAATTCCCCGCCGAGTTTATCTGCGACGGATTTGGCCTTGGACGGCGGCTCCCTGCCTAACATCACCGCAGAGTATTGCGTAGCAAGTTTTTCGCGAAGCATCCGACGTTCCTTATTCCTCTGCAATAAAGGCTTTTGAAAATACACGCCCAGAGCAAGCAACAGAACAGTAACAGATATACTCAGGAACTTAAGGGTCTTTTGCAGCCGCATCTTTTTGCCCTCAAAGGGGCTGAAATCATTGCGGAAATTCACAGTTTGCGTTTTTTCCAGACAAGTCAAGGCCGCCCCGAAGGCAATCGCAAAATCAACCATATCAGCACAATCAGTCAGTGCCTGTGATGAGGCAGCGGCGGCTTCGGCCAAATCTATTTCTTCGGCTTTAATGCCCAGCTTTTCGCCAAGCTGTAGAAAGTTTACAGAATCGGCAGAGTCAAAAACTATAAGATTGTTTATCGGCTCGGTGGTTTTGGCCAGAGTGATGCTTACCGGTGCTTCTCTTGCGAGCAGTTCAGCTCTGTCCTGTGCCGGGCCGAGGAGAAATGTCCTTATATCAACAGGACCGGCAGAAGAAAGCTGCTGTGAATCTGCAAAAACGAGAAAATAACCATTGCAGCCCGAAAGGAAACTAAAAAAAGCCCCGCCCTGCTGAGAGTCGGGCAAAGATATATTCCGGCTGATAAATCTTGACAAACAATGAACATCCGGCTCCATTGTTACAGGGTCAATATTATTGCTCTGCAAAGAACCAAGGGTTTCCATGAGCATTTTCTTCTGCGCGGTAAAAATGGTCAGTTCGGAGCCGGTTTCGTCACTTGAATTTATATTAAAAGCTATCGCCACATCGCTTATATCCGCTGCAATAGCCTCTTCGGTATCGAACCTGATGGTCGCAGAGATTCGTTTGAGGTCGTCAAACTCACTGTGCAGGTTATGCTGCATAAACATTGCACAGTCCAAAGCCACTCCTACCTCGGAAAATTTCAATTCCCTCTCAAGACAACCCTGGGCAATAAGATTGGCCAGCGTCTGCTGTTTTTGCTCTTCGCTTTTATCGACACAAACGCTAAAGCAGCCCAGAACACTTCTGTCGCGGCCCTGCGAACCAAGACAGACCACGGTTGCTCTTTCTTTGCCAAGATAAATGCCCAAATAATTCTGACTTTCCACTTTAGCATACTCCTACATTATATTGCGCCTACTATGATGCGTATTTGTGCTATACACAACAGGCTCCTTAAAATCTTACACTCATCCAAATACTACGGCAATCAGCTTTATTTCGTCGCCTTTTCTTTTCACTGCTATAACTGCCGAGGCCTTTGCCATTCCACTTACCGCAGTTACTTTTATCGTAAAAAAAGTGCTTTTCGTTACAATATATTTTTCACACTCCTTAATCGAATCAGAATATCTCAGCAGTGTTTGCCTGAATTCCTCTATATTCTTAAAAGGCTCCAGTCGCCGCAGCTGTATGATTTCTTCAGCAATTTCCTGGGCGTCACCTCCGAAAGTAAAGGCCGCTTCCAGCACCTGCCGGGGTGCGGTATTAATATTAACCTTGCTTGAGCCCCACACCGCCATATATTTCAGGGCTGATTCTTTTCGGCTCTCGCTCTCTATTGTCGGTCTGGCAAGTATATCGGTATCGATAAGAGAGCTGTGAAAAAGCTTCGCAAAATCACTTATCTGCACAGCAGCAGGTATAACCGTTGTTGTTGTTTTTCTTCTTCTGGTTGCCCTCGTCCTTCTGCCGCCCCTCCTGCTGCTAGCTACCGCTCTTCTCTCGGTCTTCTTTATTTCTTTGAATTCAAGCTTGAAGGGCTTTATTGAACTTATCTCCTTTAGCTCCTTTTTTAACGAATCGATTTGTGCCTCATTGACATCCATCCATTCACAGAAGGTGGTGAACGCCGCCTCGGCCTCACGCTCTACTTTCTTATTGTCAAGCAGCATCCAGCCGATTGGATATTTTGCGTTTTCGTCCTCAATTTCAATTCTGACGGTGGCTGAACCAATCTCGAATTCCATCGGCTCAACCAACAACGGCCAGGCCGGGCCATAAGGTCCGGGCACCGAATTGGGTTCGTTATAATCGGCCACATCGTTAATATCGTTAACATCATCCAAACTGTAAAAATCATTACCATCATTTACATTATTGATGTCATTGGCATCACGCAACCTGTTCCTTTTATAGGCAGACTCATTGTCCGAGAAATCACTTTTAGCCGCCCACTCAGCCAACAACTCCTGGTACTCAACGTCATCAAGGGCAAATAAATCGGAAAAATCCGGCTCATTTGGGCGGTTGACAAGGTTCGGGTCAACCATCTGCAATCTGGTAAGTGAGTATTTCACCGCCGATTCCCGCCCATAGCAGGCAATCTGATAATCTATCATATAACGGTTGCGGTGACGCTGGGCAAAAAGCCGGCTGCTTAAAAGATAACCAAGTGTCGCAAGGACCACCAGCAGCACTAATGTTACCAAGAGCACTATGCCTGAACGGCTTCGATGCTTAAAACGGTTTTTCACACTTTCATCGCACATCTTTAAGTTCTTTAAGTTCTTTTTTGTCATCCGGCCTTACATCATTAGGCTCTTTTTTATCTTCTGGCTTTACATCATTAGGTTCTTCTTTAGGCTCTATTTCAACGTCGTTCGTGTCCTCTATCTTTGGTATTATGAACCTGAGCTTTCTTGTCCTGTCAATAGCTATATTCCGCGTGATTATTTCCTCCTCAGGCACATCCAGAGCACCACTGAGCGACTCAGCAGGCTCGGCAAAAGAAATCGCTATCACAACACCTACAGGCAATTTGCCGGACGTCCATTTATCCAGTAACCTCTCGCCGCTGGGGACCTGTATCCTGAACAAAGTCAGGCCGCTGCAAATGGGGATAAAAGAATAGGTCTTTTCCACGCTCCGTCTTTGTTCGTCAAGCAGTTTATCTTCCAGCATCATACCGCTGTGACTGCGGTACAAAACAAGACCCTCGGTTTCACTTTCAAAATCGTAACCGCTCTGCCAGACAATTTCTTCGAACGTCTGCTTTCTGTTCCTGTTGTTATAAATAGTTTTTGTAATTGTCAGCTTGGCGGATGGGTAACCTTCGGTAACTTTATTTTCAATGGTAATTGTCGTGTCTGCACTGTGTGTAATTACCCTGTCGAGGTCTTCGGCGATACGCTGGAGGACTTCGTTGGGTACCCGCAGGCCCTCAAGCTTATTCGTAATTGCTATCGCCGATCGCTCAGCACGGTTATAAATCCCCAGCACTGTAACCATAATCATCGCCCCTATCACCAGGGCCGCAAGAACCTCAGCTAATGTAAAAGCCCTCTCGTGGCTGCGCATTTTATAAGAAATATTATTCATCTCAATTAAGTGATATCTCTCTTTTCAAAAATTCTTCTATAACGACTACCAACACTCATTCATAAATCTCTCCAATTCTTCCCATTCCATCGGCGGCAGCCTGCCATACTGCTCAAGATAGCAAAAAGCTCTTTCACAGAACGGCAAACTGTCACAATCTACGAGCGGCTCATCAGGTTTAGGCTCCTCACCAGGTTCGGGCTCCTCATCTGGGCCGGGTTTCTTATCCGGTCCTCCTAAAGTTTGCCTGGCCAGAAGCTTTCGCTCTAAAACCTTCGCCAATTCCGCTTTTGTCAAAGCAGTCAGCCAGTGCGTTAATTCCACCTTTTGTTCGGCACCTTCTGCATCAGTATATTCTGCCGAGCAAACCGCCTGCAGCCACATTGCCGAAGTAAGCGGCTCATAAAACGTCTCAACGGTCGTCTGCCACTGGATTGCCGAGTACTTTTCACTGATGCCGAACTCAACCATCTCTTTAGCCGAGCTTTTCGCAAGAAGTTTTTCCATATTATTGCGGGCAACCTCAAAAGCCTGCATCTGCAGCATCGAATCCGACGCCGAGGCGATACTGCGGTTGATAACGACCAGCACGCTCGTACATATAAACGCCAATATAATCAAAGCCACCAATGCTTCGGCCAGGCTAAAAGCCCTGCGTTGAGCAGGTATCCTTTGCGAGCCGCCCCTGTCGATGAACAAATTTCTTTTAAAACAAAATTTCATCTTTAGCCTTCGGTACTTCAAAAGCAACATCGCCTTGTTTAAGCACAACCATTCTGTTCATCCGGTTGACCACTACCGAATACGGCTGCTGCTCCTTATCGAAGAAAACAATTTTCCCGCCATATTGCCAGCCCGAATGTCCAGCCCTGAATTTCGCTATGTCGCTGTCGGTATAGTCCAAATCGTCAAACAAAACATAAACCGCGATACAGTTGTCGCTGAAATTATTTTGAACTATAATGTCCTCCTCCATAACGTCAAACAAGTCAGCTGTTGTAATCCGGCGCATCAAGTAGCTCTGCTCCATCAAATCGATAATGACCTCATATCTTCTATCGCTTTCTGCCGCTGCATTTGCTGCCATTTGCATCGCCGAGACAAACTCCTGAATCTGTGCCCTGAACCTGTCTCTACCGAGCAAACCGAAAAGACGCACCTGCACAAGAAGCACAAACATCGAAACTATCACGATAACCACTATCAACTCGGCGACCGTAAAGCCGCATTCTCTGCCGGCGCCGGTCCTTAGCATACAGTTTTTAGCATATCCGGTATGCCTTGCTTTGTATTGGCTATCTGCCATCATCAATCTACCGTCTTGTTCGGGCTATACGCCGTCTGCTGTTCTTTCTTAGAAGGCATCCGTACTGAGCAGGTCCTTAGCATAGCTCTCACCGCCCTCTTCCTTATCGGCGCCATAACTTATGATTACAAATTCCTTACCGCTCGGAGGAAAACGCTCATAGATAAATTCCTCTCCCCAGGCATCTTTGGGAATTTCCGTGGTTTCAAGATAGCCGCCCGGCGGATAACTTATAACATCGCTTGGCTGCTCGATAAGCTCCTGGAGCCCCAGTTCCTCCGAAGGGTATCGGCCGGTGTCCATATAAAACTGGTTGACCAGAGTATGAAGCTCCTTCAGGTTGGCCTTGGTCGTTGTTACACGCGCCTGGTCTATCTTGTCAGAGACCTTCTTGGCAACCAGACCGAAGAGCAGACCGAGGATAATCAGCACAGCCATCAACTCAACCATCGTGAAACCTTTTCTCTTTCTACTTGTCCGTTTTGTTCCTGCCATATCAAAAACTCCTTATTAATCGTTCAAATTTTAACCGCTGAAATTTCCAGCATCGGCAATATCGTCGCATAGGCAATCAAACCGACTATTGTGGCCATAACAATTATAATAATCGGCTCAATCGCAGCACTGAGCCGTTCAATAACTACGTCGGTCGAGGACTCAAGGTTGTCGCTGATATTTTTGAGCATTGTCTCCAATTCCCCGCTTTTTTCTCCCACAGTAACCATATGGGCGATGGCAGGGTCGATTACACCGCTGTCCCGAAGCGGCGTTGCGATATCGGCACCGGCAAGAATCCTTTCACGCGCCTGACTGACGGCCTGTTTCATAAGAGCGTTACCGGTCACTTCAGAGACCACCCGAAGTGATTCGGCCATCGAAAGACCCGAACCGAGAAGCGTCGAAAGCGTCGAAGCAAAACGCGAAACAACCCGCTGTTTTATAAGAGGCCCGAACAACGGAAGAGCCAACAAAATCCTGTCGCGCAAATACGCACCACGTACCGTGCTGAAAAAACGCTTAAGAGACCAGCCAATCAAAAATATTACCAGAATAATCACCAGCAGCCACCAGCTCCTCAACACATAACCGACGTTCATCAACTGTTTGGTAATCCAGGGCAGCTCTTGGCCGGTCTTGACGATTTGTTCGCCTATCTTCGGAATTACCGCAATCGTCAAAATCAGAATCACTGCAAGGCAAAAAACAATAAGAATAGCAGGATACACCATTGCCGTGATGACCTTGGATTCGACCTTCTGGCGTTTCTCCATAAAGCCCGCTATAGTTGAAAAATTGCCCCCCAAAGAGCCTGTAACCTCACCTACACGCACCATACTTACATATATAACGTCAAAATAATCACTGTAATCTTTTAAGGCGTCGGTGAACGATTCGCCGCTGATAACACGGTCGCGAATATCGACAAGTGCGTTTTTGAACTGCACATCGGAACTTTGCAGCGTAAGCACCGAAAGCGCTTCGGTCAGCTTAATACCCGAATTAAGCAAAGTGGCCATTTGTTTGGTAAAATCTATCATCTGGCTCTTTCTGCCCTTTTTGAAAATCGAAAATAATGCGCTCCTGCTTTCTTCCCTGCTGCTGGCCTGGCTAATCGATGTAGGATGGACGCCCCGCACCCTTAATTGTTTCCGTGCGGCATAAGCGCTCTCGGCGGTAACATTTCCCTTGCTTTTTTTACCGCCTGCTGCTATCGCTGTATAATGATATCTTGGCATCGCCTGCTGCCCATTGTCAATAATAAATGTTAAATGTTACATAATGTCAGCCTGCGTAACCCTTAATACTTCTGAGATTGTCGTTGTTCCCGCAAGCACTTTCCTGGCCCCGTCCATTCGCAGCGTCTGCAGCCCTGCATTAAGAGCCACTTTCTTTATAACGCCGGCGCTCTGCCTTTTGTATATCAGCTCCTGAATTTCCTCGCTAATCAGCATCAGTTCATAAACTCCGGTTCGGCCCCGATAGCCGGTCTGAAAACATCTGTCACATCCTGCACCGATAAAGAATTTGCCGTCCTGCTGTTCCGAAGAGGACAGTACCGCCTCGGGAGCGGCCAATCCAAGCTCCCTCAACTCGCGGGCAGTAGGTTCATACTTCTGCCGGCAGTCCGGGCAAACTTTTCGAACCAGTCGTTGGGCCATTATCGCAATCAGAGATGAGCTTACCAGATACGGCTCAACACCTAAATCTAAAAGCCGGCTGACAGCGCCTGCGGCGTCGTTGGTGTGCAGCGTACTAAAAACCAAATGCCCCGTCAGCGACGATTGTATCGCCATACGGGCCGTCTCAATATCACGGACCTCGCCAACCATTATTACATCGGGGTCCTGACGAAGAACATGCCTAAGTGACGTGGCGAAAGTCATCCCTTTCTTGCTGGCGACCTGCATCTGGCTTATGCCTTCGAGTTGATACTCGATAGGGTCTTCTATGGTCATAATATTTTTTTCAGCCGAATTTAGCCGGTTAAGGCAGGCGTAAAGAGTAGTGCTCTTGCCGCTTCCAGTCGGGCCGGTAACGAAAATAACCCCGTGTGTCCGCCCGAGAAGAGAATCGAATTTCTTCAAATCTTCCTCCCACAAACCCAGTTCGTTCAGCCCGTAAAGAGCGGTGCTTTTATCCAGCAGCCTCAATACGCTGCGTTCGCCATAGCTTGTCGGCACCGTGCTGACACGTAAATCCACCTCACGCTGTCCCAGCCGAACACTGCATCGGCCGTCCTGTGGCATCCGACGCTCCGCAATATCCATACCCGCCATAACCTTGATACGAGAAATAATCAACGGCAAAACGTTCCTGTTCAAGCTCAGTGTGTCATACAAAATACCGTCGATACGGTAGCGAATCTGAATCTTTGCTTCATACGGATGAACGTGAATATCGCTGGCCCGCAATTGAAGCGCCCGAAAAAGAATATCATTAACCAGCCTAATAACCGGTGGGCGATTAACAACATCAAGCAGGTCGTCCGAGCTTGAAACTTCATCGACAAGCTGGTCGAGATTTTGCGAATCAAGCTCCTCAGCCACCTCTTCGATAACGGTTGTCCTCTGCTCATAGGCAATATCTATTACAGCGGTGATGGACGTGCGCGTCGCTATCGCCGCCCTTACCGGCATACCTATCATCTTGGAAACATTGTCCAGAACATTCACATCCAGCGGCTTTGACAATACTACCGTAAGCTCACCGTTCACAGACTTCTCACTGATTATCCCGATAAGATAGTGGTGCTGAGCATAAGTTGCCGGAACTGCTTCCACGAATTCGGCAGGGACATCTTTGGCCTGTATATCAGCCAGAAATTCCTGGCCGAGAGCAGCGGCAAAGAGCTTCAGAACCTCTTCTTCGGTAAAGTACGGACAGCGAAGAAGTGCCTCGTCAAGACGGTCGCCGCTTGTGTCATTCTTGAAAAATTCAGCCAGTTTTTCTGCGTCAACAAAACCTGTGCGCTTAGCTGTTTGTATCAATAAATCTTTCATTTAACTTGCTGATATTTAATCCGCCGAAGGCGGCTGGCTTTTGATTTATTAACCACTATTCTATTAATACTACCGAATAGCTACTTTATTTCAAGAACTTTCAGCGGGTCCATCGGCTTGGGCTTGAAACCGGGCCACTCCTCGTACTCCTGCATCTCAGTTTCATATTTCTCAAACGTTGCACGGTTTTTCTTGGATATTCTTATTATATCGGAGTCTTCCGTAATTTCTTCGCTTGGTCTTAAAATATGGGCTTTAACAAAGACATAAAGCCTGCTCTGGTCATCGGTATTATTAACACTTCTAAATAATCCTCCGACAATAGGAATATCACCAAGGATAGGGACCTTTGTTCCGCCTTTGCTCTGACTTAGCTTCTCCAGTCCGCCGAGTATTATAGTAGTACCGTCGGGAACAGTTACAGTTGTATCAACTTTACTGGTTATTGTATCAGGCGGTGTTGGAATTGTTCTCTCTGTATCTCCATCCTTAACCGTTGTATCTTTCGGAGGGCGAAAATCCGTACGATTCAAAGTTACTTTAAGACGCAGCAAATCGCCTTCGCTTATATGAGGTTCAATATCAAGCGTTATGCCTGCATCGTAACTTTCAAAATTCACTTTGGAAACCTGAAATGATGTTCCAGGCTCTGTTCCCGGTACAAAGCTCGATTCCTCTCTGACAATATACTTTTTCTCCTGGGCTTCAATTGTCCCTACCTCATTGTCGTTAACAAGCAGTTTAGGCCTGGCAAGAACTCGTCCAAATCCTTTCTCTTCCATAACTTCTAATAATGCCTGAACATGCTCATCTGCATAAAATCCCGAACCTCCTGCAGCAGTGGAGGTTACTTCAGCAACTTGCTTACTGGGGAAAGGTGTTAGAAGGGATGTGAGCTTTTCCATGCTGCCGCCGGGTGCGAGTGTTGGAAATTTCGAAACCAGGTCAAGGTTAAAGGTGAACATGTCGTTTTTGGTGACTTCCACAAGTGTAACGTCAATAAGCACCTGAGGCCTTCGCTTATCCAAATGCTGTATAAGATTCTCTATCCACTGCTGGTTCTTCTTACTCGCATAGACAATTATTGAGAAAGTATTTTTATCGGGAATAATGATGATTTGTTCTTCTGTTTTGCTCTTCACTGTTTTTTCGACGATTTTGCCGCTTTTGTCTTCCTTGGTGGTGGTTTCCAGAACAAGCTGGTTCAGCACATCGGCAAGTTCTTCAGGGTCCTGGTTTTCCAGTGGGTAAACAACGTAGGGAATCGAGGCCTGCTCCGGCTCAACGTCCACATAGCCGATAATCACAGCTATCTGAGCGTGCTGCTCGGTCGTTGCATTAACCAAAAGCGAATTCGTCGATTCAATTAATACTACCTGCGGCTCTTCCGTAAGGGGCTCTTCCGCCGCTGCACTGGTTGTCGGAGCGGCGGGCTTGCTGGGGGCGGCCCTGCCCGTTCTGGCAGTGGTGGTGCGGCTGCGCTGGGTGCTTGTCGTCCTGGCGCCGCCGCTGATTATGCCAAGTGCTCCCAGCTTCTCCATCACCTCCTCGGCGCCGACAAACTGTATCTCGTATAGTCGCAGAGTCCGAAGGTCCTGCTGCTCGACATCGAGCGTATCTATCAATGCTTCAACCATATTCAACTGCTCATCAAGACCTATCATCAGGACACGGTTTGTTCTTTCGTCCGTATCGAGATACACGGTGGGCTTCGTGGGTTCGGCGGCAGTCGGGGTGGGTGGTTTCGCAGTAGCTCTACGCCCTCTTGGCGGCTTCGGCGCTGGTTTTGCCGGCGCTGCAGAAACAGTAATCGATACTGTCCCAAGCTCATCGGCGAGCGCCTTTACTTTCGGTACGAGCTTCTCTGCAACGGTATATCTTAACTGCCGGAACCTGAATTGTTTCTTCCTGCCCGGCTTGTCTATCATTTGCAAAAGCTCCTCGATTCGTCCCATACGATAGGCAAAACCGGTTACGATAAGTGTTTTCGCCTCCGAAAGCGATGTGTTAATGTTTACGCCGAGCCCCATACTATCCAAAAGGTTCTTTGCACTGGTTGTATCAATATGCTCAAGCCTGAATATACGGGTTATAATTACATCCCCAAGACGGGGCTGACCTGTTTCGTCGCCCACAAAAGTCGGGTCAATCGCCGCAGCCTCCGCCGCAGGCACTATCGTTACCAAATTGACCTTACGGGCCATCACAAAACCCTTGAACTTCAGCACCGATTCAAGCAGAGGATACAAATCCTTTACCTTGATAGGCCCTCGAAGTTTCAGCGTTACAGTCCCTTTGACTTTGACAGGGTCGTACATATAGTCCAGCTCTAAATACTCACCGACCAAACGCATTAAATCAACGATATTAAGCTGCTCGGGTAAATCCAGGTCAAGCTCAAGGTCTTTCTCCGCAATTCGGCCGTAATTCGGGTCATACGAACGCTGAGTATAATCCATCTCT
The DNA here is from genome assembly GCA_964510545.1 of uncultured Pirellulales bacterium. Taxonomy (GTDB): domain Bacteria; phylum Planctomycetota; class Phycisphaerae; order Sedimentisphaerales; family Anaerobacaceae; genus CAYXPG01. Next base: position 4,095 of record CAZECQ010000043.1, on the reverse strand, counting down.
GTAACTTCAGCCGGCACCCCTTTTTCATCCACCACCGGTTCAATAAAGACTCTTTCGGATTTAAGGGGCTCAGCTTTGGGTCCCTTTTGCAAAGCCGCTTCCCTGGCAGCATCTCTGGCTCGCTGGATTCGCTGGAGCCTTTCCGCCGGTTTCACCGGCTCAGCAAACTTTTTACTCTCTTTTTCCTCCTTTTTTTCTGCATCGGCCAGTAAATCAAGAAGCCTGCCAAAAGGTTCATTGGCTTCGGCCTCGGCTGGCTTTGCTGCCGGCTGTGCTTCTGGGATTTCACTGGCAATCGGCTCAGCTATCTTAGGTTCGCCGGGCCTGCTTAGCCTGGTCGGCGGAGCAGCTTTGACACCGGCTTTTTGTAGTTTTTCAATCGCAGCAACAATCCTTTCAAACTGCCCTGCCTCTGCAACAGCAATAACAGAACCGTTGTGAATATCTATAATCGCTCTTTCCTTGCCGCCGTCTTCCGCCACCTCAGTGAAGCTCCCGATTGACACGTCACCGAGCTCTGCGGCAATTTGCTCATTCGAAGGAATTTGCTCCGCTTTGGAAGCCGTTGAAATCGTCTTGATAACAAACGGCTCTTTGCTGTCAACAAGTTTCAATATAGCACTTACTTTGATTAGCTCACCACGCTTGGCTGTTACTAAAAGCGTATTACTCTTGGGAAGTTGCGAAACTGTGCCTATCTGGGCCTCTGTAAGAAACTTTTTACCCTGCTCACCTGTTATGTTTTTTAGCGGGAAAACCCTGTATCGAGCCAGTTCAGACGCATTGGCCGACCTAACAGCATAAGCATAACCACAGTGAAAAAAGACTGTTAACACAAAAAAAGCGATAAAGGCCCTACAATAAAAGCGGCCTCGAAATTCTCCTTCTCTTGCCATAATTACTCCATTGCTTCCGCAATCCATTCTGCCGGCTGCCCAACTATCTCGATTGTATCTGAACTTTTTGTCATAAGCCCCACAATGACAACCCTTTACAAACAAATAAATTTCTATATATACCCATTTACCAGGCACTTCGGCTTAAAAACTCTAAAAACTGCCGCCTGAATGAATAAATTCGGCCAAATCCAGTGCCTTCTACACTAAATCAGACATAAAAAACGCCCAAAAGTTCCACATTTTCAGGCAGGATTTCCCTCTTTATTGACAAAAAACCAAAAAAATTGCAAAATCTCAATAAAAACAGACAGATACTGCCCCGATATACCACAAAAGTAAATTTCTACGGGTTGAAACCTGTAGTATTGCGGTGGAAGAATAAATGGAAAAAGCCACTTAACAGTCGAAAAATGCAGATTAGGGAAAAATCTCATACATTCGACAATGCTTGTTTTTCCAAAAAAGGCAGCCATCGATGCTTTAATTATCAATTATCACGTAACCAATAAGGGCTGAAACCAATTTCCAATTGCTGCCGGACTAATCTTTACTTTGCTTTTCGACTTCTGCGGCGTGGGCTTCTTCGTATTTTAGATGTGGCTGCTTTGGCTCTGTTTGGGTCCGGACTGAGCTGGCTTTCCCGTAACTTTTGGCCTAAATTGTCCAGCTTCTTCGCCTCGTCAGGCCCTATTCGTGAAGGTCTTGAACCGGGAATAATCTTATCCCTTAACAACGCCGTTGCCTTATTAAGCTCTTCCAAACTTCCGCTGTCTAAGCCCATACCAGGCAGGTAGGTACCTATACCAGGCAGGTCGCCACTTAGTTCGTTCATAAGCAGTTCTCTCATTCTCATCATTTCTTCTTTTTTTTCCTCGCTTAGTTGCCCAAGTCTGCCCTTGGAAGTACTGGAAGGAATATCACCTAAAGCCGTCTTTAATAATTCGTCCTTTATAATTTGCTCAGGAGACCTGCTGCTCGCAGCGGCGGCGCCTGGCATTCCTGAATCAGATATAATTGAATTTTGACCGGTCTCGGCAGGAGATGAAGCCCCCTTTAGAAGATTAATGTGCTTCTTTCTTACCGGTGTAAGTTCAATACTTTTTTTGCCGTCGTTAACCATCACAGAGCCGTCTTTTACCTGCTCGATAAGCAAATGCCCCACTTCGCTGTTTTGTCTGACCCAGCTATAGCCGCTGCCGGGCTGATTTATCAAAGCCATCGACCTATTCGGGTCTGATGCATGAAAACTCGTGCCTATAAGAGAAAATTTAACCGAAACGCTCTTTGGGCTGGGCTTACTGCCTCTTCGAGCCCTCCTGGGGACCTTTGAACGGGAAACAGGTGCAGCAGGAGGATTCAGATACAGCGCAAAGGCCTTTGCCTGCTTTGTGAGCGGAGAAATCTGGTCCTTGGAGGCCTTCGACCTGGCCCGGCTCGAATCTGTGAGAAACTTTTCGACTGCGCTGGGAGAATTAAGAAATTTCTCGGCCTCTTCATTGCCTCCGGCACCAAAAAACACCGGAAAAACGACAACAGCCGACGCCAAAAGCACCGCTATAATACTTGTTATTCGCAATGTCTCTATCATATCTTTATTCCGACTTCCTTTTTATTCGACACCGCAGGGGCTTTTTTGTTCCCTGAAATAAATACATCGTTTGAAATTAAACTGTTCTAAAATAAAATTTAACTCAAAGAACTATTTTTTCAGTAACAAATATGTCATCATTGTAACTCCCAGGCATATCATAAAGATTCCGGTAATCAGATGGAGCCTTTTCAGTCTTAGCTGTCGCCATTGCTCAATCCGTGCCGGCGTGGTAAGACCGAACCCCACCCCCAGGGTAATAATTATAAACGGCAAAACAAATATGAAGTTGTATAAAACCAGCAGACAAACCGCCTGTGTCCGGGTCGCCGTATCACTGAGCATGCCAATAATCACTACATAAGGCCCGGACGTGCACGGCAGCAGAAAAACGCTCACCAGACACCCGATTATAAAGGCGCTGGGCACCGATGTAACGCCTGAGGTAATTCGTTTCAGACGCGGTCGCCAGGATTGGGGCACCTCGATGTTCGCCCCAACACCATACCAAAAATAATCTTTCGTATTCCACAGACCTATCAGAATAGCCAAAATACTCACGGCAAAATAAATATATCGCTGCAGGCCGGCTATCCGAATAGTGTAAAAAAGCCCAAAACCCATCAGAAGATAGCAGATGAAGGTGGCAGCCGTAAAGGCAAGACCAGCCTGGATAACATTCTTTCGCTTTGCAGTTTTTGAAATCACCAGCATTGACCCAAGTAAAAGCGCCAGAACTCCGAAGGCACAAGGGTTAACGGCATCCACCGCTGAAGCTCCGATTACCGCAGGAAGAGTTAATCGGTTCTTTATGCTTCCTGTCTCATTTCCATTTTCGGAAACGTGATTAAGGGGAGAAGGCTTCTCAGAACCAACGGCAGAGCGAATTGCCCGTTCGATTTCATCCATCGTTTCGATGCTGCTGCCCTGAAAGCCCTTATCAGCTACAAAAATTGCCGGCGTTCCTTCTTCACGAATCTCTTCGGCATCATAGGCCGCCACAAAACGCATAAGCAAATTTGCATTTTCCGGTGAATGTATTTCGTATCGGCTGATTACAACAGGATAGTTCGGCTCAATCCGCTCTGCTAAGAAATCGTCAATCTCCACACAGGAAGGACAACCCGCTTCATAAAAGTAAAGTATCTCAACATCAGCAGGGGCGGCCCCGGCAAAAACTGGTGCGGCAAACAACAAAGAAAATAACATTACCGTAACAGCCAAATGAAATATCGTGCCGCTGGGGTTACTCTGAACCATTTTACACCTTTCCAAAAACAACACGTCATCTCTCGTATTACCACCTGCAGCCGGTAAAACCAGCGTCAGACTGTTATTTGAAAAGCCCCTTCATCAGGCACCAAAAACAGCCGTTAAGTCACGGGGAACCGGTCCTGCCGCCTCCTTCACTGGATAAGCCAGGTCACCTAAAACACTTCATTTAAGCCATAAACAAAGTTAAACTGCCATAGCATACGCCCGGTTAGTTCAACGGGGGTAATTCGTTACTTTTACTTGAATAAAAGCCTATGCAGACAACTCTTAGCTCTTTGGAACCCTTTACCTTAATGTAAAAAATATCTGTAAACTTATTAGCATCATCCTTGA
>CAZECQ010000042.1:0-16058 GCA_964510545.1 uncultured Pirellulales bacterium | reverse complement strand
AACAGTTGGAGCGGGGGCGGGTATTCAGAGGCGATGGAAGAAGTTATTAACTACGCCCACACCCAGGGAGTAATAACGGTCGCTGCCGCAGGAAACGATGGGAGAAATTCTCCAATCTATCCCGCTTATTATGAAAATGTTATCGCTGTCGCCGCCACCGACTCGAACAACCATAAAGCATACTTCTCTAATTATGGCGATTGGGTCGATATAGCGGCGCCAGGCGTCGATATTCTATCGCTCAAGGCAAACAGAACATCTAATGGAAGAAGGTATGACGATTACACAATCATTGCTTCGGGAACTTCAATGGCCTGTCCACATGTCGCCGGTGCCTGTGTGCTTATGCTGCCCATATACCCCGGTATCCAGGTCAACACGCTTAAACAGGTACTGCTCTATTCAACAGACACTATTTCACCTGAAATCTGCATATCAGGAAAGCTAAACCTTTATAAGGCAGTATCAGGGCTTTCTCAAAAAATTGTCCTTCTTGACAGCGATATATATCCCTGTTCCGCAATCGTACAAATCCTCGCCAGAAATTTAGACCTTACCGGCGCAGGCACACAATATGTTACTGTTACCACTGACGGCGGCGATTTAGAGACCATCGTATTGACCGAAGAAAGCTCATCTTTAGGCATTTTTAACGGCACAATCACAACAGACTCCGGCGATGCTGTCATCGAAGACGGCATACTGCAAATATCTCACGGCCGGGTTATCACCGCAACATACGAATATGAAGATGCAAACGGCATCCCGGCTGTTACAATCTATACTGCTGATACTGATTGCCAGCCGCCGGTAATTTCCAACGTTCAGATTGAAGTACCCGGCCCGGAACCAATAGTAACTTTCCAAACAGACGAACCAACCACTGCCCGTGTACTCTGCGGTCTTGCTTGTGGCGAGCCCTACTTCATCGACCAAAATGACTCCAACCTGGCAACAACCCATTCTATAAAACTTTTCGGCGTCTCCCCATCAACCGACTACTATTTTGTAATTGAAGCTAACGATATCGTTGGCAACAAAACTACAGACTCAAACAATGGCAATTGCTATACGTTTACTACCTCGGCCTTTGACAACATTCATGTCCCCACTCAGTATCCCACTATTCAGAAAGCAATCGACTACTCCTGGGACGGCACAATAGTTTGGGTTGCGGATGGAATATATACAGGCCATGGAAACCGCGACATTCGTTTCAAAGGAAAGAGAATCACGGTAAAAAGCATAAATGGACCCGGCAACTGCGTCATTGACTGCAACGGTTCCGAAACAGATAAACACCGAGGTTTCAATTTCCACAACAACGAAGGACCAAATTCTATATTGGATGGCTTTACAATCATTAATAGCTATGGACCCGAAGAATATATAGGCCACAACATAAGGTCTGTTGGCGGCGCAATTTACTGCAATGGCGCAAGCCCTAAAATCATCGACTGCATAATCAAAAACAACCACGCTACTTATTATGGTGGTGGTATCTACTGCCAAAATAGCAACCTGACTATTGCCAACTCTACTATCAGCGGCAACTCGCTAATAAATGAGCCATACTGGTCAAACGGCGGAGGAATCTACTCACTCGACAGCAGCCCGAAAATTGCCAACTGTATTATCAGTGGCAACACAGTTGATAATTTTGGCGGCGGAATCTACTCCACAAATTTAGGGGCGACAATCACTAACTGCACAATCACAAACTGTACTATCACAGGAAACGCATCCGGGAGCAACTCTGGAGCAATCTTTAATGTCTGGGGAAATTTAACAATCAAAAACTCTATCATCCGCGACAATTCTCCGCACCAGATTGTAAGCTATTTCGGTGACATAGTCTCTGTTACCTACAGCAATATTCAAGACGGCTGGGAAGGGCTCACCAATATCGATTCCGACCCATGCTTTATTCTGCCCGGCTGCTGGGTCGATGCCAACGACACCGACATCATAGTCGAACCCAGCGACCCCAACGCCCTCTGGATTGACGGCGACTATTACCTGCTCCCCGAATCACCCTGTATAAACACCGGCGACCCAAATTACGTAGCAGAACCAAACGAAACGGATTTAGACGGTAACCCGCGAATCATAGACGACATCATTGATATAGGTGCCTGCGAATTTAACTACACTCGGTCACAATTGCTGATTTTGCCGAGGGTAATAAGCTGCAAGAGCCGTCAGCCGAAAATATTGGCCCGGCTCCTTTTGCCCCCTGGAACCACCAAAGCCCAAATGGATGCTGGCGAGCCGCTTTTGTTATATCCCGGCCCCATTAAAGCAACTAATCAGAAGGTTGTTCAGCAAGGCCGAAAAAACAGCCGGATAAGCGTTTTTGCCTTCTTCCCCAAAGAGCAATTGGCTGGCAATGTTACTGACAATGGCGACATCCAATTGGAAGTCTTTGGCCGGCTTGGAACGCCACGATATTTCTATGGCTCCGACACTATTAAGATAATCAACCACTAATCCTGAGCAGCGCCGAGGTCTCGAAGGGCTCATTCCGAGCACCATCGAAGAATCTCAACCAAATAATCCATAATCAATGAAAAAGTTCCTCTCCGGCCGCAAGAGTGAAAACTACAGTTCTCAAGGGCACCTGAACCGTCAAGCTGGGAAGGGGATTTTTATTCTTCCTTCGCAATACCACGGGTTTCAACCCGTGGATGGAAGTATCCGACGTAGTCGGACGGGCTTGCCCGTCCTGGAAAATGCCACGGGTTTTAACCCGTGGAAATTTACTGATTATTTGGGAGATTGGGGGTTTTGTGTGAGCAAGTTTAGTCTGGCTAAGAGGTTTTTGATTTGGGCGTCAAGGCGTTCAATGATAGCTGTATCGCGCTGCTTGATGATTTTTAGATTTTTTTGGGTATCGGCAAGTTCGCTTTGGGTGGTTTTAAATTGTGCCCTTGAGGTGTTTAGCTCATTGCGGAGGCGTTTGAACTCTCCTTTATACATATCAAGCTGGTTTTGAAGGGTTTTTATTTTATTAGTGGCTATAGATGAGCCGGCAATTACCGCCTGCATGTTTGTATTTGCCTGGTCGAGCATACTTAGCTGTTCTTTTCTGTCGTTGTGTAACCAGAGAGTAAGCAGCAGTAGAATTAGAAAAGCGGTTATTGCAGAAAGGGCAATGGTCTGCCAGGTTCGTTTGGATTTTGCCTGAGAATCCATAAAGCCGAACAGCAGTTTATTATTTTCGGGCACCTGCTGCTGTTCGGTCATTTCTTCTGTTTCCAGGATTTCATCGTTAATATGTACGGGGACATCTATGGGTTGGGATTTGAGCTCGTCGAGAATCGAGTCGAAGGCGTTTTCGGTCTTGTCGGTTTGGACGGTAAACTCAATCGGTTCATCAATTATTTCTGTTGGCGGAACTTCAGTTAGTGGGGATTTGCAAAAGATGTTTTTGATTGAATCAGTTATTTCTGTGGTTTTTGTGCCGATGGAGTCGAGCTTCGAATTTGTTGTTTGGAGGGAAGTTTCGAATTCTTCGGGCATTATCCTTTTGACCAGCTCCGAGAGCTTTTGGGCGTGGGTGGATTTATCGGCAAATTGTGTTGTTTCTGTATTAGCATCAAGGGAATAAACAGATGGATTGAGAGGCACATCAACGACAAAAGTTTCGCCTTTGAATTTTCTTATCTGTATGATGCCCAGGCCGGCACATTGCTCAACAATGCCTATAGAAATGCCCTCGCGTTTTGCATATTCGTCAATCGGCACAAGCTTTCTTTTAAGCTGGAGGGTCTGTTCGTTTTGTTGTGTGGCTGTTTCGTTTGTGGTTGTTTCCATTTTTTACCCTTGTTAAGACATTTTTGCAATATATGTTATTTTTCGGCCTATTAGAACGATTTTCTTGAATAATATGGTATAAAAGGGCGATAATAAACGCCCAAGAGCAATAACAATTGTGAAAAGTGGTGTTTTTAGCATTTTATTTTTTTGAAAAAACCGCAGCATACCAATAAGGATATGAAGCTATTGTGAGACGGCCCTACAAGCTTTATTGGCGGCTGATTAATGAGTTGAGGTTTTTGTTACAGGTTTTGCTGTGAATTATCCGGGACAAGTCACTTTGAGATTGCTCGTATATAGAGCCAGCCGATGAAGCAGCCTAAGAGATAGTGGGGGAAATCCCACCAAACAAAGGTGGTTCCCAAAAGAGTTTGGCCTAAAAATGTAGAACGGAACTGCTGCAAAAAGGCCGGCTGCCAAAGCTGCAAGGTTTCTAATATACACGTAATGATAAGAACGCCTATTGCGATGGAGGTTGTGTATTTTCGGCTGGGTATGAAGAAGAATATGGCCAGACACCAAAAAACTTCATAGAACAGAGCAGCGCCATAATCATTGAACCAGTGAGAGCCGGGGCCGGAATAAGATTTACATAAGAATCCTGTTGGCGTAACAATAAGAAGAGCTATTAAAATCCATTTTCTCTTCAAAAAGAATGAGACAATACTGCCGGTGTTCATTGAGCTAATCCTGTGTTGCTTTCTACATTGAATTACTCGTTTTTCAGGAAAGCTTCGGGTAGTGACTCTATTATATCGGTGGCCATTGTGCTGACCTGTCCTTTTTTTTGTGCAGCGATGTCGCCGGCCAGGCCGTGGATATAGGTGCCGAGTACCGCTGCGTCGAAATCGCTCAGACTCTGGGCTGCAAGTGCTGTTATGACCCCTGTCAGCACATCTCCGGAGCCGGCTGTGGCCATTCCGGGATTGCCTGTTTTGTTGATATAGATTTTTTCACCGTCGGTAACGATGGTTCCGGCTCCTTTTAATACGACGGTGGTTTTTGTTCGCTGCGCTAATTGTTCCGCCTGGCTGCTGCGCTGCGGTGGCAGCGGTTCTCTAAAGAGGGTGGACCACAGTCTTTTCATTTCGCCGGGATGAGGTGTCAAGATGAGTTTTGCTTTTACCTGGGCGGGCCAATTTTTTATTGCGCTTAGGTTGTTCAGGCCGTCAGCGTCTATGATAAGCCGGAGGTTTTCCTGCTTGATGAGCATCGTAAGTACCGAGCGAAGTGCGCTGCTTGTGCCGATGCCTGGGCCGAAAGCCAAACAGTCGTTTTCAGTAACAATGTTCACGATAGTATTGAGAGCTTTTGCGGATATTCTGCCTGAGTTGTCTTCGGCCAGGGCTATGGTAGTAAAGGACGGCTCAATCGCAGCAACTATCGGAAGGACGCTTTTCGGTACAGCTACCCGTACGAGTCCTGCGCCGGCCCGCAGGGCGGAGCGGCCTGCAAGGGCGGCTGCACCGCTCATTCCAAAACTACCGGCTATGATAGCGACCTTGCCGAAGTCACCCTTGTGCGCATTAGGCCGCCTTGGGGCAAGCTTGGTGATGGTGTTTACTGTTTGCATTTTAATCTCCGGTATAGAGTGCACCCGGTTTTGATACGTTAATTATTTTCTTCTATTTTTTTGTTTATAAGAGCGGCCGTTACGCCTGCGGAAAAGCCGTTGTCGATATTGACAACAGTAACACCGGCGGCGCAGCTGTTGAGCATTGTCAAAAGTGCTGAGATTCCACCGAAGCTGGCACCGTAACCGATGCTGGTAGGGACTGCAATTACGGGGCAGCTAACCATACCGCCTACGACACTCGCCAACGCTCCTTCCATTCCAGCAACAACTATGAGGACGTTTGCTTTTTGGAGTTTGGGCAGATGGCCCAGGAGCCGGTGCAGTCCGGCTACTCCGACGTCACAGATTAAATCCGTGCGCTGGCCCATAATCTCGGCGGTAACTTTCGCCTCGGCAGCAACGGGCAAATCTGACGTTCCAGCGGTAATTATCGGGACGGCGGTTTTGGATGGCTCAATTTTTTTCTGCTCAAAGACAATCGCTTTGGCTGGCTTTTCGTATCGGGCCTGTGGAAATTGTTTTGTTTTGGAAAGGGCATCGAAGACGTGCTCTTCTGCCCTGGTGGCAAGGACGTTATTGCCTTTTTCAGCAAGACTGGAGAATATTTTGACTATCTGTTCGGTCGTTTTGCCCGGGCAGTAAATGACCTCCGGGAAGCCGCGGCGGAGTTGGCGGTGATGGTCGATTTGTGCAAAGCCCAAATCCTCAAACGGCAATAGCCGCAGTTTCTCCATTGCCTGGTCAATGTTGATTTTGCCGGCTTTGACCTGCTCTAAAATTTTCTTTAATTGTTCAGATTGGATGTTTCCGTTTCCTTCTGTAAAAAACTATTGGCTGTGCGCTTTTGGTTCAAGAGTTAAATCGGCAAAGAGCTTTGCTTTAAATTTATGGTACGCCAAAGAGGCTACCATAACGGCGTTGTCTGTGCAATATTGTTTTGGAGCGATGAGAAGTTTTTTTGCGGGGGCCGTCGAGTCGCACATTTTTTGCAGGGCGATCCGCAGGCAATTATTGGCTGCGACCCCGCCGCCGAGCAATACGGTTTCGGCCCCGATTTTATCGACTGCCCGGCTGGTTTTTTCGACGAGCACATCGACAACCGCCGCCTGAAAAGAGGCTGCGATGTCGGCGATTTGGCGGGTGCTCATCGAATCGACTTTGTTTTGTCCTTTCATATCCTGGCCTCGACAGTGATACAACACGGCAGTTTTGATACCGCTGAAAGAAAAATCCAGCGAGTCCGGCCCTAACAATGAGCGGGGGAATTTGATAGCGCCGGCATCGCCGTCTTTGGCTGCGTTTTCGATAGCGGGGCCGCCAGGGTAAGGCAGTTTCAGGATTGTTGCGACCTTATCAAAGGCCTCGCCCGCGGCATCGTCTATGGTCAAACCGAGAAGTTTCGGCTCCAGGGGCGAATGATAATCGTAAAGTGAGGTATGCCCGCCTGAGACAATCAGGGCAACAGCAGGCAGTTTGAGAGTGTATTCTGTGAAAAAAGCCGACTGTATATGAGCGTGGAGGTGGTCGATTGCGATGAGCGGTTTTTCCCAGGCGAAGGCGAGGGTCTTGGCGGCGGTAACGCCGACGATAAGAGCGACGGTCAGGCCGGGTTGATTCACTATGGCAATTGCGTCAATGTCGTCTTTGTCAATAGCGGCCTGTTCGATTGCCTCGGCTATGACAGGATATATATTTTCGATGTGAGCACGGGAGGCGATTTCCGGGACGACACCGCCGTATTTTTCGTGCAGTTTGCTCTGCGAGGCCACTACAGACGATTTTACAATCCGACCATCGGCAACCACAGCCGCTGCAGTTTCATCGCAACTGGTTTCGACACCTAAGATGTTTACAGATTCTCTCTGCATAGACAGATATTAACGAAATAAAAACGATAAGTAAAGCATTGCCACGAATTGACACGAATAACGCGAATTTGTTAGACAGGGATTTCTTAGGCGTTGCTCAGCGACTGTCTTTCTGGTCAAGTATTTTTTATAAGATTCGATTGCCAATATTGTTTTTTTTAGGATGGAAAAAACTTGTTTACTGTAGACTTGGTTAGCAGGAAAATTTGTTTGCAAATGCTTTTGCAAACGTGAAACAATGTGAACCTTATCGGAGAAGGTCTTGCGGTTATAAAATCGGTGCAGATACTTTCTGAATAGTCATCGCCTAAGATTTTGATTTTTTCCAGGTCGCAGCAGCCGAAACCCATTTGTTCGGCTGTAGTGATAATCGGGAGGTCCTGCGGTTCGATGTTTACGAGTTTGCAGCAGATGGTTTCGGCGGCAATCGGTTCTGCTGAGCCGATGAGCCAGCCGAGGTCCCTGGCCCTTCCGCTGATTGGGCCCTGGCTGTCCATCGCGACTACGCCGTCAATAATGGTCAGGGCGGGATTTAGAAATTTGAATATCTCAATGAGAAATTCACAAAAATCGTAGGCGGTTTTGCCCTTTAGAAAGTGCCAGAAGGTTTTTCGTTTGCCGCTGACACAGCCGAACATATTTTTGACGGCGAAAGTTGCCACTATCTGCTGATGCGATTTGAACTTAGGCAGGTTTATGATGACATCTGTGTCGAGGGCGATTGAACTTATAGTGACACTGGTATTAAGTGCTTCTATTCGACACTTTTTGGGTTTGTTGAGCTGCCTTATAGGGACGGACAATTTTTTCAGCGGCTTTCGCAGTTCCAGCACCCTTGCACAGGCGGATATATTGCTCCAGGCGGGTGAGTCGCCGACGAAAGGTTTTGCGCCGAAATCTTTAAGCAATCTGGCGGTTTCGATAATAACCACAGGGTCGGTTACAGTGGCGCAGGAGCGAGGCTTTGGAGCAATGAAATTGGGCTTCAAGAGAACCGTATCGCCGCGGGTTACAAATTTTTCAATTCCCCCGAGCAGCTCGAACTGCCTTGCAATGGCTTCGGAGATTTTAAGCCGGCTGTAATCGCTGCAACGAGTAAGTGCCACTGTTGGATATGTTGTATCCTGCATTTTGTATTGATTATTGCATAAATGCCTATGGGTCATTGGTTATTTTTTGATAATTTTTTTTTAATTACATTCTGCAAAAGGGCTGGGCGAACCTGCGACTTAATAGTTTATTCTGCTGCAAATAATTAACAGCGCCCTGATAGCCGGTTTTGGCTGTGGTCTGCTGAAGAATAAACTGCCGAGCGTCATTAGGTCATTGCTGTATTCTTTTGGGCCTAAGAAGATAAAATCGTCCGGGCTCATTTTCAGTCTGAAGCCGACGGGTTTGAAAAGAAACTCGCCGGATTTTTCATAAGCGGCTATCTGCGGGATTAGGCTTTTTGTTGGCGATGGAAATACGGGCATAAAACTAACATTAGATACGCCCCTTGAGCCGGGGATTTTTTCAGCCTTTATGCGCAGAGCAAGTTTGCCCGGCCCGATGGCTGCTCCTTCCATCAGCCCGCTGTTCGAGATGTAAAAAATAGTTTGCTCACGGTCTAAAAACGCAATGGCAAGGTCGTCGGTCTGGTCATCGGTTAACAATAGTGAAATATGGTCGATTTCTCTCGCGTCAGCATTTTGCAGCAGTAGTGCAATGTTGTCCCACATTGTGCTTTGGCCGAAGCCGGCTAAAAATGAATTGGCGCCGAAAGCTTTATAATCGTTATACCTCAACGGCCTTGTGTAAAGCCTCTGCCAGACATCGTCCAGGAGGTTGATGTTTTCGGCCGGTATCTCAAAAATAAAAATGTCAAAATTTGCGGTTTTAAGCTCCCTGCCATCGGTTCCGCCGTGGCGTTTGGGCGACAGGTCTCTTAGCTTGACCTTCTCCCAGATAGGGACGGTTTCGGCTGGCTGAGAGCAGCCGGCAAATAGGGCGAAAATACAACTCAAGAGCACGATATAAAAAAACCGAATCATAATAATAGATTAGCGGTTCGGCAAAACTCTGTCAAATCCCATTTGACAAGATGCAGTTCAAAACTTAGAATTGGTTATTTGATTGGGGAATAGTGTAACGGTAGCACGACTGACTCTGGATCAGTTAGTCCAGGTCCGAATCCTGGTTCCCCAGTTGTTTTTTACCAGTCGAATTCAGCGATGATTGGGGTGTGGTCGCTTGGCCTGTCTGCCATTCTTGGTTCCTTGTCTATATAGCAGGCGGTGGATTTTTTCGCCAGGGGCTTCGTTGCCATAATATGGTCTAAACGCCAGCCCAGATTTCGTTTGAGAGAATTTCTCATTCTGTAATCCCAGAATGTGTACCGGCCAGGTTCGCTGCAGTGCATTCTGAATACATCGATAAAACCGAACTTCATAACTTTTTCCAGGGCCTTGTGGACCTCTGGATGGAAACAGACGTGCCCAAGCAGGCCGTCAGGGTCATATACGTCTATCGGCTCGGGTGCTGCATTGAAGTCACCGGCCCAAAGAACGGCCTCGGTGGGGGTGAAATTCTTTTCGAAAAAAGCAAGCAGCCGATTGAACCAGTTCAGCTTGTAATCGAATTTTTCAGACTCAGGCGAGTAGCCCTGCGGGATATAAGTATTGACAATTATAATTCCGTTAATTTCAGCTTTTATAAGTCGGGCCTGGTCTGTAGGCTCCTCATCAAAGCCGAACAGGACGTTTTTCATTTCACTTTTGGAGAAAATCGCTACTCCGTTATAGCTTTTCTGGCCTTTGAAGATGCATTGATAGTCGGAGTCATTGAAGGCGTCAGAGGGGAAATCGACGTCCTGGACCTTCGTTTCCTGTACGCAGAGAACGTCCGGTTGATGGTCAGAGAGCCACTTTAGCACGATAGGCAAACGAGCACGCAGGGAATTAATATTGAAACTGGCAATTTTCATCTCAACAATTTTTTAGCTTAGACTGTTATAAATTCAGCAATTTGACCGATAATATATATAGATTTACCGATGACTGGTATAATATTATCAGAGTATTTTTGGTTTTCTACAAATATCTTCAGATATTATTGTTGAGCCGGACTTAATCGTCAACAAGATGGAGTTTGAGAAGATGATTAAAAAAGTGATATTAGCGGCTGTTTTATTCGTTTTGTGTTTCTCGCTGGTCGGCTGCCAGACTGTTGCCGGTCTGGGCGGCGATATTAAATGGTCAGCCGAATCGACAGCGGAACTGCTTGAGCCATAGAACGGTTCGATTACTCAAATATGCGGGTTTTTGTTGTGCGGCATTTAGGGGAATTTGAGGGGGTTATGCAAGCTCTTCAATCCTGTCCTTTTTAGGTTTTGTATCGGCAGATATGTCCTTTATTAGCGTCGCTTTTTTAGCTGTTTTTTCTGCGAGGGCGGGCTTGCGCAGGCTGGGTTTTGACTTAGATACATCTACAGATTCAGTGGTTTTCTCAATGGTGGCGTAGCTTTCGACTATAGCCAAAAGGCTTAGCATAAAACTGAGTGTGCTTTCAGCTCCCTGATTGGCATTGACGCCGCTTTGCATAAGCCCGTCGTGACACCCTTTGGTTCTGAAATTGTAAACGGGAATGTGCAAATCATTTTCACCGAGGAACCAGTCAAAGGCCTTTCTTTGAAGTGTCAGGAATTTACTGTTTTTTGTAACATCGTAAGCTGCCCTGAGCATCATAACAGTACCTGCTGCTTCGATTGGCTGCTGGTCAAATTGGGTCTTTGTACTGGATCGCCCGTACCAGCCGTTACAGCCGACAAAGCTGAAGTGGTTGCCGCCGAAGGTGTTAGCCAGCAGAAATTCGCAGGTTTTCGTCGCAGCTTTAAAGTATTTTTCATCTTCGAATATTAGAGCTGCCACGAACAGCGCTTGCGGCAAAACGGCATTGTCATAAGTCAATGTGTCTTCAAACCACCGCCAGTCGGGGTGGCTGTTTCTTTGGTATAATTCTACCAGTTTATCTGCGGCTGTTACAAGCTGGCGTTTGATGTCACTTGCTCCGGGGAACTGCTTGAGGTAATCAGACATGCCAAGTATTGAATAGGCCAAACCTCTTGGATATTGCTTTTTGACATGTTTTACTGACCGGTCAAAGCAGTCTTTGATAATTGACAAATACGCCGGTGAAGGCGGTTTTGCCATAACGGTTCCAAAGGCCCAGAGCACTCTGCCAAAGGCATCGCTGGCAGGTTCGTTTTTCAGCCAGGTTCTGTCAAAATTCATAAAGTTTCTGACTGAGCCGTCGTCATTTTGCGAATGAAGGACAAAGGACAGATATGTTTCAAAAAGCTGCAGAGCACCGGGCTCAGGGTAATGGCCGTAGTATTTAGTCATTGCGATTACAGCCCTTGCGTTATCGTCTGTGCAATAGCCGAATTTTCGGTTTGGGACGGTAAATCTGGCGTGCTGGTACAATCCTGTGTCATCGGTTAGTTTTTTCAAGTGGTCTAAAGACGGCTCCGGTATTTCAAACGTTGATTTGCCTGCCAATGCGGCAGCTTTTGCTTCAATCCGCACTGGCAGTCGCTTTGAACTGAATAATTTCCAGTATGACTGGCCGATTTTTGGCCATGTTCTCGACCTGCCGTAGTCGTATGCCCTTCTTCGAAGCGAGTAAAAGAGAGAATCGTCCTGGAGTATTTCGATTATAGCTTTAGCCATTTCGTTTGAATCGCCGAAAGGAACCAACTTTCCCTGTCCGTTGGCAAGCAACTCCATAGCGGCCCAGTAAGGGGTTGACACAACGGCTTTGCCTGTGCCCACAGCAAAAGAGAGCGTTCCACTGGTTAGTTGCTCTCTGTTAAGATATGGAGTTACATAAATATCGGCGGCGCAAAGAAAATTGCTTAGTTCTTCGTCGCTTACGAACCTGTTATGAAACATCACGTTCTCAGCGCAGCCTAATTCTTTTACCATTTGCTGCAGACTGTATCTGTAAGATTCTCCCTCGTGCTTCAATACTGAAGGATGGGTCATTCCCAGGACAACGTACAGGACGGATGGTTCGACTTCCATTATGGCGGGCATTGCCCTGAGCATAACCCCTATACCTTTGTTCCTGCTAAGCAGACCAAATGTCAAAATGGTTCTTCGGCCTTCCATACCGAATTTGTGCTTGTAATAGTTGTTGTCAACGAAAGGTAAATCGGGTATGCCATGGGCGATGAGTTCAACTTTTTTGCTCGGGACACCATAAATGTCCTGCAGCATATCGATGCCGCGTTCATTCATAGTTATTATTTTGTAGGAGGCATTACATACGTCCACTAATGAATTGTAGTAAGCAGGGTCGGGGTTATCGAGCACCGTATGTAGCGTCGTTACTATCGGAGCATTCAGCCGGTTGAGCAGCAGAGAGAGATACGAGCCGGCGTCACCGCCGAACAGCCCGAATTCGTGTTGGACAGAAACAACATCGACATGGCTGAAATTAATATAATCGGCGGCACAGATATAATCACTTTTTACGCTTTGGCGAATCTCGAACTTAACAGGGTCATTGTATTTCAAGTCGTTCTCGGAGCGCATAGCCACTACCAAAGGCTCGAAGGCCCCCTTTGCGGCTGATGAAACATTATTGATAAGGTCGGATGTGAAAGTTGCTATTCCGCATCTTCTTGGGTTGAAAGAAGAAATAAACGCCACTTTTTTTGTGGAACTTTTTGTCATCCGTAACATCCCCTGATATATCCGCTCTGCGATAATATGTTATATTATCGGTACTGGATTAGTCTGTCAAGAAAATTGACTGTTTTTAGTAGGGTACAAAAAGAATTTTTTGTCTGATGTTGGCTTTTAACGCTGTTGAAATGGGAAAAATTGCAAAATTTGCAAATATTTTTATTTTTTTATTTTTTACTAACAAAAATTTCCGATTACGTATATACTACTACTAATACAGTAGGGATAATAGGAGATTTGTAATGAAACTTACTACTCGTACTCACTATGGAATCAGGGCTATGGTTGAATTGGCCGAAAACTACGGTCATGGCCCATTGCAGATTAAAATTATTGCCAAACGCCAAGATATATCTGTAAAGTACCTTGAGCAATTAATGGCTACCCTCAAATCAGGTGGTCTTATCAGAAGTATAAGAGGCTCCAAAGGCGGCTACACCCTTATTAAAGCTCCGGCGGATATTAAACTGAGTGAGATTTTCAATTGTATGGAAGGGCCTGTTGTTACCATCGAATGTGTTGAAGATGAGGGTTTTTGTGCACGAGCTGCTGATTGTGCTATAAGGCTGCTTTGGTCGCAGGTGCAGGATGCAGTGACGAATGTTCTGCAATCAGTGACATTGCAGGATTTGGTTAGCAAGTCAAAAGAAACAAAAAATCTGGATTATCAGATATAGTAAAATGGAGACTTAACAATGAGTGCGGTATTCGAAGATATAACTGCTGCGATCGGCTATACGCCTTTGGTGCAAATTAATAAACTTGGTTCCGGCAAAGCAAAGATTCTGGCCAAGCTTGAATCATATAATCCCTGTGGGAGCATTAAAGATAGGATTGCTTTGTCAATGATGGAAGCAGCAGAGAAGAAAGGGCTGATAAATAAAGAAACGGTTATAATTGAGCCGACCAGCGGTAATACCGGTATAGGCCTTGCCTGTGTTTGTGCGGCAAAGGGATATAAACTGATACTGACTATGCCTGAATCGATGAGCATTGAAAGGAGGAAGTTGCTGCGGCTGTTTGGGGCCGAAATGGTGCTGACTCCTGCCGAGGGGGGAATGACAGAAGCTGTGCGAAAAGCAGAACAGCTTGTGGCTGAAAAACCGAATGCTTTTATGCCGCAGCAGTTTAACAATCCCGCAAACCCACAGATTCACAGAGAAACAACAGCAAAGGAAATCTGGACAGACAGCGATGGTATGGTTGACATTCTTGTTGCGGGAGTGGGTACAGGCGGAACTATCACAGGTTGTGGCCAAGTATTGAAACAGAAGAAGGAAGATTTGAAAGTTGTTGCTGTTGAGCCGAAAGATTCACCGGTGCTTTCCGGTGGCGAGGCGGGCCCGCATAAAATACAGGGTATTGGAGCAGGGTTTGTGCCTGAAGTTTTGAATGTTGAAATAATTGATGAAATAATTCAGGTAACGAACGAAGACGCTGTTGAAACTGCCAGGCGATTAGGGGCAAAGGAAGGGATATTAGCGGGTATAAGCTCAGGGGCGGCAATGTGGGCGGCTGTACAGCTTTCACAACGACCAGAATGTGAAGGTAAAACAATCGTAGTGATTCTGCCCGACACCGCAGAGAGGTATATCTCCACCGAAATGTTTAACCAATTATAGCGTAGCTGAGAAACAGGGAATAACGCTGTTTTTTATTTTTGGAAAAAAAATATGACAAAACAAAATACCAAACTGACCGATAAGAAAATCGAAAGTCTGGTTGATGAAATAGCACAGACGTATGAGGGTGATTCGGGGATAAATTTTATCGACGTTTCAGATTTACCGATGCGTGATAAAATCTGGGATATTATTGATTTGTTTATAGAATTGCTTTTTCCGGGCTATACGGGCAGAAGGGTGGTTACAAGAGCAAATATCAATTTCATTGTTATTGATATTCTATACCATGTCTATGCGGAACTTTCCGACCAAATAGAGCGTGCTTTTAAGTACAGGTGCAGAATGGACAAGTGCGACAGCGGTGATTGCAGAACAATGGCTGAAGATGTTGCCCAATATTTACTTGCACAGCTTCCAAAGATTAGAGAGCTTCTCAAAGGTGATGTTGGAGCCGCTTTTGACGGAGACCCGGCAGCGAAATCTTATGAGGAAATTGTTATAAGCTATCCTTGCATTATAGCGATAGCAACGTATCGAATAGCGAATGAACTGTATTCAAGAGATGTCCCATTGATACCGCGAATAATGACCGAATGGGCGCATTCGAAAACCGGTATTGATATAAATCCGGGAGCAACGATAGGCAAAAACTTTTTTATCGACCATGGCACCGGTGTCGTTATAGGTGAAACCACGGTGATAGGAGATAATGTGAAGATATATCAGGGCGCTACATTGGGGGCGTTGAGCTTTCCAAAAGATGAAAGAGGAGAGATAATAAAAGGCGGCAGGAGACATCCGACGATAGAAAACAACGTAACAATTTATGCTGAGGCGACAATATTGGGCGATGTAGTTATAGGAAAAAATACGGTAATCGGGGGTAATGTATGGCTGAAGGAGTCGGTACCACCCGGCGTTACCGTTACAACACAGGGTACGGAGCTGGTTTATAAAAAGCACTAGGAATAAAGGTATTTGGAGAATTTTGTTTTGGATGAGCGGCTGATTGACAGAATACAGGAGCTTAAAGAAGTACGTAATGCGGTGATACTTGCGCACAATTATCAGCCGGGCGAGATACAGGACATTGCCGATTTTTGCGGTGATTCGTTAGACCTTAGCAGAAAGGCAGCCCAAACCGAGGCGGAGGTAATAGTCTTTTGCGGCGTTAAGTTTATGGCTGAGACCGCAGCTATTTTATCGCCTGAAAAAACGGTGCTTTTACCGGATAAATCAGCCGGCTGTCCCCTGGCTGATATGATAAGCGCTGAGCAGTTACAGCAGCTCAAAGACGAGCATCCTGGAGCATTGGTTGTATGTTATGTAAATAGCAGTACGGAGGTAAAGGCCCTGAGTGATTACTGCTGCACGAGTGCTAATGCCGCTGAAGTGGTTAATTCCATACCAGCCGACAGAGAAATTATCTTTGTGCCTGACC
>CAZECQ010000041.1:0-16181 GCA_964510545.1 uncultured Pirellulales bacterium | reverse complement strand
CAATAGAACGGGTTATTGGGATACACTCTATTATGCAAAACAAACCCAATTTTCCTCGATTTTGCGCCAAAAACTCACTTTTGGAAGAAAAACAAACCCAATTCAAACCCAATCGAACCCAGTTTCAACCAACTTGCGCCGAAAACAAACCCAATCAAACCCAATTTCAAACAAGGCATCTACTCATTAACCCTATGGAGACCAAATTATTGATTTTCACAATAAAAAATAGTTTGACAGCCCTGCGTAATTCGGTAGAATGCTTGTTTTTGCCTGACTTAGAGGTTTTTTATGAAGAGTTTTATCGCGAATAACCAACAATGTAAGCACAAATGGCTGCTTGTAGATGCCGATGGCGCTATTCTTGGCCGGATGGCTTCGAAAATAGCCCCTATTCTGATGGGCAAGAATAAGCCCACATATACGCCTCACGTTGATACCGGTGATTATGTGGTTGTCATAAACGCCGACAAAATAAAGGTTACCGGCCAAAAGGCCACTGATAAAGAGTATGATTATTACACCCATTATCCCGGCGGTCATAAATACGTAACCTTTGCGGATATGATGGCCAAAAAGCCGGAAAAAGTGATTGAATTGGCGGTAAGGCGTATGCTTCCCAAGAACAAGCTCGGCAGGAAAATGCTGCAGAAGTTGAAGGTTTACAGCGGCCCCGAGCATGAGCATCAGGCCCAGAGACCTGAAAAGATTGAACTGTTTTAATGATGACCCTCTTTTGTAAGGGCGTCCTGATAGAGAGAGCAAATTATGGCAAAAACCAAAGATGATAATCCTGCTGCCAAGGTAACTTCTGCCAAGGTAACGTCTGCCAAGGTTACTGCTGCCAAGGTGACTGTTGAAAAGGTTGCGAAATCACCGCAGCCTCAAAAGCCTTCGAAAAAAGGCCCGGACATGGGAGGTTTCTACTGGGGCACCGGCAGGCGCAAAAGTTCTGTTGCAAGGGTAAGAATCAAGCCGGGCAGCGGAAAACTGCTGGTTAACAAAAAAAAGATTGAGGACTACTTTGCTCGTGAGCAGGACAGAAAATCGATTATTGCCCCTTTGAAGACGGTTGATGCGGAAAAATCATTCGATGTTTTTGTCAATGTTCAGGGCGGTGGAACTACAGGCCAGGCCGGTGCGACAGTACTCGGGATTGCCAGGGCGCTGAAAAAGTACGATGAGAACTATGTTCAGCCGCTTCGTGACGGCGGACATCTTACACGTGACAGCAGAATGGTCGAGAGAAAAAAACCGGGTCAAAAAGGCGCAAGGAAAAGGTTCCAGTTCTCAAAACGCTGATTTGCGTCTTTATTTGTCGAATATCGCAGCCTGAATTTTTGCTTTAAGCTAATTTGTAGTTTATTTGTCGTATATCGCAGACTCGAATTTTGCTTTAGGCTGATTTGCTTCTTTATTTATCGAATATCGCAGACTGAATTTTTGCTTTTTCTTTTTTTTAACCTTCCTTTGTTTAGGTGCAAACAATGATACGAGTTGCCATTATCGGCGCAAGCGGTTATACAGGCGCCGAGTCAATAAATATAATTTTGCGGCACAGCCAGGCCGAACTAACTTATCTCAGCGCTTTGCCGGAGGAATGCGGTGCGGTTGCAGAGGTCTTTGGTCAGTTCAAGGGCCGCTGCGAGCTGCAAATCGAGCCGTTGGACTTTGATAAGCTTACCGGCTTGGCTGATGTTGCGCTTTGCTGTCTGCCTCACAAGGTCTCTATGGGCTTTGTGCCGAGGCTGCTGGAGGCGGATTTAAAGGTTATTGATTTCAGTGCGGACTATCGGATTAAAGATATTAAAATTTATGAAAAGTTCTACGACGTAGAGCATACCGATACGGCTAATCTTGAGCGGGCGGTTTACGGCCTGCCGGAGTTGTTTCGCGAACAGATAAAAGATGCTGATTTAATTGCCAATCCCGGATGTTTCCCTACGGGCGCTTTGTTGGCCATTGCACCGCTGCTTAAAGAAGGTCTTATTGAGACAGACTCGATTATCGTCAATGCGGTAACCGGTTCATCCGGAGCGGGCAAGAATCCTTCGAGCATATTTCATTTTCCCAATATGAACGAAAACTTATTTGCCTATGGGATTGGTGTACATCGGCATATGCCGGAGATGGAGCAGGTGGCCGGCCAAATTGCCGGAGCCAATGTAGATATTCTGTTTCAGCCTCATGTCGGGCCTTTTGACAGGGGCATTCTCTCGACGGTGTATTGTCAGCCAAAAGGTAAAATAAACGATAAGCAACTATCGGAGCTATACGATGGTTTCTATAAAACCGAGCCTTTTGTGCAGTTATGCAATAGCGCCCCGTGCGTTAAAGATGTTGCGGGTACAAACCATTGCCATATCTTTGTGACCATTGCAAAGGGTAAGATCCTGGTTTTTTCAGCGATTGACAATCTGGTGAAAGGCGCATCCGGCCAGGCGGTTCAGAATATGAATATCATTTTCGGTCTGGAAGAGAAACTGGGGCTGTTGTAGGAGGAATAATGGCTGCCGGCACTTTGAAAGTCGCGACGTGTCAGTTCGCTGTGAGCAGTTCTATAAAACGAAACGCCCGTCAAATCCAGAATTATATGATGCGGGCGAAGAAGGCCAGGGCCGAGATCGTGCATTTTTCCGAAGGCGCTCTTAGCGGCTGTGCAGATTTCGAGTTTAGCTCGTTTGATGGTTTCGATTGGCAACTGCTGCAGCAGGAAACCGCGAAGATTATGTCCCTTGCGGCCAAACTCGGCCTTTGGGTCGTGCTCGGCAGTGCTCACAGATTAACCCCCGACAAAAACATTCGGGGGCAGGCCGGGCCGAACAAGCCCACCATACGTGTGGCGGGCAAGCCGCACAATAGTCTGTACCTGATAAATCCGAAAGGTAAAATTGCTGACCGATATGACAAGAGATTTTGTATGCGAGACGAGTTGAGGCATTATGCGCCGGGTGACAGGTTTGTAAAGTTTACCATTAATGGCGTTAGGTGTTCGCTGTTGATATGCTTTGAGGTGCGTTTTCCGGAGCTTTATCGCGAATTATATAAGCGTGGCGTCGATTGTATTTTTCAGTCGTTTTATAACGCCCGGCAGAAGGGCCCGAGTGTGCACACTCATATTATGCGTCAGTCGATGCAGTGCCGGGCGGCAACGAACTATTTATGGGTGAGTATGACGAATTCGAGCCGCTACTACTGCCCTTATCCATCGTGTTTTATCCGGCCGGACGGCAAAATCGTGCAGCAGTTGAGAGCCAATCGGGCCGGCCTGATGGTCAATAAAGTGGATTTGAAAAAGAAATTCTATGACCCGATGAAAGATTTCAGAGAACAGGCGATTAACGGGAAGCTCAACAATGCATCGAAAACCATTAAAGACGCTCGGTCACGGAACACAGCGGTTCTTTAAGGAACAAACTAAATGTAATAAAGGGAAAGTATAAGTGTCACAGAAGAGGTTATTAGTCTTAGTTTTGTGTTGCTTTTTTGTTGTTGTTCTCATTGTTCTAACAGCATATAGACTGTTAAACACGTTGCCTGTTGGAGGAGTACAGTATCTAAGCTCTCCAAATGGTCAATATCAAGCGTATGCAGCAGATTTCTTCAAAGAGGATTTTTGGGGCCGATCTGAACAATATTATGAATTTGAAATCCTAAATGCTAAGAATGGAAAGTCGGTTAGAAAGCTTAGAATGAAGCCATTAGATGAAACACCAATATTTGACATGAGAGAGGAAGGTAACATAATTACTTGGTCCCCTGATTCATCTGGAGTAACATTTGCTTTTCAGGATATTGAATTAAAGTTGAAAGTCGAGGGAGATAAAGAGAAATAAACTAAGGAAGGAGTATTCACAAATGGTGAATAATACAATAACCGGTCCGAGGGGATTTTTGGCGGCGGGGGTGCGTTGCGGGATAAAGAAGTCGGGCAAGCCCGATTTGGGGCTGATTGTCTGTCCGGCAGGTGCAAAGGCGGCAGCAGTGTTTACAACCAATAAAATTACCTCGGCAGCGGTGCAAATAAGCAAAAGGCATATAAAAAGCCCGACTATCTCGGCGGTGGTTGTTAATTCCGGCAACGCCAATTGCTGCAGCGGCCAATCAGGTATTAAAAATGCAATCAAGATGTGCAGCGAGACGGCCAAGCAGATTGAAATTAACCCACATAATGTACTGGTTGCTTCGACGGGTATTATAGGTGAGCAATTGCCAATCGGTAAAATTACAAAAGGAATTTCAAAGGCGTCAGCTAAACTTTCAGCGTCAGCGACGGCAGGGTTGGATTTTGCAAAAGCGATAATGACAACCGACACCAAAGTCAAACAGGCCGTCCGTCGGCTCGAAATATCAGGCAAAAAGGTCATAATAGCTGGGACAGTAAAGGGAGCGGGTATGATTGGGCCGAATATGGCTACAACTCTTTGCTTTATTACTACCGATGCGGCTATAAGCAAGCCCTTATTAGCCAAGGCATTAAAGGCCGCTATCGACAGTTCGCTGAATAAATTGACTGTTGACAGCCATCCAAGCACTAATGATACGGCGATAATTCTTGCCTCGGGGGCGGCGGGCAATCGGGCGATAGTCAGCCAGTGTCCACGATATAAGAGATTTGCTAATGTGTTGGCGTATTTGTGTGATGATTTGGCCCGGCAGATGGTTTTGGACTCCGAGGGTGCGACACGGATGTTCAAGGTAGTGGTCAAAGGGGCAGCTACCAAAGCTGATGCGGCAAAGGCGGCAAGAGCGATAGCTGATTACTCATTGGTAAAATGCGCCGTTCACGGGGCCGACCCCAACTGGGGCAGGATTATCTGTGCAGCCGGTTCGGCCGGCGTGAGGTTAAAAGAAAATAAACTTTCCTGCAAAATCGGTGATATTAGTGTTTTTAGGGGGGGCAAGCCCGTAAAGTTCGATGTGAAAAAGGCGAGTAAGATAATGTCGCAGACCGAGCATACCATAACGGTGGATTTAGGCGCGGGACGAATGAGCGATTTTTGCTATGGCTGCGACCTAAGTAAAGAGTATGTAAGAATTAACGCCGATTATCACACATAGCCGATACTTCAAATATGCAGGAAGGTTCATTTATTTTTGCTTTCCCAACACAAAACATTTGAAAAACAAATTCTTTTGATTAGACTGTGTCTTTTCGTATTTTTTATGTATTCAGGAGAACTGAAGTTGAGTTCTTAAGGAGTGAAAAAAGTGAAATTTTTTGGGTGTTCTATTGGATTTTTTGTATTGGTAATGGCGTTTGCTGCAACGGCAATGGGGGCGGAAGGTTCTGAATCGGCTGGGCCGGTCGGCACGCCGGTAAGCTGGGCAATTGCGCCGATAGCTGCTCTGCTGGCTTTGTTTTTTGCCCTTTACTTCTACAAAAAGGTTATGGCTGCACCGGAAGGCAATGAAAAAATGATG
Source organism: uncultured Pirellulales bacterium (assembly GCA_964510545.1). Lineage (GTDB taxonomy): Bacteria > Planctomycetota > Phycisphaerae > Sedimentisphaerales > Anaerobacaceae > CAYXPG01. The sequence continues at coordinate 10,757 of CAZECQ010000041.1, read as the reverse complement.
GAAATCGCCCAGCATGTTCGGGAAGGTGCCTACGCTTATCTGTACAGACAGTACGGTGTTGTTTCGATAATATTTTTGATACTGCTTATTATCTTTGCGGCATTGGCGTACCTGGGAGTTCAGAATCCGTTTGTACCGGTGGCGTTTTTGACGGGCGGTTTTTTTAGCGGTCTTTGCGGTTTTTTGGGGATGAAAACTGCAACAAACGCATCTTCCCGCACTGCTCAGGGTGCCCGTGAGGGCCTAAATCGCGGTCTGCAGGTTGCATTTCGCTCCGGTGCGGTAATGGGGCTTGTGGTCGTCGGTTTCGGCCTGCTGGATATTTCACTGTGGTATCTGATTCTGGATAAGCTGGTTTACACGGCTGAACATATGAGGACAGGCCTTACATTCCTTGGATTGACTTTGGTAAAGGCCGGTATGAGCTCTGAGCACAAGCTGGTTGAAATAACTACAACGATGATAACCTTCGGTATGGGTGCTTCGACCCAGGCGCTTTTTGCCCGTGTCGGCGGCGGTATCTACACCAAGGCAGCGGATGTCGGAGCGGATTTGGTGGGCAAAGTAGAAGCTGGAATTCCGGAAGATGACCCGCGAAACCCGGCCACTATCGCCGACAACGTTGGTGATAACGTTGGCGATGTTGCGGGGATGGGAGCCGATTTGTATGAGAGCTATTGCGGCTCGATTCTGGCGACGGCGGCATTGGGGGCGGCTTTGACACTATCAGGCCAGCAGGTCTTAAAGGCCGTTCTGGCCCCGATGATGGTTGCCGGTATGGGTATTATCCTTTCTATTTTAGGTATTTTTATGGTTCGCTGTAAAGAGAACGCAAGCCAAAAGAACCTTCTTCGGGCACTGCTTTTTGGTACGTTGGGAAGTTCTGTTCTGATTATTATTGCTGTTGGGGGTCTGGCTTACGCCGAATGGATAAGCTGGGGTGTTTTTGGCTCGGTCATATCGGGACTTATTGCCGGTGTGCTGATAGGTCAGTTCACCGAGTATTATACTTCCGATGAATACGGCCCGACCAGAGGAATAGCAGAGCAGACAAATATGGGGCCTGCAACAACAATTATTGATGGTCTTGCGACCGGAATGTTTTCAGCGGGTCTGCCGGTAATAACGATTGTTATTGGGATTCTCTGTGCTTTTGGTTTTGCAGGCGGGTTTTCAAATGTAGCGATGGGTCTTTACGGTATCGGTTTTGCCGCTGTTGGTATGCTGGCTACATTAGGTATCACGCTGGCGACCGATGCTTACGGCCCGATTGCCGATAACGCCGGCGGTAATGCCGAGATGAGCGGGCTGGGTGAAGAGGTAAGAAAGCGTACCGATGCGCTTGATGCTTTGGGTAATACTACCGCGGCAACTGGAAAGGGCTTTGCAATTGGTTCGGCAGCACTGACGGCTATGGCGCTTCTGGCAGCTTTTATAGAAGAAGTTCGGATATGGATAGTAAGACTCGCCGGCGAAAGTGCTGACGGAATATTTATGGTAGGACAAAAGGCTTTTTCAGCGAACGGCGAGATAGATAATACCATCAGTGCAAAAACCGCATCTGTCGTGGATTTTGTTGAGGCTTACAACCTTACGATAATGAATCCGAAGTTGATATGCGGGCTATTTTTAGGCGCTATGATGGCGTTTGTGTTCTGTGCGATGACGATGAAGGCGGTCGGCAGAGCGGCTGGGGCCATGGTCAATGAGGTCCGGCGGCAGTTTCGGGAGATTGCGGGCATAATGGAGGGGACAGGCCAGCCGGATTATGCGCGCTGTGTTTATATTTCAACGGCTGGCGCACAAAGAGAGATGATACTGCCTTCGCTGCTTGCGATTATCATACCTGTTTTGACAGGGCTTCTTTTGGGCGTAGCCGGTGTGATGGGACTCTTGGCAGGGGGGTTAAGCTGCGGTTTTGTCTTGGCGATTACGCTTAATAACGCCGGCGGCGCCTGGGACAATGCCAAAAAATATATCGAAAAAGGCGCCCATGGCGGCAAAGGCTCCGAGGCGCACAAGGCCGCCGTTGTCGGCGACACTGTTGGCGACCCCTGCAAGGACACTTCCGGGCCGAGCCTGAATATTCTCATTAAGCTGATGACAATGGTAAGTGTGGTCTTTTCAGGTGTTGTTGTAAAGTTTGCCCCTGTTGTCAGCGGCTGGCTTGGCCTGGGCAAATAATTGCCGGCGGGCCTGAGCGGTTGACATAATAGCATTATACGGGTAATCTATCGGGGTGGTCGAGTCGGCCACCCCGTTTTTGTTATCGTGCCGCAGCGGTTTTTGATGCGGTAAGAGGATAGAATTTGGCGAAGAAGCAAAATACAGATGCAGGAGAGTTTGCTTTGGCTACCGCCAAAATAGCGGCCGGTCGGCATTGCAGCGATATTGTTGTTTTGGACTTGAAGGGCAAATCGCCCGCTACGGATTATTTTGTAATCGCCACAGGCACAAGCGACAGGCAGATGCGCACAGTGTCTGATGAAATCAATGAGGAGGCAAGAAAGTGCGGTATGCAGCGGTTCGGACGGGCAGGTTATGAACAGGCCCGCTGGATTTTGCTCGACTATGTTGATGTTGTAATCCATATTTTTGACAGCCAATACCGGGACTATTACGATTTGGAACTGCTCTGGGGTGACGCTGAGAGATTGAATATCGATTGATGATTTTTGGTTATTGAATGAAATATGTAATTGAGATACTCGAAGAGCGTGTTTCTGCTGCGATGGGGCGCGGCGGGGGGCGAGAGGGTTGTGCGGCTGTAGTAAGGCCGGCCACTGATGCTAAATTCGGCGATTATCAGGCCAATGGCATAATGGCGCTTGCCAAAGAGCTGAAAACCAATCCACGTCAACTTGCAGAAGAGGTGGTAAAGAACCTTGATGTCGATGATATTTGCGAACCGCCGGAAATAGCAGGGCCCGGGTTTATCAATTTCAGGTTAAAGACAGAATTTCTGGCTGAGATGCTGCTTGAGATAAACGCCGACACACAGGGCCGGCTGGGAATAAGTAAAGCTAAGAAGCCGAAAACGGTTGTGGTCGATTTTTCCTGCCCGAATATCGCCAAGCAAATGCACGTCGGGCATCTTCGAAGCACTATCATTGGCGACTGCATCTGCCGGGTGCTTGAATTCCAGGGGCACAAAGTCATCCGCCAAAACCACATCGGCGACTGGGGACTGCAAATGGGAGCAGTAATTAATGCACGGAGAGAACAGTGTTTTGGAGACCCAGTTCGTAATGAGGAGTTAGAAACGCTTCTTAAACTATACCCAAATCTCATCCAAAGGAGTGATAAATACCCAGAATTTGCGGAAGCTTTCGAAAAGAAATTTGGAAACCTTCTGCATACTAATTTGGATGATTTAGAAAATCAGTATCGACGAATTATCGAGCTTGAAAAAGCTGACCCCAAAATCGCTGATGAAAATAGGAAATGGACTGTAGATTTACAGAATGATGATCCTGTTGCAAGTTACTTCTATGAACAGGCAAAAGAAATAACATTGAAAGCTTGCTTTGATGTCTATAGTTTGTTAGGAGGAAAAATAGAAGGAGGAAAAAGAGAGATATTTGGGAAAGACGAAATCAGGGGTGAAAGCTTTTACAAAGATATGCTTGGTGATGTTGTGAAAGATTTGCAGAAAGCAGGTTTGGCAGAAAAGTCTGAAGATGCAATTTGTGTTTTTCCTGAGGGGTTTAAGAATAAGGAAGGTGAGCCATTGCCTTTCATAATTCAAAAGAGCGATGGTGCGTATCTTTATGCGACGACGGATTTGGCGGCGATTCGGTATCGGCTTAATGAGTTAAGGGCCGATAAAATAATTTACGTTACCGATGCCCGTCAAAAATTGCATTTTGAGATGCTTTTTTCGGTGGCACGTATGGCCGGCTGGGTCAGTGATGATATCGAACTGGTGCACGTTACTTTCGGCAGTGTGCTTGGTGAGGACGGCACGCCGTTAAAAACGCGTTCCGGCGAAAACGTAAAACTAAAAGAACTGCTCGACGAAGCAGTAGAACGGGCAGGGTCAGTCGTTGAAGAGAAGAACCCGGATTTTGACCGTGACAAGAAAGGTGAAATAGCTAAAGCTGTCGGCATCGGGGCCGTCAAATATGCGGACTTTTCCAATAATCGAACGAGCGATTATATCTTCAGCTTTGATAAGATGTTGGCAATGGACGGCAATACCGCTCCATATATGCAGTATGCTTATGCGAGGATAAAATCGATTGAGCGAAAGGCCCAGAGCCGGGATGTTGATATTGAGACCGAACTTGCCAATTTAAAAACTCTTAAAAGGTTGAGTTTGACCGAGCCGGCTGAAATAGATTTGGCAAAACATCTTAGCCGTTATGGCGAAGCGGTAGAAGCGACCGCCGCCGATTACAGGCCGAACTATCTGACCGGCTATCTGTACGAGCTGGCGCAGAAATTCAGTGCTTTTTATACGAACTGTCCGGTCCTCAAGGCCGGGCGGGAAAAAAGAGGTACCAGACTGTTGCTTTGTGATTTGACTGCAAGAACAATCAAGCATGGTCTGAGCGAACTTTTAGGTATAGACGTTGTTGAACAGATGTAAGAGGAGTAATTATGAAAATCATCCAAAAAGATTTTGGCGTAAGCAGTAAGCAGCACAGCGAGATGATTGATATTACCGGCCGGGTCGGTTCGATAATCAGCCAGTGCGGTATTAGTAATGGTGATGTAATAGTGTATTGTCCTCATACAACAGCGGCGATTACCATTAACGAAAATGCCGACCCTTCTGTTGTACACGATATACTTCTAACACTGGCTGAATTGATGCCTCAGCACCGCCAGGGCTATCGTCATTTTGAGGGCAATTCTGATGCTCATTGCAAAAGCTCTCTGGTCGGCTGTAGTGAGCAAATCCTGATAGAGGGTGGGAAACTTGTTCTGGGCACGTGGCAGGGTATTTTTTTCTGTGAGTTTGACGGCCCGCGCAACAGGAAAGTCATAGTCCAGGTTCGCGGGGAGTAAGTGGTTTTTTCTTTTAGGTATAACTCAGTGGTGACAGTGCGCACAAAAAAAGGCGAGGTGGTGGGACCGGCTGGGGGGGAAACCGGTGGGCCACGCTGCCTCGCCGAGGATCGTAAGCTGCTAAGAGCAGCATTGTTTCGCTATGATAAGACGCAACACAAGAAACTAACTTTTTCAAAAAACGCTGTCAAACAAAAAAATGAAAAAATAAAAAATTCTTTGAGGGACTTCCGACCCCCTGATTCATACTTATTTAGTATGTTTACTATACAACTTTTGGTGATAAAATGCAAGCAAAAAATTGTTTTTTTGCGTTTTTTTGTTTGATTTGAGCCATATTTAGTGGGAACCACAGGGTAAAATTACTTGAAATTAGCAGCTTTTAGGCTTAGATTATAGCCGATAAGTTTGAAAAATTGTTCTTTGGGGAGTTTTTCGATGGTAAAGCCAAAAACAGTTCCAGTGACGAAAAAAATCGTCAATACCGCTAAAGATATACACACAAAGATATTAAAGAGCAAAAGCCCGACAATGGTGACACCTGTTCGCTCGTTAAGCAACGTTAAATATCAGGCCAAAACCGGCTATTTCGAGATGCTTGGCAAGAACAAGCAGCGCAGCTTAACTGTAAGCACGGTAAAGACTTTCGCACAGACCCTTAAAATGATGTCGCTTGCGAAGGAATTAATTGATACGAAAGATATGGCAACGAAGCGAGAGGCCTATTATATCTCGAAAAACTGGGGTAAGGCCGGATTCATGGAGCAGTCAGAGTCGGATACCATTATGGACGATGTTGAGGCGATGTTCGGGGTTAATCGTGAACAACTAAGATTTACCCCCGAGGAAAAGGGGGGTGATGTGGCAGGCAGATTAATTGTTATAGACACCGACACCAAAGGCAAAAAAATCAAGATTGATTGCACAAAATTCGGCTCCGGAGCCTACTCGATACCCGTTGAAGTAGAGAATCTGCAGTTCCAGAGTCAGGCAAAATTTATTCTTGCAATCGAGACAGCGGGTATGTTTCAGAGACTGGTCAAATACGATTACTGGAAGAAGACAAAATGTATTCTTGTTAGTATGGGCGGTGTGCCTACGCGGGCCTGCCGCAGGTTCATAAGAAGGTTGACCGACCATTTGAAAATTCCTGTTTATGCTTTTGTTGACGGCGACCCTTACGGTTATTTCAATATTTATAGAACTTTGAAGGTCGGTTCAGGTAATGCGGCACATTTGAACAGATTTTTCTGTGTGCCTTCGGTGCAATTTCTGGGGGTGACGCCCGAGGATATTGTAAAATATAAACTGCCGACACATCCGCTTAAGGAGGTGGATATAAAAAGGGCCAAGGATGCTCTTCGCAATGACCCTTTTGTAAAGCATCATAAACCGTGGCAGAAGGCAATCAATCAAATGCTGAAAATGGGTGTTCGTGTTGAACAGCAGGCCTTTGCCAAACATGGGCTGGATTTCGTAGTAAAAAAGTATCTTCCATTTAAGTTAAAAAATACATCTAAATTTTTGCCCTGACTTTTTTGTGTTGGCAAAGGCATCGATAAATTGATATTGTAAAAATGTTCTTGCTGCAGGTGAGTCTGATTTTATTTATTAATAGTTTTCTGGTTATTTTTGTATGGCGAAGATTGCTGAAAAAATAGACCGAGTAAAAGATACTATTAGTTTAGCCTGCGAACGCGTCGGCAGGGACGTTACCGAGGTCAAGCTTGTCGTTGTGACCAAATCTGTTACTATCGAGGCGATAAAGAAAATCATTCGTTTGGGTTTTGTTGACCTTGGCGAAAACCGGGTTCAGCAGCTCAAAAAAGTATCCGCTCAGATAAGTGAGTTTTTACAAAAGGCCGGTGACGAATCATCTCTGCCGGAAAAGGTGAATTGGCATATGATTGGGCATCTTCAGCGTAATAAAGTCCGCTATGTTTTGCCTATTGCTACTTTAATACATTCGGTTGACACACTTCGGTTGGCTGAAGAGATAAATGCTTCGGCAACAAAGCTGGATTTGTCTGCTAAGGTGCTCCTGCAGGTCAACACCTCGAATGAGCCGCAAAAGTATGGTGTTCCTGTGGGAGCTGCGACGCATTTGGCCGAACAGATAGTAACGTTGCCGAATTTGAAGCTGGTCGGTCTGATGACGATGGCACCACTGACGCATAATAAGGACGTTGTTCGTGCCTGTTTTGTGCGGGCAAGAGAGCTGTTTGTTGAGATGAAGGGCGAAAAAATAGTCGGCCCTGAATTTGTTGAATTGAGTATGGGGATGAGTTCGGACTACGAAATAGCTGTCGAAGAGGGGGCTACGATTCTCCGCATCGGCTCGGCGATATTTGCCGGCTGAGAGCTTTTAGTCAGATAAAACTCCAAATCGTTCAGACTGCAATTCTATTTAAGCACTGCAACATTGCAGAAGCAAAAAAAACAAAAAAAGACACAAAGTGCCACCTCAAACAGGACGAAATTATTTAGGCAGATTTCTGTTGGAATGACTGTTAATCCAGAGTCCTATAACACGATTGGAAGACCATCTGTGGTCGTTAGTTATTCGGCAGTGAGTTATTAATGCCTGGATTAGACCCCAAGGTGTAGAGAATAAGTAAAAGATGAAAATAACAAAAACAAGCAAAAAGATTGCTACGGCGGTGATAATTCTTGTAGTTATTGCTGCTGTCTGCGGGCTGGTACAACAGAACTTCAGGGATTTTGGAAGGACAGTCGTTACTTTTTTTGCTCTGCTGGCGGCAACTGTTCTTGGGTATTATTTCTATAGGATTATTTTTAAACTCATCACAAAGGCCAGGGACGGAACGGATCAGGCAGATAAAAACAGGTTAAAGTTAAGAAAATTAGATGGTATGCTTGAGAAAACGGTCCGGGAGCGCACAGCAGAATTGGAATCTGCCAATGCAATACTCAAAGATGAAATAGCACTTCAGCCGGTAATTCAAAGGAGCCTGCAGCAGCGCATTAAGCAGCTCAGTTGTTTTTATGGTCTGTCCAGGCTTGTTGAGCCGCCGCAAATTTCACTGGAACAAATATTTCAGGAGACGGTCAATCTGATTCGTAACGCATATAGGTTTCCTAAAGTTACGTGTGTAAGAATTACTTTTGATGGGGTTCAATATGCGACGGATAATTTCCATAAAAGTGAATTGAGTCAGTATGCACAGATTAAGAGGCATGGGGAAAAGGCAGGAGGTATTGAGGTTTACTGTCTTGAAGATAAAACAGACAGCGGGCAGGTCCCGTTTCTCAAAGAAGAGCGTGATTTGTTGGATGCGGTTGCTGAACGGCTGGGCGGTATTGCAGAGCGCAAACAGGCGGCTGAGAAGCTACGGCTGTTTCGTAATCTGATAGACAGGTCAAATGACTGTATTTTTGTAGTAGAGCCCAAGTGGGGGCGTTTTGTGGATGTAAACGACAAGGCATGTGACAGTCTTGGATATACACGCGAAGAATTACTTGATATGACTGTTAAAGATATTAAGGAGATTGTAACGGATGACATCTCATGGGAGAATTATGTCAAAGAACTTGAGCTCAAAGGAGATATTATTAAAGAAGGCCGGCATAAGCGCAAGGATGGAACGATGTTTTTTGTTGAGACAAGCCTGAAACTTGTAAGTCAGGAAAAAGAAGACTACATAATAGCAGTTTCACGTGATATCACCGAGCGTAAGCAGGCAGAGGAAAGACAGGCTAAGCTTATACAGGAACTGGAAAGCATTAATCAAAAGGTAGAGGGCATTAATCAGGAATTAAAGGATTTTGCGTATATTGTTTCCCACGATTTAAAGGCGCCGCTGTGGGGGATTAAGGCACTTGCTGATTGGATATCGGCTGATTATGCAGACAAGCTTGGTGAAGAAGGCAGAGAGCAGATTGAGTCGCTTTTGGCACAGGTCAAACGTATGCACAATTTGATTGATGGGGTGCTTCAATATTCCAGAGTCGGGCGTGTTGAAGAAGAAATGGTTCAGGTGGATTTGAATGAGCTTGTTGGTGAGGTTATTGATATGATTGCTCCTCCAGAGAACATTGCAATTACGGTCGAAGACCAGTTGCCTATAGTTGAATGTGGGAGGACCCGTATTATGCAGGTGTTCCAGAATCTGCTGAGCAATGCTGTCAAGTATATGGATAAGCCGCAGGGAGAAGTTAGAATCGGCTGTGTCGAAGAGGGCGGTTTCTGGAAGTTTAGTGTTGCTGATAACGGCCCTGGAATTGATGAAAAGCATTTCGAAAGAATCTTTAAGATATTTCAAACATTATCGTCTCATGATGAATTTGAAAGTACCGGTATTGGTCTTACCGTGATAAAGAAAATCGTGGGAGTGTATGGCGGTAAAGTCTGGGTTCAGTCAAAAGTAGGCGAGGGTAGCACGTTTTTCTTTACATTGCCGAAGGCAAAGAAAGAGGTTGCGGATGCAAAACTCGAAGCCAACGTTACTTATTGAAAATGCTCGTCTGGATATGATGTTGGCTATATGGTGAAGGTAGTTGATTAAGAAAGAATTGTCGGACAGTCAAAGCGATTAATTTGTGCCAGTTCCTAATCGAGCTGGAAGAGATGAAACAAGGTTATGGAAGATTCGAGATATAAGATTCTGCTGGTTGAAGACGAATTGCTCTATCGAAAGGCATTTATACGATTCGTGGAGGAGGAGGAACTTCAATATGATTACACAGAGGCGAAATCTGTTTCGGAAGCCCGGAGCATATTGAGTTCGGAGAAATTTGATATTTTGTTTGTTGATTACTCACTTGGAGATGGCACAGCATTTGACATCCTGGATTTGGTAAAGGATACGCCCATTATATTTATTACAGGTATCGGCGATGAAAAAGTAGCAATCAAGGCTTGGAAGGCCGGAGCCTATGATTATCTGATAAAAGACTTTGAACGGAACTATCTTAGAGCTATCCCAATAACAATTGAGAATGCAATCAAGCATAAGAAAGCTAATGAGCAGATTCGATTGCTGACAGGTGCTGTTATGAGCACCGATGATAATGTTTATATTACCGATATGCAGGGCAATATTATCTTCGTCAACAGGGCATTCTGTGAAACTTATGGATATAAGGAAGAAGAGATTATTGGAAAACACAGTGGTATCCTTAATGAAGAAAGCCCTCAAGGTACCGATGAAAAAAATGGTCATCAGGATAGTCGTGAAGCTGACTTGTATCACCGGCGGAAAGACGGCAGTGAATTTCCGGTTTCTCTTTCTGTCTCTGCAATTAAAGAAGAAAATGGAAACGAATTTGCTTTTGTCGGGGTGGCTCGCGACATTTCAGAACGCGTTTTTATAGAAGATAAGGTCAGAACATTGAATTTGAAACTGAAGAAAGGAAGCCGGATAACGAGTTAACTGTTGCGATTTCAAATACATTGTAGCCGTCGGCCTTCCTAAAGTCGTATTTTTTTGTCATTTTACCAGCGTTGCCCCACAAAAAAACAAAAAAAACACAAAGTCTCTCCTTTAAGAGGACGAAATTACCTATGCTGATTACTGTCGGAATAAGCATTAATTCAGAGTCCTATAAGACAGATGCTATGATAAAAACAGAACCTGCAAATAGTGTTGAGTTTGGCGGCCTGATAGAGGGTTTAACAGATGTTCTGTATCTGACAAACCAGGAGCAGATGCTTCCTGAAGTGAAGCGGCTTTTGAAAAAAAAGAAACTTTCTTTTTTGTCACTGCCAATTCACAAATTTCCCC
>CAZECQ010000040.1:0-16216 GCA_964510545.1 uncultured Pirellulales bacterium | reverse complement strand
ACTATGAGAACTGGAGTGGCCATTCAAACCTCCAACTACGATTGGGACAATGTCCTTTTTAAGGTTAATCTGCTTCATAATATAATAATGTTACTAAATTGGTTACAATCTGTCAAGGATGATTTTTGATAAAATATTGGTTTATTGACAGGACATCCCTTAATCTTTACTATAAACGTCCATGAGATGTGTTTTTCCTGAATATGTATTTTTTACGAGTATAATTTGTTTTAATTGCTATGACATATTTAACGGTTCCCATATCAGCAAATAACCTCGACAAAGCCACCGAGCAAATCAAAGCTGCAAAGGCTACTGGGGCGGAGATGCTCGAATTGCGGACCGACTATCTTAAAGACCTCAGCGTACTTTTGGTTAACGACTTAATCGCCGTTGTCAAAAAGAAAAGTGCTTTGCCGACAATCGTAACCTGCCGCGATAAGCGGCAGGGCGGCGCAATTGATTATCCGGAGCAATTGCGGGTGCAAGTGCTCAGTGGCGCTTTAAGGGCTGGCGTCGAATTTGTTGACTTCGAATATGATAATTTTCTCTCTATGACAAATCAGGAAAAAATAAGAGTGGCACTTTCGCAGAACACCAGGGCCCGGTTGATTTTGTCAATCCATAACTTTGAGACAAAATTCGATAATATCAGCAAACTTCATCGCCGGATTACAACTGCTTTTCCGGCTGCCATTCCGAAACTGGTTTACACGGCCAACCATATCAACGATTGCTTTGCCGCCTTCGATTTGCTGCATAATACCAGCGATGAGCGGATTGTTTTTTGTATGGGCCGGGCCGGGCTTATCAGCAGAATAGTTGCAAAGAAACTCGGCAGCTTAGTAACTTTTGCGAGCCTCGACGAGAAAAGTGCAACGGCGCCGGGGCAGTTAACGATTGAGCAATTGAAAAACTTATACCGCTATGATGATATAAATCCTGATACCGAGCTTTACGGTATAATCGGCTCTCCCATTGCTCATTCGCTGAGTCCGGCTGTTCATAACGGAAGTTTTGCCAATATAAAAGCCAATAAGATATACCTGCCCTTACTCGTCGATGGCGGCAAAGATGAATTTGACCTTTTTATGCGCAACGTTTTAGCCAGAGACTGGCTTGGTTTTAGAGGTTTTAGCATTACGATTCCGCACAAGAGCAATGCCCTCAGCTATACAAAAGAAAGCGGGGGAGTAGTGGAGCCGTTGGCTGAAAAAATCGGTGCGGTCAATACTGTGCTCATCGATGCTGACGACAAATTAAACGCTTACAACACTGATTACGCCGGTGCTCTGGATGCGCTGACCTCAACCCTTAAGATTAAAGAGGCCGATTTGAATGGTATGGCTGTGGCTGTTATCGGGGCAGGAGGTGCCGCAAGGGCGGTAGTGGCCGGGTTGAGAAACGCCGGCGCCAAGGTCAAAATTTACAACCGAACCGTTGAAAAGGGGCAAAAGCTTGCTGCTGAGTTTGATTGTGACTCTGCCGGGTTGGAGGATTTGCCGGGGCTTGATTCAAAACTGGTTATAAACTGCACAAGTATCGGGATGCACCCAAATGTTGATGCGACACCTTTGGCCGGAGAATGTTTGAAAAAAGATATGATGGTCTTTGATACGGTTTATAATCCAGCGGAGACTTTACTGCTAAAGCAGTCGAAACAGGCCGGCGCTAAAACAGTTGATGGTGTCTCGATGTTCATCAACCAGGCCTGTTCACAGTTTAAGCTTTTTGCCGGCAAGGCCGCCAATCCAAAACTTATGCGCAAAACCATTTCTAATTGCATAGCAAAGCAATGAAGTCTAAAAAATAATAGCGGCTGGGTAGTAAAGTAATCTTTTAATAGTTGCTATGGGGGGCAAATTCTCTGTTTTTCTACTGCTTTTCATTGTTTTTAGCGTGGCTGGCCGATATAATTATTGTTTCGGTTAAGATGCAGTGAGATTATTGATTTATGGTTGCTTTGAATGATATAGAACAGTTCGGCAAACGCTTTTTTGAGGTGAATGATGGCGAAGAAAGAAAAAGTTGTATTGGCCTACAGCGGCGGTCTGGATACGAGCGTAATCCTGCCGTGGCTTAAAGAGACATACGGCTATGAAGTAATAGCGTTTGCGGCAGAGTTGGGGCAGGGCGATGAACTGGCCGGCGTTAAACGCAAAGCTCTTAACAGCGGCGCGGTCAAGTGTATTGTCAAAGACCTGCGCAAAGAGTTCGTCGAGGATTATATCTGGCCTCTGCTAAAATCCGGAGCCGTGTATGAAAACGGCTATCTGTTAGGGACAAGTATTGCCCGGCCATTAATCGCAAAGCATCAGGTCGAAATTGCCCAGGCCGAAAAAGCAACAGCCATCGCTCACGGAGCGACCGGCAAAGGCAATGACCAGGTGCGGTTCGAATTAACCTATATGGCACTTGACCCATCATTGAAAATTGTCGCGCCGTGGAAGGACCCTAATTTTACCCTGACCAGCAGGGAAGCGGCGGTCGATTACGCCAAAAAACATAAAATCCCAATCGAGCAGACAAAGAAGAAGATTTATTCTCGCGACCGTAACCTATGGCATATAAGTCATGAAGGGGCGGATTTGGAAGACCCCGCCAATGAGCCGAAGGACGAACTTTTTGTGATGTCACGGCCTGTTTCCCAAACGCCTGAAAAAAGTGATTATGTTGAAATCGGATTCAAGGAAGGCGTTCCCGTCAAGCTCAACGGCAAAAAAACAGGCTGTGTCGGGATAATTGAAGTACTGAACAAAATCGGCGGCAAACACGGAATCGGCCAGGTAGATTTGGTCGAGAACCGGCTGGTGGGTATGAAATCGCGCGGCGTTTATGAGACGCCCGGCGGCACAATACTAATGACGGCTCACAATGCACTTGAGTCTCTGACGCTTGATAGGGAGACAATGCATTATAAGAAGCAGGTTGCTCTGAAATACGCCGAATTGGTTTATTACGGTCAGTGGTTTTCGCCATTGCGGCAGGCCATTGACGCCTTTGTCAATATTACCCAGCGAAATGTTACCGGTGATGTAAAACTGAAACTTTATAAGGGCCATTGCATGCTGGCCGGCGTAAAAAGTCCCAAAAGTATGTACAGCACGGATTTAGCCAGCTTTACGATGGGTGCCGAATACGACCCCGCCGATGCAACCGGTTTTATTCGTTTGTTCGGGCTGCCGATGAAGGTTGCAGGTATCGTGAACAAAGCGAGTAAGAGTAAAAAAAAGCGAAAGAAATAACAGATGTAAAAGATTAAAACAGCCGGCATAAATAAAGTTTAAGCTGTTTTGCTGAATAAGGAAGTGTTGTTTGAAAGGAGTCGTTTTGGTAGTACCGGACTGGATTTGGCCTGTCTGTCTTTTCATTTTTGGTTCCTGTATCGGCAGTTTTCTCAATGTTGTCATTTACCGTCTGCCTCGCGATAAGTCTTTGATAAGGCCGCCTTCATCCTGCCCTGAGTGTGACAGACATATTCATTTCTATGACAACATCCCATTGATTTCATGGCTGCTTTTAGGCCGAAAGTGCCGTTACTGCAAAGCAGAGATTTCACCGCGTTATTTTGTTATTGAACTGCTTACCGCTCTGCTCTTCGCCGGTCTTTTTATTTTATATTTTCGAGTTGGTCTGCGGCCGGACATCGGGGCATTTCTAAGTGGCGGCTGGTTTATTTATATTATTTCCGTGATTATGTTGGCCGCTTTCATTGCCGCTTCAGCAATCGATTTAGAGCTATGGGTCATCCCAATGTCAATTTGCTGGTTTGTTACCGTAGTCGGGTTAATTGCATCTTCGCTTGGCGTTTATATAATTGACCCTGCCATAATTCGTGAATATCGCCTTTTACCTTATGCCTCGCCAGGTACAGCTTCGCTGGCGGTCGGAGCGGTAATAGGATTGGCTGTATCCTGGCTGCTGATGCAAACCGGCTTAATCAAAAGAAGCTACGAGTGCGATGAAACCGCAGATTCGAGCGATGCCTTGCAGCAAGAGCATAAAGAACAGAACAATTCAACCGAGAAGTCACCGGCAAAGCCGGACGATGCAAATTTCAACCATCGCCTCGAGGCCTGCAGGGAAATCATATTTTTACTGCCGATTATTATTTTTTCGGCGGCAGCTTACTGGATTTTAATGAAAAATCCCTCAATATATGGCTGGTGGCGGTGTTTATTGCGATATCCTGCGATTGCAGGGCTTCTGGGCGGTTTATTCGGCTATTTCGTAGGCTGCGGCGTTGTCTGGGCCACTCGCATCCTGGGTACTTTTGCCTTTGGAAAGGAAGCTATGGGGCTTGGTGATGTGCATCTGATGGGTGCTGCCGGAGCCATAACAGGGCCGATTTGTGTTGTTTTGGCATTCTTTATCGCACCATTTTTCGGATTGGCCTGGGCTGCATTTAATATGTTTTTTAAAAAAATAAGGCAAATTCCTTATGGTCCCTTCTTGTCTTTGGGTATATTTACTGTTATGATTTTACACGAAATAATTTTTACTTACTTAATCAGTATTTTTGTATTAAAATAGCGAACTATAATCATCATATTAAAGGAGCATTAAAATGCGAAGCGTAAGAAAGGAAACAATCGTTTTACTAATTGGTCTTATATCAATCACCTTTTTTTCCGGCTGTACCAACTGGAAGAAAAAATACGAAGCTTTGAATGTGGAGCACCAGAATCTAAAGGGCCTGTACGAACGTGAAAGAGCCGAGAAGGGCCAGCTTGCCCAACAGGTCACCCAGGGGCGTCAGACTATTGAAGAGCTCCAGAGACAGATTGAAGAGCGCAATCAAAGCCCGGCCGAAGCCACCGGTTTTGGAAAAGGTTACGACGTTTCATTTGACCCATCAGCCGGCACTATTACTGTAACACTCCAAAATACAATATTATTCGATTCCGGCAAAGCTACTTTGAAAAAAGCAACCAACACTGATCTTGACCATATTCGCTCGGTACTGCGGGAAAGATATGCCGGCAAGCTGATAGATGTTGTCGGCCATACCGACACCGACCCAATCAAAAAATCGCCTTGGAAAGATAACTTGGAGCTTTCCGCCCAGCGAGCACTGTCGGTTGTCAGATATCTGATATCGCGAGGAGTTCCCCCGGACAGGATTCGAGCGGTAGGGCGGGGCGAAAGCCAGCCCGTTGCTTCGAATGCCACAGCCAGCGGCAAGTCAAGAAACCGCCGAGTCGAAATTATTGTTTATATGCGATGAGGTTTGCTTTCACTGCATAGAAGTTTTGCGTTGGCCAATACTGAATTGTGCCTAATGTTCGTAGTTTAAAATCTATTTTGTTGATGAAACCACGACAAGGGATTCGTGGCTTTCAGAATCAAAAGAAACGCTTTTGACAACACCCCGTATTGGTGAAGATACTGGACATTTTGTATTTGACTGTGTACCAATCCCTGCCCTTGCGAACTTTTTCACCGATTTTGACTTTCAAGCCGAAAGTGGCATCTGTCCGCAGAACAATCTCACCCCGGATTTACCAGGTAAATTCGTGCAAACAAGTGAGAATTTGATAGTATAGGACTTGTAGATGCTGTTTAAGACAGTTTTGCTGTTCTGATTTGGAGAACCCGGTGTGTGAAAGCAAAAAGGATACTTTGCGAGTAAATGTCAGATTGAACTTTTTAATAAGGAGGATTCTTATGTCCCGGTATTACGCACCTGTATTAACCACTTTTTTTGTTCTGCTGCTGACTGCCTGCGCCGCGACTACTTACACACAAAAAACTTACGCCCGGGAGATTTATCCCGGCCAAACCTGGCTCAAATATTCTCAACCCGAGCAGGCCGGCTTCTCCTCCAAAAAGTTAGCTCATGCCGAAAATTTTGCTAACCAAATTGGCTCCGCCGCAGTTATGGTAATTTACAAAGGTGCTGTTTTAGCCGATTGGGGCGACATTGAAAAAAGATATATGTGCCACTCCGTCAGAAAAAGCCTTCTGAGCGCTTTATACGGCATTTACGTGGAAAAAGGCGACGTCGACCTGCAGAAAACAATGGCACAATTAAGCATTGATGACAAACCGCCTCTCACAGAAACCGAAAAAAAATCACGTATCATAGACCTTCTAAAGGCACGTTCCGGCGTCTATCACGCCGCTGCTTACGAAACAGCGAGTATGAAAAAAAGACGCCCGGAACGCGGCAGCCACGAACCTGGAACGTTTTATTATTACAATAACTGGGATTTCAACGTCCTTGGATACATATTCAATAAGCTTACCGGGTCCTGTATTTTCGAAAAGTTCAAATCTTGCTTTGCCGAGCCGCTTCAAATGCAGGATTACAGGGTCCGCGACGGCTATTATCATCTCGAAAAACATCACTCGATATACCCTGCTTATCCATTCCGTCTTTCGGCGCGGGATATGGCTCGATTCGGCCTGTTGTTTCTTCGGAATGGCAAATGGAAGGGCAAGCAGATTTTAACCGAAGACTGGATAAAAAAAAGTACTGCCCAGTATTCCATTTCCACGCGAAGTAAAAACTCCGGATACGGCTATCTATGGTGGATTGTAAAAGTCGAGCCGTTCAAATCTTTAGGAGCTTATGCCGCAAGGGGTTACGGTGGACATTCGATTATGGTAGTTCCCGGTGCGGATATGGTGTTTGTCCATCGAGTCAATACCTGGTGGGACCTAGATTTTTCCAGCTGTATCAAACAGCAGGGGGATGAAGTCGGAAAAAGCCAGCGACTCAAGCTGTTCAAGATGATACTCGATGCGAAAATTTCAGAGCCGAAACCCAGGCCTGAACTGGTCACTATTGCCGAAAAGCCGAAACGGACCGATATAATCAAGCTGGATGAAAAGGCCATGAATAAGTATCTGGGCAAATATGAGTTTGCCAATAACTATATAGCACAAATCAGAAAGCTGAACGGCAAATTGATAATCGAAGGCCCTGCTACGGGTAAATTTACACTTTTCCCCTTATCCGAGACAGATTTTATTATGGAGGACGTCGATGTCCCTGTATTGTTCAAGTTCGACAACGAAGGCATACCTTTGTTTGTCAGCATTGGTTTTGAGCCGGAAGAAAAATGCTATGGCCGTCTTGTTTCTGAAAAGGGCAGTTTACAGCGAAAACTTGAATCGTTAACAGGCGAGTTTGATTCATTGGTTCCGCAGTTAATGGCGGATATGAACGTTCCGGGCGTTTCGATTTCCATAATTCAGGACGGTAAAATTAGCGGGCACAGGTGCTATGGAGTCAAACGCGCCGGTGAGCCGGAAAAGGTTACTCCGGAAACGGTATTCGAGGCTTGCTCAATGTCAAAGCTGCCGTTTTCTTATGTTGTATTAAAATTGGCTGAGCAGGGCAAAATCGATCTGGACAAGCCGTTGGTGGAGTATCTTGACAGGCCGTACCTGCAGGATGAGCCGCTTCACAAGCTGATTACAGCCCGTATGGTAATGCTGCACACAACCGGTTTTCCGAACTGGCGAAAAGGCGGCTGGCGCAAAGGCGGGCCGATAACGGTCAAATTCAAGCCGGGCACCAACTACGGATATTCCGGTGAGGGGTTTTTGTATCTCCAGCGCGTGATTGAACACATTACCGGCAAGCCATTAAATTCGCTTATGAAGGAGATATTGCTCGACCCGATTGAAATGACTTCCAGCAGTTATGTCTGGCAAGAACGATATGACAACCTGGCATCGGCCGGGCATGATAAAGCCGGCAAGGTCAAGCCGAACCGACGGCTATACCGCAAAGACAACTCAGCTTTTACTATGTATTGTACTCCGGATGATTACGCCCGGTTTATTATAGAAGTGATGAAAGATGGCCGCTCTGCCGAGCATTCGTTGAGCAAAGACAGTATCGAAGAAATGCTGACGTCTGCTGTTAAGTTAGACGAACCAGCTTCATCAAGACCCATACGGCTTTATGACGATGTGAAGTGTAAGTCTTTTCATCGCGGACTGGGATGGGCTATCGGAAAAACAGATTTTGGGATTCGCTGCTGGCACGGTGGTTCAAATAGCACGGGCTTTCGCTGTTACAGTGAGTTTAACCCGCAGGAGCACACTGGTATTGTTATAATGACCGGTTCGGTTAACGGCAAGCAATTATGGACAAAACTGATTTTGCTTATTGACTTTCCGTAGAAAAGATACTGAAATATTTAATTTCTCGGCTATATCACCGGAAAGGGCGTTTTTGTTAACCATACCAGCGATTGTTTATAACCTGAAGTAAGGGCGGGACAAATAGATGTAACCGTCATAGGCATCCTGTATGGTTTTATTGGTTGAGTCATTGGCAAAGTAAAACCTGCTGCCGTTCTGGTTGCGAGCTAATCCCACTCACGCATATTTAGTCCATTACTTTTGGAAATGACTTTATACCTAATAATTGTGCAAACTTCTTCGGAACTTCTGTATTGTCATAGACGCCGGAAAACATATCGGCGTTAGGACCGAGTGCATAAAGAGGTACGGGCAAACAACTGTGTTTTTTCGTTGACCAATGCACGTCTAAATTATCCCCTTTCAGGCTGCCGTCATTAATCGTCAAACCCCCTGTTTCATGGTCAGCAGTGGCAACAACCAGTGTTTGCCCGTCTTTCAGGGCAAAATCGACAGCGGATTTGACAGCTTCATCAAAACAAAGAACCAGCCTGAGGGTATTATTTACATCGTTGTCATGACAAGCCCAATCTATCTGACTACCTTCGACCATTAGAAAAAAACCTTTATTTGACGGTTTTTTCTCTTTGCTGTCGAGTACCTCGATAGCTTTTTCTGTAAGTTCGGCTAAAGTTGGTTCCGGTGGTCTGGTGGTCAATGGCCCATGCTGGAAAAGTCCCAGCAGATACGGCCCCCGGGCATTTTTGAGTTCTTCGGCGTTTTGTACATAACAATAGCCGGCTTTTTTGGCCTGCCTTATCAGGTCCATATTATCATTTCGACTGCTGTGAGCATCTTTTTTAGGCAGAAAATGCTGCCTTCCGCCCCCCAGCAACACGTGTATTTTATTTGCAATAAGCTGCCGGGCGATTTCATTCTCCATCCGGCGGGATTCTACGTGCGCGGCGAACGAAGCTGGCGTTGCATGGCTTATGGTAGAAGTAGCAACGAGGCCGGTTCTCATTCCTTCAGCTTTAGCTGCTTCAAGAATACTCTGGTAATTTTTCCCGTCAGCAGTCATACCGAGCATTCTGTTATTGGTTTTGATGCCACTGGCCAGTGCCGTTCCAGCTGCAGCCGAATCTGTCCGAAGTGCGTTTGCAGAATGTGTGCGAACCAGGCCGACAACAGGCATTTGTTCAATATGCAACATTCCATCCGGACCTAGGGATTTCATACGCGCAAGTGTTGTCTGTCCCAACCCCATACCATCGCCGATGCAGAAGATTATATTTTTAATATTTTCTTTGCCATCAGGACGATTGAGTCGTGTTTTAGCCTGGCAGATACCGGTGAATGTCAAAACGACTAAGATTAAACTTATAATTGTTAAAACTTTTCCGATTTTTCTCATAATGGCGGTTTCCTTTTCTATCTGAGAATTTTACTAACAAATTTTAATGTGCCATCTTTTTCGAAGCAAACGGCAATTGCTCCGTCTCTGGCTGTGTAGAATACCTTTGCCTTGTTTTGCTGTTTGTTTTTTTGTTGTCTTTTATACTGTTTACGACTGCAACTGTAAAGCAAAACATCAGCGTCAAGCTTTTTTAGAAAATCGATGTCTAATGTGTTATTTGAGCCGTGATGAGGAACAACGATGACTTCCGATTTTAGATTGGGGAAAAATTGCAGGAGCTGCCTCTGTGCAAATTTCTCTATGTCGGAACACAAAAGTATTCCATTACCAGCAAATTCAATCAATAAGACCGCAGATTTGTCATTATCACTCAATTGTTCATTCTGGCATATTTTTTCATTTGGCCAAATAATTTTTATATTGACGCCTTTGCTTATATTGAGGGTTTTGCTTAAGGATTCGATTTTAAGGCCGTTTTGATTAAACCAGTTGCGAAGAAATTTTGCTGTTCCCCATTCATCTTTATTGTGTATAAACGCCTCATTTGCATAGACAGTACCGACTCTGCAGTGCTCGACAATCTCCGGTATTGCGTTGATATGGTCCACATCGTTATGGCTTATGATAATGGCGTCGATTTTACTTATTCCGCTGTAGTCCAAAAAGGCCGTAACAATCCTCCTGCCGGCATCGTTATTGTACAGTGAACCGGCATCGAAGAGAATGTTGGCTTTGCCCGGCATCTGGGCCAGTATTGCTTGGCCGTGACCGACATCCAGGCAGGTCATTACTAAATTATCCCTGTGTGTTCTTTGCCATTTCAGAGCACCTAAGAAAACAATGAGCACCAAAGCCATTGTGGTGCATATTGCCTTTTTTATTAACGGCTTTCGAAAATAAACAAAGCCGGCAAAGATGATAAGGCAGTAGTAAAAAACAATCACGATGACATTTACTCTGCCTACGATTATCTCCGACAACCCTGAACCTGCGAAGAGCTTTACAAACCAAATCAACAAATCGGACAGGTTACTTATAATTATACCTAAGAGACCTGCTGTGGTCGGCAGCAGGGCAGTCAAAATCATTTTTAAAAATCCGATAGTTAAAATACCGGCCACAAACGGAAAAGCAAGGACTGTCCAGATACTGGTGAAAGGATTGATTGAGTAAAAATGATACAGCAAAATGCCTGCACCACCCAGCCAGGCAGCAAGACCAACGGAGAATAACTTCAACAAATACGGACCCGGCCTTGAGACTATGCGAAAGAGCAGTTTTGTCATCGGTGTTTTAGCAAACAAGTTACTGTTCATAATTTTTTCAGACAGAAAAAATTCGATTCTGTCTGTAAAAAATATGATCCCAAGGACTGATGTGAATGACAGTTGCCAGCCGGCTTCAAATACCTGGGTTGGCCTTATTAGCAGCAGGATTATTGCTGCCAACGATAATGTGTTGAGAGAATTGGGATTTCGGCGAAAGAAAAAAGATGCGCAGAATACCCAGCATATAATAGCCGCCCTTAAAGTCGGTGCTCTCGGTGGAACAATCAACACAAAAATACATATCGCAATAATACAAATAATCGCCCTTATCGGCTTCATCCAACCTGCAGTTTTGCACAGCCACCAGATAATTGACGCTAAAATTCCCAGATGCATGCCGGAAAGACTGATAAGGTGCAGCAATCCGGTTTTGCGGAACGCCTTGTAAGTGGCACTGTCGATATTGCTGCGGTAGCCCAGCAGCAGCGCCTGAATAAGACCCTCACTCGGGTCTTGCGGCGACATATTACCTAACAACGCCTGCGCAGCAGCTCCTTTTAGCTTTCTTTGCAGTTTCATAAAGATAGATGCGGAATCGCTTTCCAATAATTCAATACCATCTCGCGATTTTACAGAAGCTCCAATGAAGACATTTTTTCGAGCAAGGTACTTTGCGGTTTCAAATTGCCCCGGGTTAGTGGCCTGTTTGAATCTGTCCAGCCAGCAGTATGCCTGTATATAATCACCGGTTTTTAAATCTATCACCGGCTCGGCAATGTGGGCTCGTACGGTGCCGGCTGCCTTTGCCCAGCCTTTAGTAGTTTTCACTTCGCCGAGTTTTAAATAGAAACTGGCAGCCGGGTCGGTGTGCTTAAACTTTGCAAATTTCCATTGCCTGTACTTATTAATATATGGCCCGGTAATAATTCGCCCCCGTATCGTTGCTAATTTGCGCTCATTGGAAACGAAATTAGAAATGTCATTCGGCAGGGGGTGCTTATAGCTTGTCAGCCGAATCGAACCCAAACAGACAAAGTAAATAAGGGTACAAAAGCTTAAGAGCACAGGTGCGTAAGAAATAAGCTTGCCTCTTCTCCTGATGACAAAGAACAGAATTGCAGATACCGCGCATAATGCGAGCAGTATCAGCCAGAACCAGATTAGACGTGCTCCATCGCTCGCAGCCCGTGACTCGAACAGCGCACTTTGTATGAGGATTCCCGCTATAAGGCCGACAGCCGCGAACAGCAGGGGGGCTGTACTTATGATTTGCCTGTGAAAATCCCTCCCGGCAAACTGCTTATCAATCAGGGCTAATTTCCGCTGTATATCGTCCATATCGAGACAGACTACAGACTCAAGAGGCAAGATTCAAGTACAATTTTGCCTTATGTCACGATATACACTTCTTGCCGTTCATATACGGGCGGAGGGCTTTCGGTATTGTTACCGAGCCGTCCTCTGTTTGATAAAGCTCCAGAATCGGTATCAATATACGAGGACTGGCAATCACTGTATTATTCAGCGTATGGCAGAAGATGTTTTTCTTTATTGCAGCGTTTTTGTAACGAAGGTTCAACCGTCTTGCCTGAAAGCCATAGAACTTGCTTGCGCTGTGTGTTTCGCAGTAGCTGCCCCGCGACGGCATCCACGCTTCGATATCGAATTTTTTGGCCTGGCCTCTGCCGAGGTCTCCACTGCAGACGTTGACAACACGGTAGGGCAGCTCCAGTGCCTGCATCACTGCCTCGGCATTAGCTAAAATCTCATTGTGGAACTTATTGCTAACTTCGGCGATGTTTTTACAGATAACCACCTGCTCAATCTTGTCAAACTGATGGATTCTATAAAGCCCGTACGTATCTTTGCCTGCTGCTCCGGCCTCGCGCCTGAAACAGCTCGACAGCGCCACATATTTTTTCGGCAGCTCTTCGGCGTTCAGTATTTCCCCCATATGATAAGCTGTCAGCGGCACCTCCGCCGTCCCGGCCAGATTAAGCTGGTCCTTTTCCATCCGGTACGTCTGCTCTTCGGCGCCGGGGAAAAAACCGGTGCCTATCATCGCTTCATCTTTCATAAGCACCGGCACCGACAACGGCTCATATCCTTTCTCGACCATACAATCCATTGCAAATCGCAGAATGGCCCAGTGCAAAAGCGTACCATCACCTTTTAGAAAGTAGTTTCTTGTCCCTGCTAATTTGACGCCTCGCTCAATATCTATAATACCCAGAGCCAGTCCTAATTGAACGTGGTCTTTGGGTTCAAAATTGAATTGGCGTATTTCGCCCTCTTTTCTTATCTCGACGTTTTCCGTATCGTCTTTGCCGATTGGCACATCATCATCGGCCGGTTGCGCTACTTGAAATACAAGCGCGTCAAATTCCGGCTGATTATTTTTGATACTTTCATTACGGTCAGCTTCTTCAACCTTGAGATTTGACAGTGTAACCAAGGCAGATTGCTTCTCCTCTCCGGAGAGCTTTGGAATTGATTTGCCGATACGGTTTTTTTCTGTGGAAATATCCTGAAGTCGCTGTTTTTCCAATTTCAGAGCTTTGTCTAATTCAAGCAGTTTATCGATGTTAACATCAAAGCCTTTGTCTTTAGCAGCTTTTTTGAACTTATCCGGGTTCTCACGTATCTCTTTAATATCTATCATAATTATTCCTGGTATCTCTTAACGATTAAGACATTATTTTGTCCGCCAAAACCGAATGACTCATTTATAGCGATATTAACATTGTACTTTCTCGGCTCATTCGGCACATAATCCAAATCAAGTTCCGGGTCCAGGTCATTAAGGTTCATTGTTGGGGGTAAAGTATTGTTTTTTATCGCCAGAACACAGCTAATCAATTCGGCAGCGCCTGCGGCCCCGATTAAATGCCCGAGCATACTCTTGACACTGCTGGCTGGGGTATTTTTCGCCTCTTCCTTAAAGACTGTTTTAATTGCTTTGGTCTCTATCGAATCGTTTTCCACCGTACTTGTGCCGTGCGTATTAATATAATCTATATCTTTGTAGCTAAGCCCTGCATCGGCTAATGCCGCAGTTATTGCCTGTATTGCTCCTCTGCCGTCCTCGTGCATATCCGTAATCCTGAATGCATCGGAAGTGCTGCCATAACCGACGACCTCAGCCAAGATTTTCACTCCCCGTTTTTTCGCTGAATCGAGGGATTCGAGAATCAGTATAGCTGCCCCTTCGCCAAGGATAAATCCATCTCTGCTGATAGTAAAGGGTCTGGATGCCGTCTGCGGGCTGTCATTTCTTGTTGATAGGGCGGTAAGGCGGTTAAAGCCCATAAGCCCCAATGGATGTATCATTGAATGTGCACCGCCCGTAATCATAATATCAGCAGCTCCTTTGCGAATGAGCATCATTGCTTCGCCCACCGCCTGGGTGCTGGCTGCGCAGGCGGTAAGGCAGCTTCTCGTTGGTCCGCGGGCACCGGTGAGCATTGCGATATGAGCAGCGGGCATATTCGGTTCCTGCTCAAGCTCGCACATCGGAACCATCCGGCCGAACGCCACATCTGCCCATTTGCCCCAGTCCATCCGGTTGTTTTCATCGTCCCAGCCCTTCACTATGGCATCGAAAAACACATCGTTATCAACAGAACCTTCGCCTGCCCCAAGATAAATTCCCATTTTTGTGCGGTTTATATTATCGCCCGGCTCGTCGATTTCGATGTCAATCCCAGCCTGCCGACAGGCCTGAGCCGTTGCACCAATGACAAAACCACTGCCTCTGTTGCTGTACTCGTGAAGTTGCGTTTTTTTTGTATATTTCGACAAGTCGTAATTTTTAACTTCTGCACTAAAGGTCGTCGGGAATGTAGAGGCATCAAAAATGGTTGTTTTTGCCGTTCCACTCTTACCATCCATCATCGCCTGCCAGAAAGTTTCTACATCGTGCCCCAGAGGTGAAACGATACCCATACCGGTTATGACGACACGCTGTTTTTGTTGGTTATCAAACATTTATTTTGTCATTTCGCCATTAAATTTTTTCAGTACTACAGCTGCGGTTTGTCCGCCGTACGTATAGCTGCAGCACAGGACATAGCGTATATTTATCTCTTGTGGTTGTTTTACAATATTAAGGTTGCAGCCGTCAGCTTTTCTGTCGCAGTTTTTCGCAGCTGGTATTTTACCCTCATTCATTGCACAAACCGCTGCGATAACATCAATTGCTCCACAGGCCGCTCCTGTATTGCTGAGCATACTCTTGGTCGGCCAGATAGGAACATTCCTGGCAGCCTTGCCCAGCACCGCTTCAATTGCCGTTGCTTCAGCTCTGTCATCCACTGGGATTGCTGTCCCGTGCGGTATAATCAAATCCAAATCTTCAGGCCTGATTCCCGCATCGGCTATCGCCTTTTCCAAAGCTATCTGAAGCCCTTTGCCGTCCGGCTCGATATTTTCGTATGCCGTATTTATACTACAGCTTTGACCTGCCCCGACTACTTCGGCATAAATTTTTGCATCTCGGCTATGGGCGTTTTCGATAGTTTCCAGCACGACAATTCCCGCTGCTTCACCAAAAACCGCTCCCTTTGCATCAGCATCAAAAGGTCTGCACGCTGAAGCCGGCTCATCATCGTTGTCGGTTGCAGCCCTTTTGAGAAGGCACTGGCGAATCATCACTATAGGGTTCACCTTTGCCTCGGCCCCGCCGGCCAGAGCAATGTCGCTACCGCCGCGAGCCAGGATTTCGGCCGCTTCGATTATCGCCAAATGTCCGGATGTTTCGGCGCAGGTGATAGTATTGCTGGGTCCTTGAATGTCGTGGATAATACCTATATGGCAGGCCAACATATTTGGTAAGTATTTCAACAACCATAGAGGTGTTACCAATTCAAGGCCTTCTTTGCCCCACTTTTTAATATCGAATTTGCCGTCTGTAACACTTGCTGCCACCGCAGGGGCAAGCTCAACCAAATCGCAGCTTATAAGGCCGGCCCCCAGGTTGATTGCGAAACGCGCCGGGTCCACATTGATATTTTCAGCATCGATTGCCTTTGTAACAATCCTGCTGGACGTTAGTGCCTCGTTCGCTGCCACGACCGAAAGCTGAATATCTCTGGACATAAGCTTGACGGATTTACGGATGGTCTTTGGGACATATTGTTGTATCTTGAATTCCGGAGCCTCACCAGCTAATTTGCAGGTAAAGCCCACGGGGTCAAATGCCTTTATTTTGCCTATAGCGCTTCTGCCGGCACACAGACCGTCCCACATCTGGCTGCTGTTGGTTCCGAGAGGGCTTATTGCGCCAAAACCGGTTATTACTACCCGAGATGAACTCACTATTTTGTCCCCGAAAGAGCTATGCCCTGCAGAAGTGACTTAAACATATCGGTGAAGACGAAGTTTTCCTCCGGGAATTTTTTACCTGAAATGTTTTTGTCTATATGGCTGAACA